>JACZQZ010000081.1 GCA_022545455.1 Pseudomonadota bacterium
CGTGTCGAGCCACGTTGCCTCTCGGGGCAACAGGACTCGTCCCGCTTCGATCTTGGCGGTTTCGGCATACATCCGCATAAACTTGTCGCCTTCCGGTTTGAAGGCGATTGGATGCAGCGAGCCTTCACCTTTTAGGTCCTGAATCAGTGATGTGCCCGAGCCCTTATCCTCGATGATCACGACATCTGCGTGGAGTCGGCGATTAAGGCCGATCACGAGACCTTTGAGACCCGGAAAATCAACGCGTTCGCGGGTGACGTCCATCAGGTAATATAACCGCTCCTTCTCAAGCCAGGTCGTGCATACCGAAGGATCGTTGCGCTCCTCCGGCTTCATGGCCGTGTCCCAGCTTTGGATGATCCTGTCGTTTGGCCCCCGGTCGGGCAGCACATCATAGCATCGCAACCAGTCCCTCTTGATCATGTTGCCCTCTTCGGGCACGGGGCGCTGTTGATACTGAGCCGAAAATGTTTCGGACCCTAGGCTCGCCTTGATTTTGTCGAGGCAGTCACGAGACTCACGCTTGGGATGCAAGACGTCGCCTATCTCCCGGTGATGGAATTCACCGTCTCCGATAGGGATGTCCTGGGGTTCCAAGGCGATCGCGGGGAGATCGAGATGGGTCCATTCCCCCCGCTCGTTCTCGAGCAAGTGGCCAGCGAGATCGTCGATGTGCAGGCGCTGCATGATGAGGATGATGACGTCGTCGTTCTTGTTGTTCAAACGGGTGGTAAGGGTTGTTTTATACCAACTGATGACTTTCTCGCGGCTGGTTTTCGACATTGCCTCCTCAGGCTTGATGGGATCATCAATGATGATGAAGTTGCCGCCACGCCCGGTAAGGGTGCCGCCGACAGAGGTTGCGTAGCGGAACCCACCTTTGGTCGTCGCGTACTCCGTCTCGATATCCTTTGCGGGGCGGGTGTTGGGGAAGGCGGATCGGTACCAATCGGAAGTGATGACGGCCCGGAATTGTCCCGTGAACTTATCCGTCAGCTCTTGTGAATAGCAGATGCAAATGATCTGTTTCGTGGGGTCGTGCCCGAGTATGGAAGTCCAGTCGAAAGACCGCGTTAGCCGCAGGTTTCTCAGAAGCCAAAATTCGAGAAACTGTCGAAATTTCGCGGCGCTACAAAAAGATTGCAGTGAGTTCGAATCCCCTCGGCTCCGGGGAGCCGCCACCGTCACGGAAGGTGACGGCGTCGCCTACTTGATGATGGACCACGTCGCGCGAAGCCGACCATCCCTGAAGGACCGATATTCGTTGTCTCCGGTCTTATAAATGGTCCAGCAGCGCTCATGGCCAACGGCCGGCCATGTCTTGCACGATTGGTTCCCCTCGACGCGCCAGGTGCCCTCGTCACTTCCGGTCGTGTAGCCCGTGGTCCATTCCATCGTAGCCCTGCCGTCGGGAAAGTGGCGGATAGTCCTTTCCGACCACGTGCCCGTGCCCCCGACCGACGTCCGGGAGGCCCACGACCTCTGAGTCTCCGACCAGGGCCCCGTGTCCCTGATTGTCGCCCCGGAGGCCCACAATCGCTGAATCTCGGCGCCGGACATCGGTGTCTTACCGGCGGCAATGAGCCTCTGTTCCGCTCCCGCGCCAAGGAACCCCTCTGCTGTCTCACAACCCGCGAGACCAAGACCCGTCAGGGCCAAAGCCAGTGCAACGATCGTCGGTCTGGTCATTGTCGTCTCCCTCTCCCTGTATCCGGTGTTTGCCGGATGAAGCCGCGGCCGCTGGGACTGTCGCTACGCCGCCCCGGATACGCATGCCCGGCACTGCGCCGCCAGTCGCCTGCGCTCGTCCGGTCCACCCTGGCCGGCGTGCGCGAAAACCTCCGCCAAATCCCTTTAACGCGAATTGCCCCTCCGTGCTTCCGCGCCGACCTTACTGCAGAAGGCCTAGCTCCGTCATCTTGGCCCGGTAGTTGGGGTTGCTCGGGTCAAGGGAATACGCCCTTTGGAAGTCTTGCAGCGCGCTCGGCTGGCGACCCGTAGCCTCGTACATGCGGCCCCGGTTGAAATAGGCGGAGTCGAGATCGGGTTGCAACAGGATCGCTTTCGAATAGTCGTCGCTGGCCCAGTCGTAGAGGCCCATCTTGTCATACACGAGGCCGCGGTTGAAATAGCCGGTGGCGTAGTCGGGCTTGAGGCGAATGGCGTTGTCAAGATCTGCGATCGCCTGCTCGTCGAGGCCCTTGTCGTAATACGCGATGCCTCGATTGTGATAAGCCTGCGCATAATCCGGCTTGAGGCGGACGGCTTCGTCGAAGTCCTCTATGGCCTGATCGAAAAGTCCGATGGTCCAATAGATGACGCCACGGTTAGAGAAGGGGTAGGCCACGTGCTGCTGTGAAAGATCATCCGATTCGATGGCCCGTGTATAGTGGTCGATCGCCAGATCCTGACGTCCATCTTTAGCAGCCGCGAATCCCTTTTGGAAATGCTCATATCCGCCGACACGGGCCGTCGGCTTGCTCGATCTTCCCGCCTCGGCGCCCTCTTCACCGGTTCGGCCGCGGCCGAGGAGCACCCGCTCGAGATGATCGAGCAGGGCGACCGACACCTGTCCGTCGACGGGGAGGCTATGTTCGCGTTGGTATTCCCTGATCGCCGTGCGCGTCTGCGGCCCCGGTCCGGTTTTCAATGTCATTGGGCCGGGGTAAAGGCCCAACCGCCTCAGCCGGGCTTGGACCAGAAAGATGAGGCTCTCGTCGCCCCGCGTCGCGTCCGCCACGGGGGGTGCCGCGCTCGCCGCCGACTCGCTCGCGGGTGCGGCGCCCTCTTCACCGGTCCGGGCGTGGTCGAGGAGCACCTGCTCGAGATGCTTGAGTAACGGATCCTCGGACGGTTCCGTGCCCGGCGTCGGCAAACTCTCGGCACGGGCGCTGTCCATGTCCGCGGGGCCTGGCCGATCGGCGGGGGGAGCGGTCGGCGCTTCCGCAACCTTCGTTTCGGCATCCTCTTCACCGGTCCGGCCGTCGCCGAAGAGCCTCCGATCGAGATGATCGAGCAAGCCGAGGAGCCCCCGCTCGAGACGCTCGAGTAACGGATCCTCGGACGGTTCCGTGGCCGGCGTCGGCAACCGCTCGGCACGGGCGCTGTCCATGTCCGCGGAGCCTGGCTGGTCGGCGGGGGGAGCGGGCGGCGCTTCCGCAACCTTCGTTTCGGCGTCCTCTTCACCGGTCCGGCCGTCGCCGGAGAGCACCCGATCGAGATGATCGAGCAAGGCTACCGACACCTGTCCGTCGACGGGAAGGCTATGCTCGCGCTGGTATATCTTGATCGCCGCGCGCGCCTGCGGCCCCAACTCCGAATCCAATGTCGACGGGCCGGGATCCAGGCCCAACGTCCTGAGCCGTTGCCGAACCAGGAAGGCAAGGGTCGCGTCTTGCTGGGTCCGGACCGCATCTGTCGCGGAGGCCGCCGTGTCGTACTCGGGATCGACCGGCGGGGCGAGTGGCAAGGGCTTTTGCCCAAGTTCCCTTGTCTGGCCGTTCTCGATGATCGACGGCCGGTCGCCGGGCTCTTCCCCGATACTCGTCTCGGCGGCCTTTCCCGTGGCGCCCCCGGCCTCCACGCTCTCGGCAGGTCCCGAGAGGGGGCGTGAAGGCGCCGCTTCGGGGGCCTGGGAGGGCGGCGTCGGCGTCGCCTCCGACGGCGTGTCCACAAAATCCCCGCCACGGCCCTGAAGCAGCGCGAGCCTAGTTTCAAAATCCGCGTCGCGGCCCTGAAGCAACGGAATGAAAAGCCACGTCGCGATGACCAGGGTGACCAACACGGCGAAGAAAAGCAGCGTCTTCATGGCCGCCTCGAGCAGAGATCGCCTGTTTCCGCTGACTCGACGGGTTCCGGTCGAAGCCGGCCAACAGAGATCCAACATTCAGGACGACCGGACTCTGGCCGCCACCCACAGAAGGGGCCAAAACAGGTGCCGGGATCAATCGTCCCGGTGCCTCCCCCTGGAGCAGTTCCCTAAGCCGGGATTCCCCAGATGGCTCCTCCCAGTTACCGACAATGGTAGCACAAAGGGCAGCCGACCGCGAATTCGGCCCTGAGCTGTCACGATAGGCTGTGGTCCGCTCTTGATCGGGCTGATTTGGCGATGAGAAACCCGGTCCCGTGACCATTTCGCACTGTGAGGGCGCACTTCGACCTGCGCAGCACACACCTGTCCTGTCGGGCGACCTGGATGCTACTGGATGGGCCGCCGTCATGGCGGCAAAGGGGCCGGCCGCAGCCCATCGATGAGGCGGAGGATTTTTCGGAACAGCTCCCTCGGCACCGCAACCTCGGCCAGTTGGAAAGTGACATACCGACCATACGGTAGACGGCTTCTTTCGCCGGCATCGAGAACTTCTGCTTCTGGCTACAAGCGGACATCGGCGGCGCTGGTCGAAGCCCAACCAAGCCGACCCTTTTGAGGGACCCGCCCTCGTCTATTGGCCGGGAAAAAATAGATTGTCCCCTTTCCCCCTTTTTTGCCGGGCGGCAGCCTACTCCGCGGCGGTCTTGGTCGGCGCCGGGTTGCGCAAGGCGTCCAGAAGTTCCGCCTCGCGGGCCGCGGCTTTCTCCACGTTCCGTTCCTTGACGTGGCCGTAGCCGCGTATGGTTTCGGGCAGGGCGGCGAGGGCCACGGCCAGGCAGTGGTTCTCGGTGTCGAGCCGGCGCAGGAACTCCTCCACCGTCCTCTCGTAGTCGGTAATCAACTGGCGCTCCCGGCGCCGATCGCCCGAGTAGCCGAAGACGTCGAACGGGGTGCCGCGCAGGCCCTTGCCTTTGGCCAGCACCTTGAACGCCGTCATCATCCACGGGCCGTATTCGCGTTTCTTCGGCACGCCCGTGACCGGGTCGCGCCGGGCGGCAAGCGGCGGGGCCAGGTGGAAGGTGAGCTTGAAATCGCCCTCGAACGTTTCTTCGAGCCGCTTGCGGAAGGCGCCGTCGGTGAACAGGCGCGCCACCTCGTATTCGTCCTTGTAGGCGAGAAGCTTGAAGTACGACCGCGCCACCGCCTCGGCCAGACCGGTCCTGCCCTTGGCCCGCTCCGCCTCCACCGCGCGCACCCGCTGGACCAGGTCCGTATAGCGTTTCGCGTAGGCCGCGTCCTGGTAGGCGGTGAGTTCCGCCGTCCGCCGGGCGATGAGCTCGTCCAGGCTGGCGGACAGGCGCCGCGCGGTGGGCGCCGCGCCCCCGGCGAAGGCGATGGTTTCGACCCTGGCGCCGTCATGGGCCGCCCGCCGGCCCCACAGGAAGGCGCCTTTGTTGGACTCCACGGCGACGCCGTTGAGCTCGATGGCGCGCTCGATGGCCGCCGCCGAGACCGGCAGCAGGCCCTGCTGGTAGGCGAACCCGACCATGAACAGGTTGGACGCGATGGTATCGCCGAGCAGGGCCGTGGCCAGCCCGGTGGCGTCGACGAAATCGGCGCGCCCGGCCCCGGCGGCGGCGGTGATGGCGTCGCGCAGGCCCTGTTCCGGGAACGCCAGGTCGGGGTCGCGGGTGAAGTCGGCGGTCATCGTCCGGTGGCTGTTGACCACGGCGCGGGAATAGCCCGCCCGCAGCTTGGCCAGGGCCTCGAAGCTGCCGGCGGTGACCATGTCGCACCCCAGAAGCAGCCCCGCCCCGCCGGCGGCGATGCGCACCGCGTGGATGTCCCCGGGCCTGTCCGCGATGCGCACGTGGCTGACCACGGCGCCGTTCTTCTGCGCCAGCCCGGTAATGTCGAGCACCGAGACGCCCTTGCCTTCCAGGTGCGCCGCCATGCCCAGAAGCGCCCCCACGGTGACCACGCCGGTGCCCCCGATGCCGGTGATCATGATGCCATAGGGGGAGTCGGCGGCGGCCGGCTGGGGATCGGGCAGGGCGGGGAAGGGATGCCCGGGGCCGGCTCCGGCGGCCCCGGCGGCGACGGCCTGGGTGCGCAAACGGCCCCCGTGGACGGTGACGAAGCTGGGGCAGAAGCCGTCGACGCAGGAGTAGTCCTTGTTGCACGACGACTGGTCGATGGCCCGCTTGCGCCCGAACTCGGTCTCCACGGGGGCGATGGCGACACAGTTGGACACCACGCCGCAGTCCCCGCAGCCCTCGCACACCGCCTCGTTGATGAAGACCCGCTTGGGCGGGTCGGCCATCTGGCCGCGCTTGCGGCGGCGGCGTTTCTCGGCGGCGCAGGTCTGGTCGTAAATGAGGACCGAAACGCCCTTGAGGCGGCGCAAATCCCGCTGCAGCGCATCCAGGTCGTCCCGGTGATGGATGGTGACGTCGGGCGCGAAGCCGGCGTTGATCGGGTACTTGTCGGGCTCGTCGGTGACCACGGCGATGCGCTCCACCGACTCGGCGCGCAGCTGCCGGGTGATCAGGGGCACGCTCAGGGGGCCGTCCACGGGCTGGCCGCCGGTCATGGCGACGGCGTCGTTGTACAGGATCTTGTAGGTCATGGTGACGCCCGCCGCCACCGCCGCGCGGATGGCCAGCAGGCCCGAGTGGAAATAGGTGCCGTCCCCGATGTTGACGAAGATGTGTTCGGTTTCGGTGAACGGCGCCTGGCCGATCCAGTTGGCGCCCTCGCCCCCCATGTGGGTGAAGGTGGCGGTGTCCCGGTCCATCCAGATGGCCATGTAATGGCAGCCGATGCCGGCCACGACGCGCGAACCCTCGGGCACGGTGGTCGAGACGTTGTGGGGACAGCCGGCGCAGAAGTACGGGATGCGCTCGATTGCGGGCAGCCGGTCCTCGAGCGCCCTTTCCTTGTCCTCGAGGAAGGCGAGCCGGTCGGCGATCTTGGTGCTGGTGTAGAAGCGCCCGATGCGCCCGGCGATGACCCGGGCGATGCGCGCCGGCGTCAACTCGCCGGCCGAGGGCAGGATCCATTCGCCGTCCTCGTCGAACTTGCCGATGACGCGCGGGCGCACGTCCTCGCGCCAGTTGTAGAGCTGCTCCTTGAGCTGGTTCTCCATGACGGCGCGCTTTTCCTCGACCACCAGGATTTCCTCCAGCCCTTCGGCGAAGTGGCGGATGCCCTCGCGCTCCAGGGGCCAGCTCATGCCCACCTTGTAGACGCGCAGTCCGATGTCGGCGGCGTGGTCGGCGTCGATGCCGAGGTCGTCCAGCGCCTGCAGGACGTCGAGATAGGACTTGCCGGTGGAGACGATGCCGAAGCGCGGCTTCGGGCTGTCGATGACGATGCGGTTCAGCCCATTGGCCCGTGCAAAAGCGATGGCCGCGTAAAGCTTGTACTTCTGCAGCCGCAGCTCCTGCTCCAGGGGCTGGTCGGGCCAGCGGATGTGAAGCCCGTCGGGCGGCGGCTCGAAATCGTCGGGAAGGACGATCCGCATGCGCTCCGGATCGACGGACACCGAGGCCGAGGAGTCGACGTTCTCGGTGATCGTCTTCATGCCCACCCAGCAGCCCGAATAGCGCGACATGGCCCAACCGAAGAGGCCCAGATCGAGTATGTCCTGCACGTTGGCCGGGTTGAGCACCGGCATCTGGGCGTCCATGAAGGCGTATTCGCTTTGGCTCGGCACGGTGGAGGACTTGCACGCCGGGTCGTCGCCGGCCAGGACGAGGACGCCGCCATGGGGCGCGGTGCCGGCGTAATTGGCGTGGCGGAACACATCGCCCGAGCGGTCGACGCCGGGGCCCTTGCCGTACCACATGGCGAAGACGCCGTCGTACCTGGCGCCCGGGAACAGGTTGACCTGCTGGCTGCCCCAGATGGCGGTGGCCGCCAGGTCCTCGTTCACCCCCGGCTGGAAATGGATGTGGTGCTTCTTGAGAAACTCTTCGGCCCGCCAGAACTCCCGGTCCACGGTGCCCAGCGGCGAGCCCCGGTAGCCGGACACGAAGCAGGCCGTGTTCAGTCCGGCCCGGCGGTCCCCCTGGCGCTGCATCAGGCACAGGCGCACCAGCGCCTGGGTGCCCGTCAGGTAGACCCGGCCGGAATCGAGGGTGTATTTATCGTCGAGCGTGACCGCAGCCAACGCCATGGCCAATCTCCCGGGAGGGAAGCTCCCCGTCGATTTTCTGTCTCAAAGGTAATGTCTGGGAGCCGTCCAGACAACAAATCCCGATACCCGCGCAGCAAAACGCAAGGATCGAATGCCCATATCCGCGCCCGGGGCGCAAAAGTGCCGGGCGCCCCGGCCGGGCGCACGAAGATTTCCTGGTCCTACTGTACCCGAAGGGCGGCCGGATCCGGGGCCGGTCACCGGAAAGGGATGATTTCTCCGCCGCCAGCCGGTATATGAGGGCGGCATTCGGGAGACGCGGGCATGGCCGTACTCGTCACCGGCGCCGCCGGGTTCATCGGGTTCCACACGTCGCTGGCGCTTCTCGAGCGGGGCGAGCGGGTGATCGGCGTCGACGACCTCAACGATTACTACGACGTGACCCTGAAAGAGGCCCGCCTGGCCGCCCTGAAAGCCAAGGACGCATTCGTCTTCGAGCGCGTGGACATCGCCGACCGCGCCCACATGCAGGCCCTTGTCGAGGGTCACCCGGACATCACCGGGGTCGTGCACCTGGCGGCCCAGGCGGGGGTGCGTCATTCCCTGGTCGACCCGTACGTCTACCTCCGCACCAACGTCGAGGGGCACGTCGTGGTGCTCGAGGCCTGCCGCAGGCTGAAGCGCCTGGAGCACCTGGTGTATGCGTCCTCGTCCTCGGTTTATGGCCTCAACACCAAGCTGCCGTTTTCGACCCGGGACAGGGTGGACGCCCCGGCGTCCCTCTACGGGGCGACCAAGAAGTCCATGGAGGCGATCAGCCACGCCTACGGCCATCTGTTCGAAATGCCCCTGACCGGCCTGCGTTTCTTCACCGTCTACGGGCCCTGGGGGCGGCCGGACATGGCGGCCTTCATCTTCACCCGCAAGATCCTGGCCGGCGAGCCCATCCCCGTCTTCAACCACGGCGACATGCGCCGCGACTTCACCTACATCGACGATATCGTGGCCGGCGTGCTGGCCTGTCTCGACCGGCCGCCGGCGGGCGGCTCCGCCCGGGCCCGGGTCTACAACATCGGCAACCACCGCGCCGAGCCCTTGATGCGGTTCATCTCGGTCCTCGAGGAGGCGCTGGGACAAAAGGCGGAGACCGAATTGCTGCCCATGCAGCCCGGCGACGTCAAGGAGACCTACGCCGACATCGCCGACACCCGGCGGGACTTCGGCTTCGCGCCGACGACGACCATCGACGAGGGTATCCCCCGGTTCGTCGCCTGGTACCGGGAGTATTACCGGGTATGACCGTTTCCCGATGACCGGGTGGCGGCCCGGGAGGACAGCGATTTCCAGTTCCGGCACCTATCGGCATCTGCTTCTGCTGGTCTTTCTCGCTACCCTCTGGAGTTCGTCCTTCGCGGCCATCAAGATCGCCGTCGGGACCATCCCGCCGCTGACCCTGGCGGCGGGACGCATCGGGCTTGCGGCGGTCGTCCTTTACGCCTTCATCGCCCTCAAAGGGCAGAGGCTGCCCCGCTCGGGGCGCATGTGGACGCTGTTCTTCCTCATCGGCATCCTCGGTAACGCCCTTCCCTTCACCCTCATCGCCTGGGGCGAGCAGCGCATCGACAGCGGCCTCGCCGCCATCCTCATGGCGGTGATGCCCCTGGCCACCCTGTTGCTGACCCACGCCTTTACCGAGGACGAACGCCTGACGGCGCCCAAGGCGATCGGCGTCGCCATCGGCTTCACGGGCGTCGTCGCACTGGTCGGGCCCGAGGCCTTCGGGGGGCTCGGAGGCAACGTGTGGCGGCAGCTCGCGGTTGCCGGCGGCGCCGTATGCTACGCCGTCGCCGCCACCATCGCCCGCTCCCTGCCGCCCTCGCCGCCGGCGGTGCGCAGCGCCGCCGTCATGATGTGCGCCGCCGTCCAGATGATTCCCTTCGTGGTGTTGGTGGACGCGCCGTGGACCCTGTCGCCGTCGTTGGGCTCCGTGGCCGCCGTCGTTTACCTGGGACTGTTGCCGACGGCCCTGGCGACGATCATCTTCTTCCAGTTGATTTCCGCGCGCGGGGCGACCTTCGTCGCCCTCAACAACTACCTGATCCCGGCCCTCGGCGTCATCTGGGGGGCGGCGGTCCTGGGCGAACGGATCTCGCTGCCGGCCGTTGGCGCCCTGGCGGTGATCCTGGTCGGCATCGGGATCACCAATCTAAGGCGCCGCCGCCCCTGAGCCGGCGCCGCCGCCCCGCCTCACCCGTACAGCGCCTCCAGCCGTTCGCCGTAGACGGCCTTGATCTTGTGGCGGCGGATTTTGAGGGTCGGGGTCATCTGGGCGTTTTCGATGGTGAACGGGGCGTCGGCGACGGCGAACCGGCGCACCCGCTCGACCTTGGAAAGGCGCCCATTCACGCGCTTCACGGCGGCGTCAAGGGCGCGGTGGAAAGCCTTGTCCCCGGCCAGGGCCCGCAACTCGGCGGGCTTCTTGTGGTCCTTCGCCCACGTCTTCATCCACACCGTGTCCGGCACCAAAAGGCCGACCAGATGGGGCCGGCGGTCGCCGTAGACCATGGCCTGGGCGATCTCGGGCTCCACGGTCAGCATCCCCTCGATGCGCTGCGGCGAGACGTTGTCGCCGCCGGAGCCGACGATGATGTCCTTCTTGCGGTCGGTGATGGTGAGGTAGCCGTCGGAGTCGACGACGCCCACGTCGCCCGTGTGCAGCCAGCCGTCCCTGATCGCCTCGGCGGTGGCTTCCGGGTTGCGCCAGTAGCCCTGCATGACCAGTTCCCCGCGCACCAGGATCTCGCCGTCGGCGGCGATCTTCACCTGGACGCCGGGAAGGGGGGGACCCACCGTGTGTATCTTGACCTTGTTGGGCCGGTTGGCGGTGACCACCGGCGCCGCTTCCGTCTGTCCGTAGCCCTGCAGGATGCGCAGGCCCAACGCCGTGAAGAAGAGGCCGATGTCGGCGTTCAGCGGCGCCCCGCCCGACACCAGGGCCTTGAGCCGGCCGCCGAAGCCGGCCCGCACCTTGTCCCGCACCAGCTTGTCCAGCACGGCGTCGATGAGGCGCTGGCCCGGCGGCAGGCCGCCGCCGCGCTGATAGCGCCGGGTGCCCAGCTCCAGGGCCTTGCGGAACAGCTTCTCCTTGACGCCGCCGGCCTTGTGGACGCCCCTGAGGATGCGGCCGTGCATGGTCTCGTAAAGCCGGGGCACCGCCGTCATGATGGTCGGCCGGGCCTCCCGCATGTTGGTGGCCAGGGTCTCGACGCCCTCGGCGTAGTAGATCTGGGCGCCGATGGACATGGGAAAGAACTGGCCCGCCGTGTGCTCGTAGGAATGGGAGAGGGGCAGGAAGGACAGGAACACCTCGTCGTCCAGGCCCAGCTCCATGAGCGCCTCCCGGGCGCCGGCGCAGTTGTGCAGGATCGCCCCGTGGTGAAGCATCACGCCCTTCGGCGCGCCGCCGGTGCCCGAGGTATAAATGATGCAGGCGGTGTCGCTGCGCTTCCACCGGCGCGCCAGTTCGACGATGTTTTCGGATCCCGTCCGGCCCCGTTCCAGGACGTCGTCCAAATGCAGCACCTTGACGCGCCGGTCATGGCCGACATCCGGCGGGTCCAGGCCGGCGACGAACTCCATCCCGTCCGCCTGGTCGGCGGCGGAGAGCACCCTCTCGGCCAGTTGCCGGGTGGAGACGATGGCGCCCTTGGCGCCGCTGTCGCCGAGGACGTGGAGATGGTCCTCGGGCGTGTTGGTGACGTATGCGGGGACCGTGATGGCGCCCACCGCCATGATGGCTATATCCGCCACCAGCCATAGGGGGCGGTTCTCGGAGACCAGGACGACGCGGTCCCCCGGCGCCACGCCCAGGGTCTTGAGGCCGCGGGCCAGCGCGCTGACCCTGGCCGCCGTGTCGCGCCAGGTCAGGGGCGCGTAGGTGCCGCCCCTTTTCATCCACAGGAAGGGCCGGTCGCCGTAGCGCTCCACCTGCTCGAAGAACATGAGCACCAGGTTCGGCCAGGTTCCCTTGTCCATCGTGTTCTTCCCCCGGACCGCCGAAGGCGCGGGTTTCCGTTCCCCTCGCGGTGTCCGGCCCCTATTATCGTCGCCGCCCGGAGCCTGTTCCAGTGTACGAATCTCTGGGACAGGACACCAGTGGCCTGCATCAGCTAAAGTGCACCCATACGATCGCTTTTCCCGTTTCCTCGGCAGGAGGGGAGGCGCAGGCGATGGCGGCCCATCGGAAAGCCTTCCCGACGCCCCGGGGGGCCACCGGGGGGTGTCCCCCCGACACCGTATGCGGGGGGCGCCCCCGCGACCCCCGAGGGGACGGGAAAAGCGACCCGAAGGGCGGCGTTGCGAGGCTTCCGGACGTCGTCGCGCGCCGCTTGTGGTGCACGCACACCAAGG
>JACZQZ010000169.1 GCA_022545455.1 Pseudomonadota bacterium
ATTCCATCGCGCCGCGAACCGCATCGCGGGCATTGTTCAGCAGATTGAGCACCACCTGTTCCAACTGCACGGGATGGCCGAAGACGTTCCCGCAGGCGGCGGGAAGGGTTTCTTCCAGTTCGATGCCGGAGGCTTGGAACTGTTTGGCGATCAGACCAACCGCGCCCCTCACGGATTCAACCGGGTCGAACAATTCCATGGCCGTTGTGTCCCTGCGGCTGAACAGGCGCATGTGGTTGACGATGCCGGCCATGCGGTCCCTTTGCCCGACGATCGTCTGCAGTTTCTTGCGCACGAACTCGGTGTCGAATGTGCCCTCCTCCATGCTTATCAAGGAGTTTTCGGCCGCCATGCCGACGACGCTGAGGGGCTGGTTGAGCTCATGGGCGATGCCCGACGCCATCTCGCCCAGGGTCGCCAGCTTGGAGGCCTGGATCAGTTGCGCCTGGGCCTCCTTGCGCCCGGTGATGTCGAACAGGGTTGTGCATATGGCCGGGCCGCCCTCCCACTCGATCCGGAAAGAACGGTTTTCCAGCCAAATTCGGGAACCGTCTTTCCGCAGTCCCACGAATTCGTAATCCAGTGGCGCGGGCTCTCCGCGCAGCCGGGCCTTATGATAACCCAGCAGACGGGACCGTTCCTCCGGAGCGATCATGACATCCCTTGACTCAAGGGCAAGGATCTCATCGGCACTGTCGTAACCGAACATCTCGACAAACCTTTGGTTTGCATAAAGGACGCGCAGGTTCCGATGAACCAAAATGCCTTGGCTGGAGCTGTCGATCAGGGTACGGAACCGCTCTTCGCTTTCGCGAAGGATTTTCTCGGCCCGCTTGCGCTCGGTGATGTCGATCATGACGGCGAGCGAGCGGACGAAATTTCCCTGGTCATCGCGCACGGCCATGGCTGTCAGCAGGACATCCATGACCTCGCCGTTCTTCTTCACCACTTGAAAGGGAAGTTCCTTGGCAAAACCGGTGCGGAAAAACTCAGGTAGGGTTTCTTCCTTGGCGTACCGACGGGATTCCTCCGAATAGAATTCGTACACCTTGCGCCCGAGCACCTCTTCGCGGTCGTATCCCAGGGTGTCCAGCCAATAGTCGCTGACATTGAGCAATCGCCCGTCCCTGTCGATGGAATGGAGCATCCCCGGTGTGTTTTCGTAGATCTGGCGGAACCGTTCCTCGCTTTCCCTCAACGCTTCGTCCGCCCGCTTGCGCTCGGTGATGTCGAGATCCGCACGGATCATGCGAATGGGCTTTCCACCGTTATCCCATTCGATGACCTTGCCACGGTCCAAAATCCAAAGCCACGCGCCATCCTTGTTCTTCATCCGGTGTTCGGAAACGTAATATGGCGTTCGGCCCTCGAAATGGTCGTTTACGGCTTTCATGACCTCTGCTTTGTCATCCGGGTGCAGCCAGCTTTCCCACGTGTCCACGTGGTGCTCTATTTCATCAAGGCTGTACCCGAAAATCTTTGGCCAATTGGGACTGAACACGACCTCTCCAGTGACGATGTTCCAGTCCCAGATCCCTTCATCAATGGCCTCGAACGCCGAACGCAGCCGTTTCTCTTTCGTCGCCAGCTTCTCCCGACCGGAGAAAAGAACAAAGAGCAGCCCCCCAATAGCAACAGCCATGGCCCCACCGAAGGCGCGAAGAGGGAACAATTCCTCTGTGTGGTCCCAACCTTCAACGGGCAATGCGGCCACCTGCCAGGAATTGTCGGGTAGGATCACGTCCTGAACAACGGGATCGGCATCGAAAATGGCCCCATCCCCAAAGAACACCGCGCCCCGTGCGCCCAAACCGTCCTTGCCTCTCAAGGCAAATTTCAGCCCTGAGGCTTGATCGCTAATTCCTGCCTCGGTTAGGAGTGGGGCCAGGTCGAGGAGAATGATCGAGAATCCCCAGAAACGTTCCGATTTCTCATCATCCGCCAACGGCAGGAAGATCGGCAAACGCCCGATCAGTGCAACGCCGCCTTGGCGTAATTCGACGGGCCCCGCGACAACGAAGTGCCTTTTCCGAATAGCCCGTTCGGCGGCTTCCCGCCGGACCGCATCAGCCATCAGGTCGTGCCCCAGCGCCCTTTCGTTGCCCTTGAGCGGGTTGATATAGGTAACCACGGCATCGGGGGCCAATTGGAGACTTCTGATGCCACCGACATCCTTCAGAAGCTCATCCGTGTACGCGTTGAACTCTTCAGCGAAACGCTCGTGGCGGGCTCCGGCAAGTTCTTTCCTACTTTTAACGAAGGCCGCCAGGCCTTGGACGAGAGACAACCTGGAATTAAGAGCGGACTCCAACTTGGCGTGGACGGTTTTTACCTTATCAACGACCTGGGTGCGATGCTCCTTGAGGTGCCTGTCAGCCACCTCATCGTCCACAATCCAGACAACGGCCACGCCTAAAGCGGTGGCAAGAATTGCCCAAACAAAATGTCGATTACCTTTGCTCTTCACCACCAACTCCAGAGGCAGATGCCAAGCTTGTAAGGGTTTCCCTCACTCCTGCTGGAAATGAAAACTTCGATATCGTCCTAGGTGAGCCGCATGATGAGCCCGCCTTTCGCGCCAGGCTGAGCATCACGGGGCGGGGGAAAACCAGCGCGTCCTCGTCGCCCGACAGCAGATCGAACAGCGCCGTCACAGCGTCCCGGTGGACCACGGAATGGATGTCCTTGCGGGGCTTCATCAGCTTTTCGCCGACGTTATGTTCGACCACCGCGACCTTGCGGCCCGCCAGGTCCTCGAGGCCCTTGATGCCGGTTGTGTCGCTGCGTACGAAGATGGAGACGGCGAAGGTCTCCACGGGATCGGTAAACAGGTAATTGGCCGCCCGGTCGGGGGTAATTCCGCTGTTGGGGATGATATGGGCCTCGCCCTTTCGCATGACATCGGAGACGTCGGCGAAGGCGTCGAGCACCCTGTATGTGACCCGCACGCCGGCCAGGGCGGCGATCTCCTCCATCACGTCGATGGCGAAGCCCACCGGCTTGCCGTTCTCGTCGACACTGTATTGCGGCGGCCACGAGCGGGGCACCGCGGCGACGACCTCGCGCAGCGCCGGCGCGTTGGTTCCCCGGTCCTCGGCCAGCGCGGCGGGAGCCAACGTCATCCCGAAAATGTGCACGGCGACGCCGGCAAGGCCGCAGACCACCAGCGACGATATCCAACGTGCGGCTCGAACGCCCAGTACCTGGGTCATCCAGAAATCCCTTCCTCCCCAATCGCCAAACGCGCTCTTCAATTGCCGAGTTCATTGCCGAGGCGCCGGCACAGCCTCCCGTTATGGGCGCGCGCGGCGACGGTTCTCCGGCAACCATTGGGTATGGCCAATGATAATTACCCGTTGGGGGGCGAAGGAAGTATCCTCACGTATGGTGCTTTATACGGACGTATAGGTTTTAGCGGTTGTTTCGCTGTTCAACCGTTAGACCCGTCGGTCCTTGCGGCGTTGACCA
>JACZQZ010000082.1 GCA_022545455.1 Pseudomonadota bacterium
TGATCATGACTCATAGAGATCGCGTAGGCGGCTCGTCGGGTAGGAGGAAAGTTGCAGGCGATGCGGTGCATCGTCAAAACTTTTCGACGCCCCCGACGGGCCGCATACGCGACCGGAACGGCGGCTTACCAAGGCTTTCGGACGGCGTCGCGCACGCTTTACGATGCCCCGCATCGCCACAGCGCACGCTTAGGGCCGAAAACCTTGGTAAGCCGGCTCGTCGGGTCATGATCAGCGCTCCTTGGTATCAGTACCCCGCCGAACCCGGTGCCGTGGCCTGGGCATAGTGCGCCCGCAGGCGCTCCCGTGTGGCCCGGGCATCGAACGTATCCCCGGCGCCCGCACGGCGGAATTCCACCGCCAGGGTGACCCCGGCCGCCAGATAGGCATAGCTGGGGTAATAGCTCGGGTAGCCGTGCGGAAAATGGCCGTAGCGGTGGTGACGGCCGAAATCGGGGAACGGGTCGTAATACGCGTCGTGGCGCACATCCACCTGGATGTCGTTGTTCCGCTCGGCCACCCGGAACGCCGGGTATCCGTGTGCCAGGGCCAGTTCGGCGGCCCGCCACAGCGCCAGGTCATAGGCCAGCGCCACCCGCCGGTCGGCGTCCTGGTCCCGCCGTTCGCCGCCGTAGGCGTAGGTCCTCTGCACCGGCGCGGTGTAGGTCACCGTGTACCGGGCGTCCGAAATCCTCTGCTCCGCGTAGCCGAAGGACCCCGCGACCTGGACGGACGTATACAGGGGATAGACGGGCGCGGGCGCGCACCCGGCGAGCAGCGGAAACACCAACAGCGGGACGCGGAGGCTCTTCATCCGGCATCGTCCAGATGCATCCGCCGAAGCTTAGCACGACGGGCCCGGCGGCGTCATCGGGCGGGCGTGCCCCCTGACGGAGGACGGCCAAACCATGCTACGATGACAGCGCCCGACGGCGCCGGCCCGGAAATTTCCCGGCACGGGGATTCACGCCGGCCCCATTTGGGCGATTCGGCCCGGACCTTTGATTCGCCATGACAGATCAACGCGTCGTATCCCTGATCCCGAGCGCCACGGAAATCACCGCGGCCCTTGGCTGCGCCGGCCGCCTTGTCGGCCGCTCCCATGAGTGCGACTACCCGCCGCACGTGCTGGCGCTGCCCGTGTGCACCCGCCCGCGCCTGCGCCTGGAAGGCACCAGCGCCGACATCGACGCCCGGGTGCGCCAGGCGGTGACGCAGGCGCTGGCCGTCTACGAGGTGCTGGAGGAGCGCCTGCGGGCGCTCCGGCCCGACGTGATCGTCACCCAGAGCCAGTGCGAGGTGTGCGCCGTCAGCCTCGCCGAGGTCGAGGCGGCGGTCTGCGACTGGGTCGACCGGGAGGTGCGCATCGTGTCGCTGGAGCCCAACGGCCTGGCCGACGTCTACGACGATATCGCCCGCGTCGCCGGGGCCCTGGGCGTCGCCGGCGCCGGCGCGGCGCTCGTCCGGCGCATGGAGGAAAAGGCGGCCGCGATCGCGGCCCGCGCCGGCGCCCTCTCCGAGCGGCCGCGGGTCGCCTGCATCGAGTGGACGGAGCCGCTGATGGCCGCCGGCAACTGGGTGCCGGAGCTGGTGGCGCTGGCCGGCGGCGAGGACCCGTTCGGCACGCCGGGAGAACACGCGCCGGGGCTGGAATGGGACGCCCTGGCCGACGCCGACCCCGACGTGATCGTGTTCATGCCCTGCGGATTCGGCCTCGACAGGACGGGGACGGAGGCCGACGCCCTGGCGGCGCGCCCGGGCTGGTCGGACCTTTCCGCCGTCCGGGCGGGTCGCGTCTACATCACCAACGGCAGCGATTACTTCAACCGGCCCGGCCCCAGGCTCGCGGACTCCCTGGAGATCATGGCCGAGATCCTCCACCCCCAGGCCTTCCGCTTCGGCCACGAAGGCACGGGCTGGCGGCCCTTTTCATCGTCCGCGACCCGGTGAGCGCGCCGGCCGTGCCGGGTGGGGTTGCCCCCGCGAAGGGGAACCGTGGCCCCCGGTGGGGCCGCGCAAGTCCCCTGAGCCGCCGCTATTTCTTAGGGCCGCAGGCCCTAAAAGCCCGAGGGGTGAGGGGCGTCCGGCCCCGCCAAAGCCCGCGCGGCAGCGCCTAGCACAGGCCACTAGGTCCGGATGTCGATCAGCGCGCGGAACGTCTCGTCGGCGGTGCGCAGGACCGCGACGGCGGCGCCGTAGGCGACGCGGGCCTGGACCAGGTTGGCGAATTCGCCGGCCAGGTCGACGTTGGATTGTTCGAGCGCCACGGTCCGCACGCCGCCGGCGGCAAAGCCCCCGCCGGCGCCCTGCCTGGTGACCACGGTGGTGGTGCGCACCTGGGTCGCCTTGAAGCCGACGGTGCCGACGTTGGCCACGTTGTCGGCCACCGCGGCGACCCGCGCGGCATTGGCGGTCAAGGCGGAAACGGCCGATGCCGTCACCCCGGAAACGGTCATCCCTTTGGCGCTCCGATCCGCAGGGGTCCGGTCACGGGGCGTACCGACGCCGGACGCTCACCCCGTCGGCACTGTGTCGGGGGGATGCTCCGGTGTATCTCAGTGCACGGTCGCCACGACCATGTCCTGGTCGTGGGCCGCGATGATCACTTCGCCCAGGGTGTCGAACAGGTCCAGAAAAGTCCCATCCGCGGCGTAGACAGCGAACGCCGAACCGTTCTCGTCCTGGATCGGCCGTGCATAGATCACGTCGTCCATCCGCGACTTCATGAAGTCGTAGAGGGACATGCGAGGGGCGCAGTCATTAGGGGCCTCCGCGCCGGTTCTTTGCCGAGCGAGCGGTTTCATGACATGGGCCTTTATAAGAATTTACTTCCCGTACGTTATCTGTATTATAGTGTGTAGGCATTTGATTATCAAGACACTAATAAAAAACGATTTATGTAAAATTTTATATTTCTTTATTAGTTAAGATGCAGGATGCGAATCGCGGAACGCCCCCGGCACGGGGCGGCCGGAGCGCCGTCTGCGGGCGCCGCGGAGGGCGAAAAGGCGTTGTGGGACGGCGCGTAAAGCGCCTGTAGAGGAAATTCCGGCTACCGTGGCCGGGCGCCGAGGCAGCGCCTTTCGGACCTGCGGCCCGGGGGGCAGGTATTAAGGTTAATGCGCGCGGTGGGCGTAACAACCACAGACGCCGGGACAACATTTCCCTGCGCGCAATCCCGCCGCGGGAGGCGGGATCGCGCCGGGAGAGCCCCGGGTCCATGGCGGACGGAGGGTGTGCGGCATGAGTGATCGGTGGGAGCAAACGGCACCGGGACGGCCGGCGCTCGTCGTCGGCGTCCTCGGTTGGGCGGTGCGCCAGGTCGTGATATGGTCGATCGTCGCCGGGCTCGGTTTCGCCGCCTTCACCTACCGGGACGTCCTGTTCGGCCCGCAAGCACCCCAGGAATCCCGGGAACAGCGGACCGCGAAGCAACCGGCGCAATCCCGGAAAGCCTCCCGGCCGGCCAGCCGCGCCCTTACCATCCGCGCGTCCGCCGGGGGACACTTTTTGATCGAGGCGGACGTGGACGGGGCGGACATCCGCTTCATGGTCGACACCGGCGCCACCGAGGTGGTGCTGACGCCCGAGGACGCCGCCCGCATCGGGTTCGACCTGCGCGCCCGTAACTTCACCCGGCAGTTCAACACCGCGGGCGGCGTCATCCGGGCGGCGCCGGTGACCCTCAGGCGGCTGCGCATCGGCCAGCTCGTCCTGCGCGACGTGGAGGCCTGGGTCAACGAAGCCCCCTTGTTCGTCTCCCTGCTCGGCATGAGCTTCCTCAAGCGCCTGGACGGCTACGAGGTCCAGGACGGCAAGCTGATCCTGTACTGGTAGCGGCGGCGCCGGGTGGTGGCCTGACGGCCAAGGGAGGGCTCCGCCCCCCACGCTCACGCCAGGGGTAAACCCCCGGACCCCATAAATCGGGCTCCAAGGGCCGACGGCCCTTGGTGGGGATCAAAGGGGCAACGCTCCTTTGACCTCAAGAACCCAACCCGCGCGCCAGCGCTCAGGCCACTAGCCCGCCTTCATCCCAGGCCGGGGTGGACGGCCAGCCACCTCTCCGCCATGTGCCGGGCTATTTGCAGACGTTCGGGCGACAGGCGCCGGGCGGCGGTGGCGCGCTCCTCGGCGATCTGGTCGCGGAACCTGCCGGGCCGGGAATTGGCCGCCGCCACGTTCAGCCACATGTAGGCCTGGACGTCGTCGCGCGGGACACCCCGGCCCTCGCCGTAGAGGAGGGCAAGGTTGAACTGGGCCGGCGCGAAGCCTTGCTCGGCGGCCATGCGGTTCCACTTCACCGCCTGGGCGTAGTCGCGGCCGACGCCCTGCCCGGTCTGGTACATGAACCCCAGCTGCCCCTGGGCGCCGGCGTGCCCGAGGGTGGCGGCCTCGTGGTACCATCGCGCCGCCTTGACGTAATGCCCGGGAAGACGCCGGCCCTTGCTGTAGAGAACCCCGGCCTGGAACTCCGCCTGGCCCGGCGGGCCCGCGGGCCGGCCTCCGCTGTCCGCGGACGCGCAGCCGGCGAGAGCGAGCGCCGCGGCAAGGATAAGAATACTGTTTCTCATAGCGCACCACCTGGCTGGAAGGCGCCGCAACGGCGCCGCCCGATGGTGCGCCCCCAATCGCTTACGTTTGATTAACGGGCGCGGGATTTGGGGGGCGGGCGCCGCATCGCACGCCGCCGGGCCGCGAGGGCATTTCTGCCCTTATTTCCATTGAACGTAGGGCATAAATGCCCTATGATCGTGATATGAAAGGACGCCAGTTCATCCGCAAGCTGCGCAGGGCGGGCGTCGAGATCGACACGAAACGGGGCAAAGGCGGGCATGTGCGCGTGACCTATCGCGGCCGCGCGACGGTGGTGCCGGTGCACGGAGACACCGACTTGGCACCGGAGTTTCTTCGCCGTATCTGCAAGCAGCTTGGCATCGACTGGCGGAACGTGACCTGAGGTACAGGGGGCATGATGCATTACCGGGTGATCCTGAAACGCGCCAGCAACGGGACGGTCGTGGCAACGTTCCCCGATGTCCCCGAGGCCCATACCGTCGGCAACGTCGAGGCGCAGGCGCTGGCGCGCGCGCCGGATGCGCTGGAGACCGCGCTGGCGATTTACGTGGACGAACGGCGTGACCTTCCGCGCCCGGCCCGGCCGCGCAAGGGGCAGCGCGCCGTCACCCTGCCGCCGATGGCCGCTGCGAAACTGGCGATCTACCAGGCGATGCGGGACCAGGGCGTGACCCAGGTCGCGTTGGCCCGGCGCCTCGGCTGCGATCCGAAGGACGTGAGGCGCCTGCTCGACCTGATGCATCGATCCCGCCTCGACCGGCTCGAGGCGGCGCTGGCGGCCCTCGGCAAGCGGTTGGTGATCGAGGTGCGTGACGCGGCTTAAGTGGCGGGTGCAGACCGCCGCGGCCAAGTCCTCGAAAAAATTGGTGCCCCCAGGGAGACTCGAACTCCCACGTCCTTGCGGACAACAGATTTTGAGTCTGCCGCGTCTACCAGTTCCGCCACAGGGGCCGGCGGCCTGCCAGTGAATCGGCGGCCATCATAGGCCCGGCCCGAGGCCGGTCAACACGTCCGCGGCGCGCCCCGGGCCGATGCGAATTGCCCGTCCCGGACACGCGCCACCACCCGCCTCCGACCACGCCCGATTTGCCCGCCCGCGCCGCGCCTGCTAAACCACCGCCGCGTATCCCCACCGAGGGCAGGAAAAGCGGTGCTGAGAAAACTCTACGACCGGACCATGGCGCTGGCGGCCCACCGCCACGCCCTCCTGGCGCTGGCCGTGGTCTCCTTCGTCGAGAGCTCGGTCTTCCCCATCCCGCCGGACGTTTTGCTCATCCCCATGGTGCTGGCGGCGCGCGGCAGCGCCTGGCGGATCGCGCTGGTGTGCACCGTGGCCTCGGTTGCCGGCGGGTTCGCCGGCTACGGCATCGGGTATTTCCTGTTCGAGGCGGTGGGCCGCCCCATCGTCGATTTCTACGGCCTCGGCAACCAGTTCGCCCAGTTCCAGGCGCGCTACAACGAATGGGGGGCGTGGATCGTCTTTCTCGCCGGGTTCAGCCCCATCCCCTACAAGATATTCACCATCGCCTCGGGCGTGACGGTCCTCGACCCCTGGGTCTTCGGTTTCGCCTCGGCGATCTCGCGGGGCGCCCGGTTCTTCCTGGTGGCGGCCCTGCTGTGGTACTTCGGCGAGCCCATCCGCGCCTTCATCGAGAAGTACCTGGGCTGGCTGACGGCGCTGTTCGTGGTCCTGCTGTTCGTCGGGTTCGCCCTCGTCCGCTTCGTCCTGTAGCCCGGGGGGCGCATAATGCGCTATACGGGAGCCATGATCGCACCAATCGCGGGCGTCGAGTGGCCGCGCCTCATACCGATGGCCATCCTGGCGGCCAGCGTCGGTGCCCTGGCCGTCGCCTACATCGCCGAGGTCGTCTTCGGGCTCGAGCCCTGTATCCTGTGCCTCTATCAGCGGGTGCCCTACGCGGCCACGGGAATCCTCGCCATCCTGGCCCTGGGCGTGCCGCCCCGGAGCCGCGTCCGGGCGGCCTCCGTGGCGCTCTGCGGCGCCGTGTTCCTGGCCGGGGCGGGGATCGCCGTCTATCACGTGGGCGTCGAGCAGCACTGGTGGGCCGGCACGGCGGCGTGCGCCGGCGCCCTGCCGGCGGAGATGACGGTCGAGACGTTGAGGGCCGAGCTCGCGGCCCGGCCGCCCAAGCCCTGCGACCAGGCGGACTCGACCCTTTTCGGCATCTCGTTCGCCGGCTACAACCTGATCGCCTCGCTGGCCCTGGCCGCGTTCTCCGTGGCCGGGGCGCGGCGGCTGATGGGAGCGTCATGACCGAGGCCCGGCGCGGCAAACGCAGGGGGCGCCTGCCCGGCGATGCGACCGGGGAGCGGTCGGTCCACCAGATGATCCGGGTCGATCAGGCCGGCGAGTACGGCGCCATACGCATTTACCAGGGGCAGTTGCGGGTGCTGGGCAGGTCCCCGTCGGCGCCGGTGATCCGCCGCATGGCCGAACAGGAACAACGGCACCTGGACGCCTTCAACGCCCTGATGGTCAAGCGCCGGGTGCGGCCGACGATGTTGATGCCGCTTTGGCACGTGGCCGGCTTCGCCCTCGGGGCGGGGACGGCGCTGCTCGGCGAGCGCGCCGCCATGGCCTGCACCGTCGCCGTCGAAGAAGTCATCGACGAGCACTACGCCGGGCAGATCGAAAAGCTCGACGACGACGAGGCGGACCTGAGGGAAACCGTCGCCGCGTTCCGCCGGGACGAGATCCAGCACCGGGACACCGGCCTCGCCCGCGGGGCCGAACAGGCGCCCGGCTACGAGGCCCTCACCGCCGTGATCAGGGCCGGCTCCAGGCTCGCCATCTGGCTCTCGGAGCGACTCTGACCGCCCGATTAAAGAAGACACCAAGGCGCAGGAAACCCGCCGCACTCGAAAGTGATCCCCGCACGTGGTGCCTTTGTGGTGAGAAATTGTTTTCCCTGCGCCCCTCTTTTCTCCTCTGCGCCCCTTTGCGTCCTCCGCGTTGGGAGTCAAAACGCCGGAGACGCGGA
This sequence comes from Pseudomonadota bacterium, assembly GCA_022545455.1. Classification (GTDB taxonomy): domain Bacteria; phylum Pseudomonadota; class Alphaproteobacteria; order Rhodospirillales; family 2-02-FULL-58-16; genus JACZQZ01. The sequence goes on from JACZQZ010000082.1 coordinate 7,578, forward strand.
GGACGGCAGGGGGTTTCCCGCCGGGCGCACAGACCCACAGGGACAAATTCTTTGATCCCCCGGACACGGGGGACGTCGGGTGGTCTTCCCTTGGTGCCTTGGCGGTGAAAACCGCCCCTACCCGCCCGATCCCTTCCGTCCCCCGGTCAGCGCCGCGATCACGCCGCGAAGGGTGCGCACCTCCTGGTCGGTGAGGCCGGCGCGCTGGAAGATGTTGCGCAGGTTGCGCACCATGTAGGGCCGCTTGCCGGCGACGTGCAGGAAGCCGCAGGCGTCCAGTTCCCTTTCCAGGTGCTCGAACAGGCCGATCAACTCCTCCTTGGTGGCGGGCCGCGTGGTTTTCGGCGCGCTCAGGCCCGGCGGCGGCGCGGCGGCGGCGGCGTGCAGCCACTCGTACCCCACGACCAGCACGGCGTGGGCCAGGTTGAGCGAGCTGAAACCGGGATTCAGCGGCACCGTGAGCACGGCGTCGGCAAGGGCCACGTCGTCGTTGGTGAGCCCCTTGGCCTCGGGCCCGAAGAGCACGCCCGAGCGTCCGCCCGTCGCCGCGAACGCCCGCATCTCGGCGGCGGCGGGGCGGGGGAGCAGCGTCGTTTTGGTCATGTGGCGGTGGCGCGCCGTGGCCGCATAGACGCGCTGCAGGTCCTTGATGGCGTCCTCGGTGGTGTCGAACAAGCGGGCCTTTTCGAGCACGCAATCGGCGCCCGCGGCCGCGGCGACCGCACTGTCGTTGGGCCAGCCGTCGCGGGGCCTGACCAGGCGCAGGTCGGCGAGCGCGCAGTTGTGCATGGCGCGGGCCGCCATGCCGATGTTCTCGCCCAACTGGGGATCGACCAGGACCACGGCGGGCGCGGCGCCTGCCGCCGCCCCGGCGGGCACGAGCCGGGAGGCGTCGGTTCCGGCCATGGCTCAAGTACCCTCTATCACAATAGGATGACACGTGTGACGGTCATGGGCGGCCATTCGGCTAGGAGCGCGGTTCGACGTGATGGGGGCCCATCACGAGAGCCGCGCGACGACGTCCGATGGCCACCCATGGCCGCCCGAAGGGTCGCTTTTCGCGCCTTTTGGCGGGCGTCAGCGCCGCTTGACGATGTCCCGCATCGCCGGCGCGACGCTTCCTGCCCAAAAGACGCGAAAAGACGATCACACGTACCATCCTATTATGATGGAGGGTACTAGACGTTGCCCGCCAGCGCACCCGATAGGAGCCCGCGGGGGAAGAATCATGCCCAAATTCGATTACGACCTGATCACCCTTGGCGCCGGGTCCGCCGGCGTGCGCGCGTCGCGCGTGGCGGCCCGCTACGGAGCCCGGGTGGCGGTGGTCGAGGAACGCTATCTCGGCGGCACCTGCGTCAACGTCGGCTGCGTGCCGAAGAAGCTGTTCGTCTATGCCGCCCACTTCGGCGAGGACTTCGACGACGCCGCAGGCTTCGGCTGGACGGTCGGCGGGCGCGATTTCGCCTGGCCCCGGCTGATCGAGAACAAGAACGCCGAGATCGCCCGCCTGAACGGCGTCTACCGCGACCTTCTGGAGGGCGCCGGGGCGCGCATCCTCGACGGACACGCCCGCCTGCTCGACGCCCACACGGTCGCCGTCGGCGAAACCACGTATTCGGCCGAGCGCATCCTGGTGGCCACCGGCGGCTGGCCGGCGGTGCCCGAGTTTGCCGGCCGGGAGCACGTCATCACCTCGAACGAGGCGTTCTTTCTGGACTCCCTGCCGGGGACCATCGTCATCGTCGGCGGCGGGTACGTCGCGGTGGAGTTCGCCGGCATCTTCCACGGGCTTGGCGCCCGCGTCACCCAGCTCTACCGGGGGCCTCTCTTCCTGCGCGGATTCGACGACGACGTGCGCCGGGCCCTGGCCCGGGAAATGGGCAAGAAGGGAATCGATGTGCGCTTCGACTCCTCAGTCGAGTCCATCGAACGGCGGGACACCGACGACGGGCCCCGGTTCACGGTCACGCTTGCCGACGGCGGCGCCATCGAGGCCGGCCTGGTCATGTACGCCACGGGCCGCCGGCCCAATACGGAAGGATTCGGCCTCGAGGACGCGGGTGTGGCGCTGAACGAAAAGGGCGCCATCGTGGTCGACGAAGACTGGCGGACCTCGGTGCCCAACATCCACGCCATCGGCGACGTCACCGACCGCATCAATCTGACGCCGGTGGCCGTTGCCGAGGGCCAGGCGCTCGCGGACTTGCTGTTCAACCCCTCGGGGCGGACGGTGGACTACGACGGCGTTCCCTCGGCCGTGTTCAGCCAGCCGCCGGTGGGCACGGTGGGCCTCACCGAGGCCGAGGCGCGGGCCAGATATGGCGCGGTCGACGTCTACCGATCCACATTCCGGCCCCTCAAGCACACCCTCAGCGGCCGCGACGAGCAGGCCATGATGAAGCTGGTCGTCGATTCCCGGTCCGACCGGGTTCTCGGCGTCCACATGGTCGGTCCCGAGGCCGGCGAGATCATCCAGGGCATCGCCGTGGCCCTGAAATGCGGCGCCACGAAGGCCCAGTTCGACGCCACCATCGGCATCCACCCGACGACCGCCGAAGAGTTCGTGCTGATGCGCGAGAAAGCGCCGCAGCCGGCGCCGGCCGGGTAGGGCGCGGCCCACGGCCCCCCGGCGCGCTTTTCCCATACTTTTGGTGGAAAAGGCTTGAATTCGGGCGTATAGGCGTAATGGTACGTACGCCCGACTGGTGGTGGTGAAAGGGTTTCCCATGGCCCGGAGATGGACGCCGGATACCTGGCGCGGCAAGCCCATCGAGCAGGTTCCGGAGTACCCGGACGGCGACGCGCTGGACCGGGTGGAAGAGCGGCTGCGGCGTTACCCGCCGCTGGTCTTCGCCGGCGAGGCGCGGCGCCTGAAGGCGCGGCTCGCCCAGGCGGCGGACGGTGAGGCGTTTTTGCTCCAGGGCGGCGACTGCGCCGAGAGCTTCGCCGAATTCCACCCCGACACCATCCGCGACACCTTCCGCGTTCTGCTGCAGATGGCGGTGGTGCTGACCTTCGGCGCCGCCTGCCCGGTGGTCAAGGTCGGGCGCATGGCGGGCCAGTTCGCCAAGCCCCGCTCTTCCGACACCGAGACCCGGGACGGCGTGACCCTGCCCAGTTACCGCGGCGACAACGTCAACGGCATGGAGTTCACGGCCGAGGCGCGCCGGCCGGACCCCGACCGCATGGTGCAGGGCTACAACCAGTCGGCGGCGACGCTCAATCTGTTGCGCGCCTTCGCCCAGGGCGGGTACGCGGATTTGCAAAAGGTGCACCAGTGGAACCTGGGATTCGTCGCCGACAGCCCGCTCGGCGAGCGCTACCGGGACCTGGCCAACCGGTTGGACGAGACCCTTGCCTTCATGGCCGCCTGCGGGTTGACGTCGGAAACGACGCCGCAGCTCCGCGAGACCGACTTCTTCACCTCCCACGAAGGCCTTCTGTTGAATTACGAGCAGGCCATGACGCGCGTCGACAGCACCACCGGCGACTGGTACGACACGTCGGCCCATATGCTGTGGATCGGCGACCGCACCCGCCGGTTGGACGGGGCGCACGTGGAGTTCATGCGCGGAATCCACAACCCCGTGGCGCTGAAGGCCGGTCCCGCCCTGGAGCCGGACGAATTGATCCGCCTCATCGACGTGCTCAATCCGGCCAACGAAGCCGGCCGGCTCACGGTGATCGCGCGCATGGGCGCGGACCAGGTGGAGCGCCTGCTGCCGCCCCTGATCCGCACCGTCCGGCGCGAGGGCCGCAAGGTGGTCTGGGTGTGCGATCCCATGCACGCCAACACGGTGAAGAGCGCCAATGGATACAAGACCCGGCATTTCGACCGCATCCTCACCGAGGTGCGCGCCTTCTTCGCCGTCCACAAGGCGGAAGGCAGCCACGCCGGCGGCGTCCATTTCGAGATGACGGGCCAGGACGTGACGGAATGCGTCGGCGGCGCCCAGGCCATCACCGAGGCCGGCCTGAGCGACCGCTACCATACCCATTGCGATCCGCGCCTGAACGCCAAACAGGCCTTGGAGCTGGCCTTCCTTCTGGCGGAGACGTTGAAGGAGGAGCGGGTCCTCGAGCGCGGCCGCGCCGCCGCCCTCTCCTGAGGGGCACGCCGTCGCCATGGCAGAGAAGGCTAGTACTCCCTTGCACGATTTGGCGCACCATACGACGGTCTTGCGAGGTTTCCGGCTAGGAGCGCGGCGCGTCGTGATGCTGGAGCATCACAAGCGGCGCGCGACGACGCCGGGGGCCGCGGGGGCGTCCCCCGCATACCGTAGCCGGGGGGACACCCCCCTTGTCCCCCCCGGGGGCCTCGCAAGACCGCCCTTCGGG
>JACZQZ010000083.1 GCA_022545455.1 Pseudomonadota bacterium
TGGCGGCGTTCAGGGACACGCTCTCGGACGCCGAGATCTGGGCCGTGCTCGCCTTCATCAAGAGCCGGTGGCCGCCCGCGATCCGCCAACGCCAGGAGAGGATCGACCAGAGGAACCGCTGAGACACCGGCGCCCTTAAGAAGCGCGGTGGGTACGGCGGACGGAAGCCCGGTTTCCGCCCCCCAAGGACGATGGTGCCACCCCCTACTCCGCCACTGGCCGCCACTTCTGGATGCGGTTGTTGAGGAAGTCGGCGACGAAAACGGTTCCGTCGTCCGCCACCGCGACGGCGATGGCGTGCCCGATTTGTCCCGGACCGCTTCCCGTTTCCGCGAAGGCGGTGAGGAAGGTGCCGTCGGGGGCGAATTTCTGGACGCGGTCATTGTAGAAGTCGGCGACGAGGACGTTTCCGTGGGGGTCCACGGCGACGGCGGTCGTAACCGCGAACCACCCGTTGAACGGGCCGAAGATGTTGATCGCGAACGGCCCGCCCCATTTGTGGGAAAACGAGCCGTCGGGGGCGAAGGCCTGTATCCGGTCGTTGTAGCCGTCGGCCACGTAAAGGGTGCCGTCGGGGGCCAGGGCCGCGTCGGTGGGATAGTTGAACCGGCCCGCCGAAACGCCGATCCCGCCCGTCGTTCCCCATTGGCGAATGAACGTCCCGTCGGCCTTGAGCCGTTGGATCCGCTGGTTATGGAAGTCGGCGACGAACAGGTCGCCGTTCGGCGCCACCGCGACGCCGCCGGGGGCGTCGAACTGGCCGGGGCCGCCGCCGGGCCCGCCGATGATCCGCCGGGGGGTTCCGTCGAGGGCGAAGACCTGGACCCGGTCGTTGAAATACTCCGGCACATACAGCTCATTGCCGGCCACGGTCAGGTTCATGGGCCGGCCCAGCTCGCCCGGCCCGTCGCCCGGCCGGCCGAACTGGCGCTTGAAGTTTCCGTCGAGGTCGAACACCTGGATGCGGCCGTTGCGGGCGTCGGCGACGAACACCTCGCCGCCGGCAATGGCAATCCCCGTCGGGTCATTGAATTGGCCGGGGCCGTCCCCCTTCCCGCCCCAGGCGGTAACGAACGCGTACCCGGGCTCCCTGGCCCAGGGCACGAAGGCGAGCCAGCCGGCGACGAGGACAACGGCCAAAAAAAGAACCGAGCCGCCGGCAATCCTGAGCACCGTTCCGGGTTTCACCGCCCCGGCCTCAGAAGTTGACCCGGAAGCCGGCGCGCGCCACGTAGTCTTTCTCCAGGGCGGTGCCGTTGAGGTCCTGGACGGTGGGCAATTGGACGGCGGCCTCCGCGATCCAGCGCTTGGTGACGTACTGGAGGCCGGGTACGAGAAACAGGGTGGTTCCGCCGGAATCGGGGTCGTCGCGGCCGCCGGTGCGGTTCTCGTCCCGGTAAACGAGGTTGGCTTCCACAATCCCGTACAGAAAGCCGGGAACGCCGCCGCCCAGGTCCCGCGGCCAGAGACGGTACTGGAACGAGGCGTCGAGGCGCGCCACGTCGCCGAACTCGAAGCCGTTGGCCTCGGTGTTGGCCCGGTAGCTGGCCTGGGCGTCGATCTGGAAGTCCAGGGTCTGGTAGGTCAGAACCACGCCGCCGAACGGATCCCAGGACCCCGAGCCGGGCTGCACGCTGGCCGGCAGCCGGCCGAAGGCGTCGCTTTCGTCATCGTCGCCGGTCGGAAGCTCAAGGCCGGCGAAGGGCGCGACGCGGAAGTTCCCACCGCGAAAGTTATCCTTGAACACCGTGTAGCGGCCGAACAGGGCGACGTCTCCCAGCCCTGCCGCGCCGCGGGAGCGCCGCGCGCCGCCCACTGTCATGTCAAGGCTCCTGTCCACGTAGGGAACGACCCCGAACAGGGCGAGGTCGCCGTTGACCCCGTACCCGAGGACCGACACGGCCGCCCACGCGGTACGGTCGCGGTCGGCGCCGCCGGGGTCGTCTCCAGACTGGTCGAGCACGAACTGTTCGCGGAACACGAACTCGCCCTTGGCGACGGGAAGGGCGGTGTTGAAGGTGATCGGCGCGCTCCACGCCGCGCCCGTCCATCCCGCCGCGGCGAGGAGGGCGGCCGCGCCCGCCCGGCAGAGCGGGCGGCGCCCGGGATTCTGCGGGCCTGCATGCACGGCGTTATTCCGGTTTGTTACTGGCTTGCGCCCGGACTTCTTCGAAACCGCCCAGGGTGAAGCCCGCGTCCTCGACGATGCGGCTCGCCTGGGCCTCGGTCATCGTGCCACCTTCGGCCATGGTCACCGTCACCGTGCCGGCATTGATGTCGATTCGGATGTTCTCGACGCCATCGGTGCGGTTGAGCTCCTTCTCGATCCCGTAGGCGCAGAATGGGCAGGCCAGTCCGTCGACCTGCAACTGATACTGGGTTGGCGCCGCGAAGGCGACCAGGGGCAACAGCAATAACGAGAGTGCGAACGCCGTCGTCCGGACGATCCTATTCATGGCTTTACCTCCATTTGGTTGCGACCGACGCGCCTCCCGCATCCGGCAACCTTTCCTGCTTGCGGTCGGAGAGACGCCGCTTGTGATGCCGTCAACACTAACAGCCGTAGCATGGTACGGAGTCCAGTCACAAAAGCGTGACCCGCCGCGCCTCAGAAGTGGTAGATGAACTCGAGCCGCGCCCGGTAGTCGGACGTGGCCTGGTTTCCGTTGAGGCCCTCGGCGATGGGGAACTGTACCCCGCCGCGGATCGCCACCTGGCGGTAGGTCCACCAGACCACGGGCGAAAGGAACAGCTCCCAGCCCCCGGTGTCGGCGAGGCCGGCGCCGTTGAGGTCGTCGCGCCCGGCGCGCTCCCAGTTCAGCTCGAGCATCACCACCGTGTCGGGCTCTTCGTATTCGGTGAGGACCGGCCGCACGCCGCCGACGACGTTGAGGAACTGCCTGTCGCCCTTCTCCAGGCCGCCCGCGCCCTCGGTGTTTACCCGGTAAAGCCCGCTGACGAACCAATACCAGCGGCGCGACTCATAACCGGTGGCAAGGCCTCCGATGACGTCGGTCGATCCGCTGCCGATACGCGGTTGACCGCCGTCGTCGCCCGTCGGAAGCTTGGTTTTGAAGAACGCGGCGGCCTTGTATTGCGCCCCGGGCAGATCGCGCCGCCAGAACTGATACTTGGTGTCGAGCACGATGTCGCCCACGCCATTGGCGTCGAGGCCGTTTGATTTTTTCCAGGTGTAGGGGACCTCGATGCCGATCTCCCAGTCCGCGGTGAGACCGTATTCGGCCTCCACGAACGCCTCGTACTCCTTCTCCCTGTCACCGCCGCCGGTCGTTTTTGCCGTGTGGAAGCCGAGGGTGACCTCCGTTCCGCCCTTGAAGATCGTCTCCGGGGCGGGGCTGAACAGCGGCCCGTGGGCGCGCGCCGGCATGGCGGCCGCGACGGCGAGCAGGCCCACGAGAAGCACGGCGATAGGGTTGGCCTTCATGGCCGTCCTCGTCGGTTATTCAGGTCAGGGGCCGGCCGAGACCGGCGGCCCGCAAGACGTCCATGTCGGGCCGGCGGCCGGCGCAGCAGTCGGCGGGTGTGCCGTCGATGACCACGGCGGGCACCGAGCCGATACCGAGCGCCGCGGCCCGTTCGGCGACCCCGGGGGCCTTCATGTCGAGCACGGTGACCTTGCACGACGGACAGGCGATCTCCCGGATTTGCGCCACCGCCGCCTCGCAGGCCGGGCACCCGGCGCTGAAAATCTCGATCGTGCGCGTTGCCGTCATAGGGTTTTCTCCTCTTTCTGCCGTGGGGACATCGGGGCGCCTTCCGCGCCTTCCAGGGCCCCCATGATCGAGCATGCGCGCAGCGCCCCCCGGCCGGGGCAGGCGGCGATCAATTCCTCCAGCGCGGCGCGGATGCCGGTCAGCCGGGCGAGCTTTTCGTCCACCTCTTCCAGCTTGGCCTGGGCGCGCCGGCGCACGTCGGAACAGTCGGTCGCCGGGTCGGCCTTCAACGACAGGAGCTCGGCGATCTGGCGCAGCGAGAACCCAAGCTCCTGGCCCTGGCGGATGAAACGGACGCGCCTGACCGTGTCCTCCGGGTAGACGCGAAAGCCGCCGCAGGCCGGCTTCGGCGGCTGCTCGATCAGGCCGTTGCGCTCATAGAAACGGATCGTCTCGATGCCGACGCCGGCGGCGCGGGCCGCCTTGCCGATGGTCATTGTGCTCATACCCGTGCACTCCATGGTCACACCCTGCCATACGTACCATGATACGGAGTCAAGGGGAAAACGTGGGGCGGAACGCGTCGCGGACCCCGGAGCGCCGAAGCCGCGGCGCCCGGCCTGTCCGATAGCGCGTGCAGGCCCTATTCCGCGTGCCGGACGCTGTCGAGGAACCTTACGTAGTGGTCCGGAAGGCCGTGGGCGCGGGCGCCCTCGCGCAACATCGTGATGTAGCGCAGCGAGGGCCGGCCGTCCGTCTCCTTGCCCTCGGCGATGTAGGTCACCGCGGGAACCCGGTTGCCGTCCGTGTCTTCCGCCTCGACCCAGAGGTGCCGGTAGCGCCACCCGGGAACGCCCTCGGTCGAATCCAGATGCACCAGACCGGCCCTCGTGATCAGGTAAAGGACACCCCAGACCTCGGCGTCCGCATCGGCAGAGAGGTTGGCGGGCGCCGCCTTGCCGCGCGGACGCCCTTCCAGGTTGAAGCGAAGGCGGTACCCGCGCACCCGTCCCGCCCGCCATTCCAGCGGACACATGGCGCGCCGTTGCCGAAAGGCGCTGTCATGCATGTTGGCGCCGAAGGCAAAGTACCACACCCTTTCGTGCGGCGCGCCGGCCAGCCGCAGCCCGTGGACCCGGTACCGCACCTTGGCGAGCAACCAGCGAAAACGGGTCACGGGCGCACCTTGGTATCAGATGTCACCCCGGCCAGCCGGCGGAGGGCCAAAAGCTGCAGTCCCGCGGCGACGAGGCTGAGCCCGAACACGGCGGTAAACGACGCCGCCTGGCCAACCGCGGCGGCGGCGATGGGGAACAACGACGCGGGCGCGACCAGGGCGTTGAAATATCCGCTGTAGGCGGGACGCCGGCCGTCGGGCGAGATTTCCATCAGGTACCCCAGGTAAGCGATGGTTCTGCCGTTGCCCTCGGCGCCGAGAAGGAAGAACACAAGGCCGAACCATACCAGTGCCCCGTCGCGCGGCATCTCGCCCATTCCCAGCCAGACCAGGGTCAACGCGGGCGCGACGGCGCCAAGGGCGGCCACCAGGCCGAGCAGGCTGAGCTTGCCCCGGCGATCCCCCCACCAGCCCCATAGCGGGTTGGAGAGAAGCGCCCCCGCCGTCTGGGCACCGACCAGGATGGCGACATCGCTTGCGAAAAGCATTCCTCCCCTTTGCGCCTGCAAAATGTAAAACGGCATCGCCATGGTGACCATTCCGCCGAGCCATTGGGCGCCCAGGAACAGACTGAACCGGCGGTCGTTGCGCACGACCTCCAGGCCGCCGAGAAGGAATCTGCCGAAGCCCGGGCGCCGGTCTTCCACCGGCGCCGGCGGTTCGCCGGCGAAGACGAAGAAGGTGGCGGAGCCGAAGAGGAGAGCCGCTCCCAACAGGAAAATTCCGCCATAGGCCTGCGGAAACGGCAGCAGATCGAGGACCCGGTACGCCAGGGCGGCGATCATCAGGGCGACAAGGCCGCCGCCGAAGAAGCGGACCGCGAGAAGACGGCTGCGCCGCCCGGAAGGGATGGAACGCGCCACAATGTCGTTGTAGGGCACGGCGACGACGCCGCTGACGCAGGCGTAGATGGTCCACAGGACGAAGAAGATCCACGGCACCAGGTATCCGGGCACGGCCCCGCCGAACCACAGCAGCCCGGCCAGACCGACCAGGCAGATGGCGCGCCCGAAGGCGCCGAACTTGTAAAACGGCATGCGCCGCGGGCGGCCTTGGGCGAGATGGGCGACGAAAATCTGGGGAAACAACCACCCGTACCGGGATATGGCGGCGGCGGCGCCGACCGCCAGCGGGCTTCCCGTCAACCCGTGGACAAGGGCGGCGACGATGGTGCTCGTGTCCACCGTGGCGGCTCCGCCTTGAAAGAGAATCCCGGCCGCCGCGAACCGCGCAAACGCCGTCTGCCCCTCAGACTTCGGACGAGCCATCTTTGCCGGTCTCCGGTGCAGGCGCGGAGAGATTTTTCCCCGCCTGGAAAATGGTGTTCAGGGAGAAACCCTGGACCCACAGCGCCGCCGCCCCGGTCGCCGCCACGGTCAGTAACGAGGCCGTCTGGACAAGCAGCGTCATGGTGAGCGCAACCTCCAGATCCACGCCAAGCCCCTGGAGCACGAACACGGCGCCGGCCGTGAAGCCGCCCACCAGGCGAAGGGTCCCGGCGAGGATGACGAGAAAGCCGAGAAAGACCATCAGGAAAAGATAATCCCCGGGCGTCAACGCCACGCCGAAGGCGAGCCCCGCCCACAGGAAATAGCTGACGGCCACGATCTTGATGGCGATCGCGGTGCCGAAGATGAGGATTCCGCGCCACATGTCTGCCGGCCACACGACGCCGTCGGCAAAAAGGCGCAGCGCATGCGAGACCGGTTCGCGCCAACGGCGGGGCAGCCGCCTGGTCAGGGTGATCAGCGCCCTGGCGCCCGACTCGCGGCGCAGGAACCGCCCGAGGGCGATGAGCCCCGCGATCAAACCGGAAAACAGCGCCAGGTTGAATACCGCACCCCAGGCAAGCCCTTCCCGGATGATGCCGGTGGTATCGGGAAACCGGGCGACGGCAATCGCCAGCGCCGTGAACCCGACAAAGACCAGACCGTCGATCAGGCGGTCCAAGGCGACGGTGGCCAGGACCGTGCTTGCGCTGAGCGCCTCCAGACGGGCGATCAGCCAGGCGCGCACAAACGGGCTCACCCGCACCGGCGCCGCCAGGTTGGTGAGGTACCCGGCCATGATCGCCCCGAACAGCCGCCACACCCGGACCGGCCGCAGGGGATGAAGCATCTGGCGCCATTTGAGGGCGCGCAGCAGCTGTTCCGCCACGGTGGCCACCGGCAGCAGGAACAGCGGCCAGATTTGCGCCGCCGCGACGGCGCGCCGGAAACGCGACAGATCGAAATCGCGCAGCACCCAGGCCAGCAACAGCAAACCGGCCGCGACTCCGACCCACCGCCATACCTTTACGTTGGTCACCGTGATCACGGTCCATTCACTGTATCAGGAAAGCGGCGCGGGCACCGGGTCATGTCGCGCACGGCATCCACCACCGGGGCAGTATGCCCTCCGTATCAGGTACGGAGTCAAGATCCCCATGGCCCGACGAAAAGGCCGAAACTCAGTTTCGGAATGTTGCCCGGAATTCGTCGGGCCCGAGGCGATTTCGGGCGCGGACATTTCGGGCGCGGACACCGCAATTGCACCAACAAGGCCCGGCCGGCATGCGTCTACGGGGAACGGGCGCCGGGGCGCAGCCCCACCCGGCGCAGCCGGTGCGGATCGATTTTGCCGAGGACCTACGCCGCTAAGCCGGTTCCTCCTTCAGCCATTCCTCGATCAGCCAGCGCGAGATGGAATCGGTGCGCGGCAGGCGCAGGCCTTGTTCCTCGAAGCGCCCGATGTCTTCGCGGGTGAACCAGCGGGCGTCCTCGAGCTCGTGGCTGTCACACGTGATCCCGGTGGTTTCGGCCTCGGCCCGGAACCCCAGCATCAGGGACGCCGGAAAGGGCCACGGCTGGGAGGCGCGGTAGCGGACGCCGCCCACCGTGATACCGGCTTCCTCGAAGATCTCCCGGGCCACCGCTTCTTCCAGGCTCTCGCCCGGCTCGACGAACCCGGCCAGGGTGGAATACATGCCCCGCGGCCAGCGCGACTGGTGGCCGAGCAGGCAGGCGCCGCTTGCTGGGTGGGTCACCAGCATGATCACGGCGGGGTCCGTGCGCGGGAAGTGCTGGCGCCCGCAGGCCGGGCCGGTGCAGACGCGCATGTGGCCGCCCTGGCGGCCCTCGGTGGGACTGCCGCAGTCGCCGCAGAAACGGTGGCGGTGGTGCCAGTAGACGATCCCCCGGGCATAGGCCAATAGCATCCCCTGGCGCCGCTCCATCAGCGCCCCGGCCCGGCGCAGGTCCATGAACTCCGCCCCGTCCTGAAGGGGGGCGAGCGCCGCCTCGTCGTGGGCCGAGACGTCGGCGGCGAAATAGGCGACGTCCCCGTCCATGCCCAGAAGGGCGACGCTTTCGGCGATGCGGACCAACGCCCGGGCCGGGGACCCGGTGATGGTGACGGCGCTGGGCGAGTCCCCGGCGGCGATCAGGCTCAGGCCGCGCCACACGGGCACGATCCGGGTGGCGCCGTCGTCCAGGCGCTCGGCGACCCAGCCCTCGTCGCGGCGCAAGGCGGCGGCGCGGTCCAGCGCGGCGCCGGTGTAAACCAGGTACTCGGCCATGGCGCGAGCCTGACACAAGCCTCCGCCCCGGGCAACGCCGCGGCCCGATTGCGGGTAGTGTCTCAGTGTGAAATTTGATGCGCTGAAAGCGCAAAGCGGACTCGAATGTCGGCTTTGCGGATGAAAGCGGTCGTCGTTCCGGTGCGGTGATTGAGTCCGCTCCTAGCCAACAGCAGTCATCCAACGTTGTGAAATCATTGGCCCCTAACAGCCAAGTCCGACCGAGAGCCGCAAATCAACCATATAGGATTTTCTTGGCAAATTGACGTTGTAACGCCGGCATGAAGGACGCGGTTCGCAAAACGGCAAGAACAAGGAACCGCGTGACCGGATTGCGTGAGGTCATGACCTTGCGGACGGCTTCACTGAAGGCAATGACTTCCTTACCCACCTTATGACGGGCTTCGCCATAGCCTTCCAATCCACCTTCTACCATGCGGCGTGCCAGCTCGGCGCCATCCGCAATGCCAAGATTCATGCCCCGGCCGCCGACCGGCGAATGGCAGTGGGCGGCATCGCCCACCAGAAAGACCCGGCCGACGCCATATTGGGCGGCCTGCCGAATGGATATTTTGAACTCGCCAGCGCGTCGAATGTTTGTGACATTCAAATTCAACGGAAGGGCGGCGAGCGCATCCTCGGTATTGGAAACGACCCGGAACCGGTTGGGTTCAAGCGGCACCACCACGACCACATCACCCCCACTTAACTGGCAAACGGTGAAGGCGTTTGTGTTGGGCCAGCCTTCGGCGTCCACATCCGCAATGGACCATGTTTCCGGCAGATCATGTCCCCGGAAATCGATGTTCAGCAATTCGCGCGTTGTGCTGCGGGCCCCATCGGCGCCAACCACATAATCGTATTCAGCCTTGGCGCCATCTCGCATTTCTACCGTTACTTTATTCGCGTCCTGGCGAAGATCGACCAGCTCGGTTCCATAACGGACCGTGCCACCAAGTTCCGACAAAACGTCTCGCAAATGTGTCTCCGTGCGATCTTGCGCGAGGCCCAAGACAAACTCGTCATCCGCCCCGCTGCCCTTAAGTGGTAAAGCCAGAGCGAGAGACGAATGGCGATAGATACGGACTTGCCGGACCTTCATTCCCGTTGCGAGCAATTTTCCTGTAACGCCGGAGGGTTTCAAAATTTCGAGGCTTGCGGGCAAGATACCGACCGCCCGGGACAAGCCCGATCCGCTTTCTCGTAGGTCAATAACGTCGCTAACGATGCCCCGGCGAGCCAGTTCGACCGCCGTGGTCAAACCCGCCGGTCCGGCACCCACGATCAATACCTTCATCATTGCCCCCGCAATGCCATTGGACAACTTTTACACTGGCTTTTTGAATCGATTAAGCAACGTCAGGTTGGTCAATCGACGTGTCGGCACTGTCGTTTCAAATGACTTCTAATGGTCAGTGCTGAGTGGAATTCCAACCTTACACTCAATTCCAACCTAATGACGGCTTCGGGTCAGGAGCAGAAGTGCCGATGACCCCGCGCCAATGTCTGCCGCCCAGCGTAAAGCAGACATGATCCGCTAAAAAGCGACCGTTCAGGGCGTTGGTTCGGCAGGATTCCAAACCGAGACACTACCCGATTGCGCGATGTCGATGCCGTCCGCCAACGGCTCCGGGCCCGTCCCCGCACCGCCGCCATTGGCCCTTTGCTCCCGCACCCTGTGCGCTGGTATAGTGCCGGTGGGAGGCCGGCGGTGGACAGGCCGCTCGCCAACCCGGTCAGATCCGGAAGGAAGCAGCCGTAACGAGGCCGGCCTGGGTCGTCGTTCGGTCTCCCACCCCGCCGCATCGATCGTATCGCCGCTCCTTGGTATTACCTGTTGGCACCGGGCGCCCATGACCGAGCACGATACTCCCCAGCCGCCCGCCCCGGACCAGCCCCCCGGCGAAATGCCGTCGCCCGCTCCCGGCGCGCAAACGGAAGCGGCGGAGTCCGCCGAATACCGGGTCCTCGCCCGCAAGTACCGGCCGGCCACGTTCGCCGGGCTGATCGGCCAGGAGGCGATGGTGCGGACGCTGACCAACGCCATGGCGTCGGGCCGGCTGGCCCATGCCTTCGTCCTCACCGGCGTGCGCGGGGTCGGCAAGACGACCGCGGCGCGCATCATCGCCCGCTGCCTGAACTGCATCGGACCCGACGGAGGCGGCGGCATCACGGCGGAGCCCTGCGGCGTGTGCGAGCACTGCCGGGCCATCGCCGAGGACCGGCACATGGACGTGATCGAGATGGACGCCGCCAGCCGCACCGGCGTCGACGACATCCGCGAGCTCATCGACGGCGTGCGCTACCGGCCGACCACGGCGCGCTACAAGGTCTACATCATCGACGAAGTGCACATGCTGTCCAAAAACGCCTTCAACGCCCTGCTCAAGACCCTGGAGGAGCCGCCCGAGCATGTGAAATTCATCTTCGCCACCACCGAGGTGCGCAAGATCCCGGTGACGGTTCTCAGCCGCTGCCAGCGTTTCGACCTGCGCCGCATCGACGCCGAAACCCTGGCCGCCCACTTCAAGCGCATCGTCGAAGAGGAAGGGGCCAAGGTCACCGACGGCGCGCTCAACATGATCGTCCGCGCCGCCGACGGCTCGGTGCGGGACGGTCTCTCGCTCTTCGACCAGGCCATCGCCCATTCCGGCGGCGAGGTCGGCGAGGACCAGGTGCGCCGGATGCTCGGCCTGGCCGACAGGACGATCACGTTCGACCTGCTGGACGCGGTGATGAAGGGAGACGCCGACACGGCGCTCCGCTACCTGGGCCAACAGTACGCCGCCGGGGCCGACCCCGCGGTGGTGCTGGAGGACATGCTGGAACTGACCCACTGGCTGACCCGCATCAAGGTCGTGCCCGGTGCGGCGGACGCCTTCGGCGTGCCCGAGGCGGAGCGCGTGCGCGGCGGCGAGATGGCGGAGAAGCTGTCCATGGCGGCGGTGGCCAGGGCCTGGCAGATGCTGCTCAAGGGACTTGGCGAGGTGCGCCTGGCGCCCCGGCCCGAGCAGGCGGCGGAGATGATCCTGGTCCGGATGGCCTATGTTGCCGAACTGCCGACGCCGGCCGACGCGATCCGGGAACTGGATCGGGGCTCGGAGAAAGGTCCGGAGCAAAGTCCGGAGAAGGGGTCAACTGGGGGCGAAGGGGAGAAGCCCCGCGAATCCTCATCCCCGCCCCGGAGAGCCACGGAAACCGGGTCCAGGACGCCGCTTTCCGAACCGCCGCCTCCCCCGGTGCCCGAAGCCCAATTGACCGGCACCGGCGATGCGCTCCAGTCCGCAATCGGGGATGTGCTCCGCCGCGATTTCAGTCAGCCGCCGGTAACAAGCAATTGTCTCATCGCCGAATATGGCG
>JACZQZ010000170.1 GCA_022545455.1 Pseudomonadota bacterium
TTGCCCCGGACGGTCTTGGCACCTGGCGGGCGGCCATGATGACAGTTCAGCAGTGGGAAGCGCACCGCTCTTTCGCTGACTGGATCGACCGGGTCAATCCCCGCTTTGCCTATGATGTCGCACAGCGCTTTGTCAATGCGGCGGCGACGAGCGACGCCGATCTGGCAGCGGCCAAGCCTGTACGCGAGGCACACCGCCAGCGCATGGCGGAACTACTGCGCCCTGGAACCGTCGTCGCCCTGCCGACGGCACCGCGTACGGCGCCCCGTTACGGCCTCCGTGTGTCAGAAATGCAGGATGTGCGCCGTCGCATTATCGAATTGACCTGCATCGCCGGCGGCACCGGCGCGGCCCAGGTCAGCTTGCCGGCGGCGGAAGTCGATGGCCTTCCCGTGGGGTTCTCGCTTATCGCCGCAGCGGGTGCTGACGAGATGCTGCTGGCCCTGGCCCAGGAGATGTTCGAGATTCTCGTTTGAGGCCCTGCTCCGCCAGCACCGGGGTAATGGCCTATCTCTTCTTTAAAAGGTCCGCTTATGGCTAAAAGCGGACATTCACCCGCACAGTGATTTACGTCCGCTTTACCCCCGAAAGCAGACATTCGGAGGCACAAGAACAGTTAGGACTCAAAAAGCGGACATTGGATGTCTGCTTTACCCCCGATAGCGGACGTAATTGGGTGACCGAGTTTATGTCCGCTTATGACCCAAAGCGGACATTCCGCTACCACACCGCATGGAATGGAACGGGACAGTCAAAGGCGTTTAACCAGTCTCTCTAACCAAGCGTTTGGATCCGGTTAAGGGGGGCAGGTCAGCTTTTCATCGAGCGGGTGCCGGCCACCTGAAAACCGAAATCACGCCTGATGCGGACCGTGGCGTCGTTCCACGAGCCCACCATCACAGAATCCGCACAATTGACCCGGAAGATCAGAGTCATCGGGGAAATGTCGCGTATATTTCCCCCTCAACAGGATCGCGTGTGCCACACATGCGTCCGAGAAATAATGGGAGGCCGATCGATGATCCGCACTATCCTGCGTTCCCTATGCATCGCAATTGCCGTCGCCTGGTGGGTCGGCGCCGGTTCCGTGGCCGCGGCGTCGGAACTGGCGCTCAAACGGGTCATGCTGTCCACCGGCGGCGTCGGGTACTTCGAGTACGAGGCCCAGGTCCAGGGCGACGCGGTCCTCAAGCTGGAGGTGCGCCTGGATCAGGTGGACGACGTGCTGAAGAGCATCGTCGTCTACGACGACACCGGCGCCGTCGGCACCATCAGCCTGCCCGGCCGGAAGCCGCTGGCGCAGGTTTTCCGGGACCTGCCCTTCGGGCGTAAGGCGCTGACCTCTCCCGTCCGCCTTCTCAATGCCCTCCAGGGAGCCAGGGTCGCGGCGGTCGGGCAGCGCCGGTTGGAGGGCCGCATCATCCGGGTGGAGGCGGAGAATACTCAACTGGGCGACGGTTCGGCGACCATCACCCGTCACCGCGTCAGCCTGCTGACCGCCGAGGGCGTGCAGCAGTTCGTTCTCGAGGAAGCGGAATCGGTGCGCTTCGTCGACGCGGCGCTGCAGGCCCAGGTGGAACGAGCGCTGGCCGCCACCGCGCGGCACCGGGTGCGCGGCAAGCGGACGCTGAGCATTGGCGTCAAGGGGACAGGTAAGCGCACCGTGCGCGTCGCCTACGTGGCCGAGGCGCCGCTGTGGAAAGCCACCTATCGCCTCACCCTTCCCGAGAACGGCGGGGCCGACAGTGCCCTCATGCAGGGCTGGGCCGTGATCGAGAACATGAGCGGTCACGCCTGGAAGGACGTGCAACTGACGATCGTGTCGGGCAACCCCGTGACCTTCCGCCAGGCGCTTTATGCCAGCTACTACGTCAAGCGGCCCGAGGTGCCGGTGGAAGTGCTCGGCCGCATCCTGCCCAAACCGGACCAGGGCGCCGTGGGCCTGGCGGACAAGGTGGCGCAGGCGAAACCCAGGAGGAAGGAGGAGAAACGCCGCGCCAGGCGCGGCGGAATTTCCCGCGCAGTCGGCGGGGCGATGGCGGAGTTAGAGAGCGTGGACCGCTCCTCCGATTCAGCAGCCGCGGCGCCCGGAGGTCCCCCGAAGCCGGCCGTCCCCGCCCTGCTCGCAGAAAGCCGCGAGGCCGCCACCCAGGTGCTGTTCCGCATCCCCGAACCGGTCAGCGTCGAGAGCGGTGATTCGCTCGTCGTGCCCATCGTCAACCGCGAGGTTCCGGCGCGCCGGGTGGCGCTCTACCAGCCGGCCACCCACGCCACCCGTCCGCTGGCGTCCCTGCGCCTGAAGAACGACGGCCCATCGGGCCTGCCGCCGGGCGTGCTCACCATTTACGAGCGCGCGGCCAAGTCTGGCGCCGTGGCCTATGTGGGCGACGCCCAGTTGACGACCCTGCCCGCCGGCGAGGAACGGCTGGTGAGCTTCGCCCTCGACCAGAAGACCAAGATCGACAGGACCGTGAAGCGCCGCCAGACCCTGGCCAAGGGGTCCGTAAACCGCGGCGTCTTCAAGCGCACTATCATCGACCGCCAGGCCACCACCTACCGTCTCAAGGCCCCGGCCCGGGAGGGGCGGACCGTGCTGGTGGAGCATCCACGCCGGAAGGGCTGGAAGCTGGTCAGTCCCCGCGGGGACGACGTCGAACTGACGGTAAACACTTACCGCATGGAGGTGAAACTGGACAAGGGCGCCAAGGAGGTCTTCGAGGTGGTCATGGAACGGCCGAGGCAGGAAACCCTGCGGGTGATGTCCATGTCTTCGTCCCAGATCGCGTCTTACGCCCAGGCGGGCGAACTGTCCGCCGAGGTGCGCAAGGCGTTCGCCCGCATGGCTGAACTGAAGAACGCGATCGCGCGCCACGGCCGTGATGAGAAGACGCTTGAAGACGAGAAAAAAACCATCGTCGACGACCAGGGCCGCATCCGCGGCAATATTGCCCGGATAGCGCGGGGCAGCGACCTCTACAACCGCTATATACAGAAGCTCAACAAGCAGGAAGACCGGCTGGAGAGCCTTGTCGAGGCCATCGACGAGGCGCGCGCCCGCCGGAAGAAGGCCGAGGACGCTTTCGCGAATTATGTGTCGGAGCTGAAGGTCTGAGCGCGCGGCCGTTGCGGGCGTGTGAATGCGGAATAGCGCGGGAAGTGGTTTGGAGGCGCTGGAACTGCACCGGTTAACGGGTCTCCTGAATGTCCGCTATTGGCTATTAGCGGACATTCACCCACACAGTGATTTACGTCCGCTTTACCCCCGAAAGCAGACATTACCGGCGAAAAATTGGATCGGTCCCTGAAAGCAGACTT
>JACZQZ010000084.1 GCA_022545455.1 Pseudomonadota bacterium
CAGGTGATCTACTTACCCGGATTGTGGAATGCCGACCGGAACCGAGCCGACATTTCCCAGCCAATCCCCGCAACCAGGGCCACTGTACGCTCCCCACATGGTCGAAGGAATCCGAAACGGTGTCTCACTTTTAAATCCTCTGTTTCCCGCGCACGCCCGCGCCGCAGCGCTTGGCGCACGTAGGTTTCGTCGAGATGACAAAGCCTGGCCGGGATTGGTGATTCCCGGTACCAGGCGCCGGGTCCGCCGCGGCCGAAGCCCCCTCAATCGTAATTGGCGACCTCGATCAGGTTGCCGTCGGGGTCGCGGAAGTAGACGGACGTGATGGGGCCGGTGGCGCCGGTCTTGGCCACCGGGCCTTCCTCGACGGCGACGCCGCAGGCCTCCAGGTGGGCGATCACCTGGTCGATCGGGGTTTCCGTGATCAGGCAGAGGTCGCCCGAGCCCGGCGCCGGGTGGGCGGCCCGGGGGCTGTATTCGTTGCCCGCCGGGTGCAGGTTGATCTTCTGGCGGCCGAAGGCGAGCGCCGTGCGCCCGCCGGCGAAGACGACCTTCTCCATCCCCAGGACGCGGCCGTAGAAGGCGCAGGTGGCGTCGATGTCGGCGACCGTCAGGACCATGTGGTCGAGGCGGTCGATGGTCACGGGCGTGGACATGGCTCCTCCCTGTTCCCTGCCGGGGCCGGCGCTCACCAATGGCGCATGGCCGGGCGGAACAGCCCGGCGAGCGGGTCGCGGCCGAGCGGACACGGCGCGTTGTCGAGCCGGCGCTTTTGCGCGAACGCCTTGCCGGTCGGCGCCTCCACGGCCCCGCGGTCTCTTTTATCTGCCATGCCATGACGCGCCCTTGCGGGCATGGCGGCCAAAAACTGTATCCGCTTTTCCGGCTTAGTGCCACTGCCGGAGACCGCCGGAGAACGATGGGGCGGGGAAATCCCGCCCAAGCGCCGGCGACGGGACCCCGTGTCCGCCGCCGCTGGCGATCCCCATGGTCGGCCACATGAGCCTTTCGTCCTCACCTTGTCGATCGTCGTGCCGGTGCTTGCCTTTTTCCCCCAGCTGTCCCTTTGGGCCCTGTAACCGTAATCCGGCGCCCGCCGGCACGCCTTGACCGCGGTCTTTATCGGCGGGGTATCGTCGGCTGACATTTGGCGAACATGTTGCGGTTGGCCCTTCGCCGCCCGATATTCCACAATGGGAACCGCCGCGGACGACGCTTGGCGCTCCCGTGCACGATGAACCCTTCCGGGAACTGTCGGGTGAACACCGTTTCCTATTCCAGCACGTGGTGGAGGAAGGTCCTGCCGCAGGCGGTCCTGGTGCTTGCGGTGAGCCTTGTTCTCCAGCGCCCCGACGCGGCCGCCGCCGGGGCGGACTGCGACGCCCTGTTGGAGAAGGCCGCGAAAGCGGACGAGATTCCCGAGATCGTCATCGATTCATCGACCAACACCATCCGCGTCCGCACGTCGGAGGGGGAATGCGTCGAACCGTTGTCCGCGCCGACGGCGCCTTCGGCGGCCCTGGGAACTCCGGAAACGGCGGTGCAGGCCCCGCAAACGGCCCCGGTAACGCCTCCCGCCGCGCCACCGGTGGCGGAGGTTGCGGAACCGAAGCCGGCGCCCGCCGCGCCAAAGACCGCCGAGCCCGGCAAGCCCTTTAAAACCCATCCCTATTTCCGCGCCCAACCGATGCCGCCGCCGCGGTCTTTGGGCGGCCCCCAGGGCGAGACGGCCAAGGCCCCTGCCCCGTCGCCGGCCGCAGACTGCACCACCGATCTAAAATCCCTGTGGGAAAAGGGGGAACACGACATCAGGGGGACCACCTACTGGCTGTCGCAGGTCTTCACCATCGACCTGGACGGTGACCGCAGGACCGACAACGTCGGCTTCCGGCTCAAGGCGGCGAGCACGCCCGAATTGGTGATCCGCTACTATGCCGGTCCCGGAAACCTGGCCGGACGGTCTGTCCCCACCCTGAGGCTCGACGACGAGGACATGATCTCCAGGCTTTGCTTCGGCCAGGTGTCCTTTCCCACGCCGCGACGGCAAGCCCGCGAAACGCCGCGCGGGTTCGAGACCCCGGACCTGGAGATGGAAATGATGGGCAAGGGGAAACCCGCGCCTGCCGTGACCCAGGCCGAAAGGGGCGGCGTCGTCTCCGGCGGGTTGTGGGCGGCAATGGCCGCGGTTTCCGGTCTCGTCGTGGCGGCGGGCGGCGCCGGGGTCTTTCTCACCCGGCGCAAATGGTTGCCGGCGCTAAA
The DNA here is from genome assembly GCA_022545455.1 of Pseudomonadota bacterium. GTDB lineage: Bacteria > Pseudomonadota > Alphaproteobacteria > Rhodospirillales > 2-02-FULL-58-16 > JACZQZ01. The sequence goes on from JACZQZ010000084.1 coordinate 2,260, forward strand.
ACGGCTGGGAAAGACACGGCGGAAGGACGAAGACGAAGACGAAGACGAAGAGGACGCGAAGGAAACGAAATAGCCCCCGCCGGGGACGACGGGGCCAAGAAAATTAACCGGCGACGGGAGGCCGGGCGGGGACCCGGGCAGGCTCTGGCCCGCCGGGCGATTTCGCCGTACCCTGCCGTTCAACGATCAGAATGCCTGAGGAGGACATGATGCGCTGGGTCCTGGTGTGTTGCGCGGTCCTGTCGCTGGCCCTGCCGGCGCGGGCCGAAAACCCGACCCCCTATTCCGGCACCCGGGTGATCGAGACCGACCAACCCTTCGATGGGTTCGTGAGCAAGCTCCTCTCGGCCATCAAGGCCAACAAAATGGGGATCGTCGCCCAGGCCTGCGCCAATTGCGGCGCCAAATCCATCGGCGTCACCATTCCCGGCAACCGGGTGATCATGATCTTCCGTCCCGATTTCGCCGTGCGCATGCTCAAGGCGAGCGAGGCCGCGGGCATCGAGGCACCGCTCAGGCTCTATGTCGCCGAGCGCTCCGATGGCGGGGCCCGGCTCACCTACCGCCTGCCCAGCCACGTGTTCGCCCCGTACCAGGTCCCGGCCCTCGACGAAATGGCCAGGGAGCTCGACGCCATTTTTGCCCGGATCGTCGCCGCCGCAACGGGGTAGGAGGTGGGTCCGTGACCACCGCCGCCATCACCCTGCCCCGCATCCAGCGGCCGCTCCTTTTCGCCGCCCTGGCCGCCGCGCTCGGCCTGTTCGCCTACCTGGCGGGGACCAGCGCCAAGCAGGCCGCCCTGTTCGTGGTCGGCACCGGGCTCGGCCTATCGCTCTATCATGCCGCCTTCGGCTTCACCGGCGCCTACAGGCGCGCCATCGTCGACCGCGACATCTCCGGCGTCACCGCCCAACTGGTGATGCTGGCCGCGGCCATGCTGTTGTTCGCGCCCATCCTCGCCCGGGGCGCGGTCTTCGGCCACGGCGTCGTCGGCGCCGTGGCGCCGGTAAGCCTGTCCGTGGCCTTCGGCTCGTTCCTGTTCGGCATCGGCATGCAGTTGGCCGGCGGCTGCGCCTCGGGCACGCTCTATACGGCGGCCGGCGGCAATGTGCGGATGATCCTGGTGCTGTTGTTCTTCATTGCCGGCTCGTTCTGGGGCAGCCTGGATTTGCAGTGGTGGAGCCGGTTGCCCGGCATCGGGGCGGTCTCCCTCGGCCGGGAGTTCGGCTGGGGACCCGCCCTGGCCCTGCAGCTCGGCGTCCTGGCGCTGATCTATGGCGGCCTGCGCGTGAGCGGGGCGCGCAACAAGCGGTCGCTGTGGTTCGACGACGGCTTTTCCTGGCGCGCCCTGCTGCGGGGGCCGTGGCCGCTGTTGCTGAGCGCCGGGTTGCTGGCGCTGCTGAACTGGGTGACGCTGCTGATCGCCGGCCATCCGTGGACCATCACCTGGGCCTTTTCCCTGTGGGGGGCGAAGGCGGCCTCGGCGATGGGCTGGGATCCGGCGGGCAGCCCCTTCTGGAGCAGCCCTTTCCAGGAGGCGGCCCTGGCGGGCCCGGTCCTGGCCGACGCCATTTCGGTGATGAACATCGGCATCATGGTGGGCGCCCTTGTCGCCGCCTCCCTTGCCGGCAAGGTGGCGCCGAAATCGCGCATTCCCCTGCCCTCCCTGGCCGCCGCCGTCGTCGGCGGGCTGTTGCTGGGCTATGGCGCCCGCCTCGCCTACGGCTGCAACATCGGCGCCTTCTTCAGCGGCGTCGCCTCGACCAGCCTGCACGGCTGGCTATGGCTTTTGTGCGCCGTGCCCGGGAACATGGTCGGGGTGCGCCTGCGCCCGTTGTTCCGCCTGGACGGATAGCACCCGGGCGGTTGCACCGGATCGGCAGATTCCCTATTAATTCCAGGTCGCGATAAGGGACGCCGTTGCCGCCCCTGTCCCCGGATCACGGCTATGTCACGTCATGGTGATTTGCACGGGTGCTCTACGCTACGATATTGCCCGAATGACGGGGCTGCGGCGTCCGCCGCCCCGCGCCAAGAAACGTGACGGGAGACAAAGGAGTTCGCCATGGCATCCACCCGCCGGGCATCCGCCCGCCCCCTCGCCCACCGGGGCCTGTTGGGCGCCGCCCTCCTGGCCGCCGGCCTCGCGGGCGCCGACGCCGGCGCCGCGGAACAGGCGCAAATCATCCAGCTGACCCAGACCGGCTGCCAGTTCCTCGAGCCCGAGGGCACGGACCACGGCTACAAGACGACGAAAAAGGCGGACTGCGACGCCATCAACGCGAAAACCGGGGCCGACCGGATTGCCAAATCCAAAGTCATCGAGCTGAAGCCCGGCCGCTACGTGTTCCGGGTGACGAACAAGAACGTGCCCTACGATCTCGGGTTCTGGCTGCGCTCCAAGGGGTACAATTTCAGTAACCCGCTGCACAAGCTGACCAAGACGAGCGTTTCGGGCGGCGGACTGTCGCCGGGCAAGACCCGGGACTACGCGGTCACGCTGGAGCCGGGCGAGTACGTCTATTCGTGCCCGCTCAATACGACGCCGGATTACCGGCTGGTCGTCAAGGGCGGTTAAGCCCCCACGGCGGGCCGGCCGGCATTCCCGGCCCGCCGACCTCAAACACATGCGGATCGGATGCCGGCTGGTGGGGGAGGACGAGGTCGTGTTCTCATAGACGAGAGTTGGGTCGGCGGCGGGGCGCCGATGTCGGCTTTAAGAGCCAACACCGGTCGCAAATCCGCGCATTTAGGCACTTCCGCCTGTGGTCGAAAACGGATCCAGGGATGAAGCGCGGAAGCCCGGAATTTCCCGAACGGCGTCGGCAGGCGGCTTTCCTCTATCCCCGCTGGGCCTCGCCGGTCATTGACTTCTCCGGGATATCCTCTACATATGCCCCATACGTGAAGCATTTGTTTTGTGTTACCTAGATAACCGGTACGCCGATTAGCTTAGTTATCCCCTGACAATGTGAGCGTTAAACCGACCGCGCCGTCACATGGTGTGAGGCGCGGAATCAAGACTCCTGTTAGAGGAAATAACTATGGCTACTGGTACTGTAAAGTGGTTCAACCCGGCCAAGGGTTTCGGATTCATCGAGCCGGAAGACGGCTCAAAAGACGCTTTCGTCCACATTTCGGCCGTCGAGCGCGCCGGACTGACTTCGCTTAGCGAAGGGCAGAAGGTCTCCTATGAGCTTCAGCCCGGACAGAACGGCAAATCTTCCGCCGAGAACCTGTCCGTCATCGAATAACCACGCAAGGCACCGCCTCCAACTCCCGTTGGGGGCGGCCGCCGCTCGCCGTCGGCGACGCGACCTTCAACGATCGCCTGGCGGACTGAAGGAGATGGCGGACCGATCCGCGATCATTCCTTCGACAACAATAAATACGGCGAACAATAAAATAAACGGCGCTATTCGCCGTGCCGTCGCCGATCTTGCGCACCAGCCTGCGGGCGGTCCCGCCTGCGCTCCGGGACGAAAATTTCCGCCCGTAACGCCGCGAACTGAAGCAGAGGATTACCGAAATGTTGAAGTCAGGAAAATCGAGGGCCGAGGAACAGTTCGCCGCAACCCAGAAAAAGGACAAGCAGGCCCTGAAAGAAAAGGAAAAAGCGCGGCAGGAGAGCGCGGAACACGTGGCGAAGCTGCGGGCCCTCCGCCTGGCCAAAGAGGCGGCCGACAAGAAAGCCGCCGAGAAGGCCGCCGCCGAGAAAGCGGCCGCCAAGAACAAAAAGTCATCGCGTTAGCCCCAGGCTCACCGAAGCTAATCGTAACGGCCGCAAAGGCCGCAACGGAACCCGACATCGACGAACCGCAATCGGCATCCGCCTCTACGCGGCGCTTCACGAAGCGTTTGTTTCTTCACCGCCATCGCGTGCTACATCCTCCCAGCCCATGCTGTATGACCGCGGGGCGGGTCTCACACTGCCTCGGGACATCAGGAAACGAGGATACGACCATCCTTGATTTTACCCGGGCGGAACCTGATAAACCGATCAATGTCCGCTTTCGGTCAAACTTGGTAGTTCGCCGGGTTCATAACGGTTGACCGGTGTGGACCCGTGAGCGGACATCGCCACTCGCGACTCCCGTTAATGAGCTAGTCCTCCCGCACCAGGCGGAACCCGATCAGGATGTGCTTGAGGTGCCGCGGCCGGGAGTGCCGGGCCGCCGGCCGGCACACCCCGCAGCCGCTGTCGTCCCATGATCCGCCCTTGACGATGGCGCGGCCGGGGCCGGCGCCGGTCGCCGTCCACTCGAACACCTGGCCGGCGGCGTCCAACAGGCCGAAGGGGCTGGCGCCGCCTCGAAACCGGCCCACGGGCACGGTGTCGAACGGCCCCCGATCGTGGCTGTTCAGCCGCTCCGCATCGAAGGCGTCGCCCCAGGGAAAGCGGTGGCCGTCGGCGCCGCGCGCCGCTTTCTCCCATTCCTCTTCCCTGGGCAGGCGCCAGCGCGACCCGGTCCGGTGCGTGAGCCACGCCGCATAGGCGCGGGCGTCATCGAACGACACCAGGACCACCGGGTGGTCGGCGCGGCCCTTCGGCGGGCGCCCGCCGGTCCAGGCAAAGCGCCGCGTGCGCTCATAGGGATGGATCAGCTTGTAAGAGGCCCAGGTCCCGGCGTCGACGTCGGGCGCCGGATGGCCGGTGGCGGCGACGAAGGCGGCATACTGGGCGTTGGTGATGGGGGTTTTGGTGATGGCGTAGGCAGCGGTCTCGATCCGTGTCCGCTGGCGCTCGCTTTCGTACCAGCGCCACTCGCGCGTGCGACCGTGCCCGTAGGCGGCCTCGTCGAGCCGGTAGGCGGCCTCGCGCTCGGCCCGGTCCGAACCGGCGACGAACGGCCCGGCGGGAATCTCCACCGTCGCCGGCGCGGGGCCGCCGGCTTCCCCGCCGGCCGCGGCCCCGAAAGCCACGGTCAGCGCGACGGCGACCGCCGCGGCGCGCGCCAGGCGGATTGGACAGCGTCGGGCCATCATTTTTCCTTCGGTGGCCGCCTGTTCCCCGGGGGGACTCAAGGGGGGTGTCCCCCCGGCAACGATGTGCGGGGGACGCCCCCGCGGCCCCCGGCACACCACGTGGGCAACCATAGGCCCGATGGATCGGCCGCGGACGCGCCGGCACATCACAATCATGTGAAGCCTCTTGATTGGCTCCCGCAGGCGAATCCTGCCACTTTAGGGGGAGGAAATCCGGGGTTTCCGATCAACGAACAACGAGGCAAGAGGAGGCCACATCGTGAGGTCGATGAAGTCGAGGCTGCTGTCCAGCACGGTCATTCCGGTCCTGGTCGGGGCCGGGGTCGTGGTCGCAGGGGCGGTGGCGGCGAGCGGTCCGGGGTATGCGTCGGGCCCGTCGGCGGAACGGATGAACCCGCTGCCGGTGGCCAGACCGAAGCCCGCCCCCATCCAGCTCGCCCAGTGTAAACCGTGTAATCCGTGTAATCCGTGCGCGGCGAAGAAGGGATGCAATCCGTGCAACCCGTGCGCCCCGAAGAGGGCGTGCAACCCGTGTAACCCGTGCGCCGCAAAGGGTGCCTGTAACCCGTGCAATCCGTGCAACCCATGTGCGGCCGGCGCCGCGGCGTCTTCGAAGTGCTTCGTGCCGCGCCTCAGGACCGCCGCGCTGTGCAACCCATGTGCGGCGAAGAAGAGGGGCTGCAATCCGTGCAATCCCTGCGCGGCGAAAAAGGCGTGCAGTCCGTGCAACCCGTGCGCGGCGAAGAAGGCGTGCAACCCCTGCAATCCCTGCGCGGCCAAAAAGAGGGGCTGCAATCCGTGCAACCCGTGCGCGGCCAAAAAGGCGTGCAACCCCTGTAACCCTTGCGCGGCGAAGAAGGCCTGCGGTCCGTGCAGCCCATGCGGCCCGTGCGGCCCGTCGGCAGCGGCCGCGATCACCCCGGCCGAGTCGACGGCGGTGTACAAATGCCTGATTGGCGAAATGACCGCCAGTTACGCCAAGGGCGGGCTGAAGACGGTCAGCGGCTACACCGGTTGGACCCGGGTCAATACATCGGCGTACCAGTCCGCCACCCACGGCAGCCGTTACGTCAACAATTACGCCAACAAGGCCGCGGCGCGGCGCTACGCCAAGTTCGAGAAGGCGGGGCCGATGCCGGCCGGCTCGGTCCTCGCCAAGGACAGCTTCGCGGTGCGGCCGGACGGCAGCACCTCGGCCGGTCCGCTCTTCGTCATGGAGAAAATGACGGCGGGCTTCAGCCCGAAGACGGGCAACTGGCGCTACACCATGATCATGCCCAACGGCGCGGTGTTCGGCACCACCAAGGGAAAGGGCGCGGCCAGCGTCAAGTTCTGCGCCGAATGCCACATGAGCATGGGCGAGGGCCAGGATTCCATGACCTTCCTGCCTGAAGAATTCCGCAAGAAATTCTAGGCGGGACGCCGGGGTCTTTTCCCTCAAGGGGCCCCGGTATACTGCGTACCTCGACGCTACGGCGGCACATACAGTGCCGCCGTTTTTTTGTCCCGTCGGCAAGCACAAGGGGTGAACGGGCGCCATGGGAGGATTTCCACCACCGCCGGGAGTCGGCCGTTCACGGTGTTGTGAAGTGGTTTTATTAGCGCCTGCGCCCATGTGGCGTTAGCTAGTAGGGAGACGAGATAATTCCTGAGGCCCGGGCGGAACCGGCCGGGTATCCGGACAGAGGAGGACGAATAAATGTTGAAGAAAACTATGACCGCTCTGAGCATCGCGGCGCTTGCCGGGGCCGGGGCACTGAGCGTCCTGCCCGACGCGGCCAAGGCTGCGGGCCAGGACACCTTGATCCAGCTCGCGGCGTGTAAACCGTGCAATCCGTGTGCGGCGAAGAAGAGGGGCTGCAACCCGTGCAATCCGTGCGCGGCGAAGAAGGCCTGCAATCCGTGCAATCCGTGCGCGGCGAAGAAGGCGTGCAATCCCTGCAACCCCTGCGCGGCCAAGAAAAAGAACTAAGACGGGGCAACCCCCGACGGCGTTTCCATCTCACCTGGACTTCGGCGCTGCGGGCCCCCTCACCGGGCCCGCAGTTTTTTTTCGCCCGGCGGCCGGCGCATTCCTTGACTTGTTCAGACGATCTCTTTCGGCGAGCATGGGACACGCCGGGAAATTCGGCGGCCGGGAGGCCGGCGGCCCCGCGGGGGTCGCGGGGGCGCCCCCCGCATACGGTGTCGGGGGGACACCCCCCGGTGGCCCCCCGGGGGTCGCGGGGGCGCCCCCCGCATACGGTGTCGGGGGGACACACCCCCCGGTGGCCCCCCGGGGCGTCGGGAAGGCTTGCCGATGGGCCGCCATCGCCCGCGCCTCCCCTCCTGCCGAGGAAACGGGAAAAGCGATCGTATGGGTGCACTTTAGCTGATGCAGGCCACTGGGTATCGCGGGTGGCGTTGCGGCGGCCAGGGCTTTCTGCCATTATCCGCGCAACGCAAACGGTATTACAGTTGGGTAAAAAACGGATATGGGTACGTTTAGCATCTGGCACTGGCTGATTGTCCTGGCCGTCGTCCTCCTTTTGTTCGGCGGCAGAGGCAAGATTTCCGGGCTCATGGGCGACTTCGGCAAGGGGCTGAAGTCCTTCAAAAAGGGCATGAAGGACGACGAGGACGAGATCGCCTCGGAGGAGGAACCGAAGGTCCTGAAATCGGAATCGGTGGCTGCGCCGGCGCCGGAAAAGGACCGGGCGGCGGAAGGCTGAGGATGTGCGGGCGGTTTCGCCCGCCGCCGGGAGCACTGAGCCGCCATGTTTGACATCGGCTGGCAGGAACTGTTCATCGTCGCGGTCCTGGCCCTCCTCGTCATCGGACCCAAGGATTTGCCGCGGGCACTGCGCACCATGGGCAAGTGGGTGCGCAAGGCGCGGACCCTGGCCCGCGACTTCCAGGGCGGGCTCGACGACGTGATGCGCGAGGCCGAACTGGACGACGTCAAGGACCAGTTGGTATCGGCGTCCGGCCTGGATATCGGCAAGGAGATCGAGAACACCATCGACCCCACCGGCGACATCTCCCGCGACATGGACATGAGCGACATCGAGACCGACCTGGGCACGGCCGCCCGGGCAGGGTCCGACGGCACGGCGGCCGCGGAAGCGGAGCCCGAACAGGCGGCGTCCGGGAAAGCACCGTCCGGGAAAGCGGCGCCCAGGAAGGCGGCGTCCGGGAAAGCGGCGCCCAGGAAGGCGGCGTCCGGGAAAGCCGCGCCCAGGAAGGCGGCGTCCGCGGCAAAGGCGGCCGCGGCAAAGGTGGCGCCGCCGGACCCGGAAGATGAGGTCCATACTCCGGCCAAGGCCAGCGGATAGCCGACAGTGGCGGACGAAGACCGCGACGACACCCTGGGCGACCAGAAAATGCCGCTGCTCGATCACCTGGTCGAGTTGCGCCGCCGGCTGCTCCATTCGTTGATCGCCATCGTCGTCCTGTTCTTCGCGTCCTATTACTTCGCGCCCGCTATCTATGCCTTTCTGGTGCAGCCTCTGGCCGACATCCTGACCGAAATGGGGGGCAACCGGCGGCTGATCTTCACCGGCCTGCACGAGGCGTTCTTCACCTATATCAAGGTGTCGTTCTTCACCGCCCTGTTCGTCGCCTTCCCGTTCATCTCCATGCAGCTTTGGAAGTTCATCGCGCCCGGCCTGTACAAGAACGAAAAGAAGGCCTTTTTGCCGTTTCTGGTGGCCACGCCCATCCTCTTCTTCTCCGGCGGGGCGCTGGTCTATTACTTCATCTTTCCGCTGGCGTGGAAATTCTTCCTCAGTTTCGAGTCCATGGGCGGCGCCGGGGGGCTGCCCATCCAGCTCGAGGCCAAGGTGGACGAGTACCTGTCCCTGGTCATGCGCCTGATCTTCGCCTTCGGGCTGTGCTTCCAGTTGCCGGTGGTGCTGACCCTTCTCGCCCGGGTCGGCATGGTCACGTCCAAGGGCCTGGCGGAGAAGCGCAAGTACGCCATCGTCATCGCCTTCGTTGCCGCCGCCATCCTGACGCCACCCGACGTCATCAGCCAGATCGGCCTCGCCCTGCCCACCATGGCGCTCTACGAGATATCCATCTGGGCCGTGCGCATCATCGAAAGGAAGCGCGCCGCGGCCCAGGGCGACGACGAGGAGGACGAAGCCGGGGCCGCCGGGGAAGCGACGTGAACCCGGCGTTCCGCCGGCGCCGGACTTCTCAAACCGGCCCTGATACCAAGGAGCGCTGATCATGACCCATAGAGACGGCTTACCAAGGTTTTCGGCCAGGAGCGTGCGCTGTGGCGATGCGGGGCATCGCGAAGCGTGCGCGACGCCGTCCGAAAGCCTTGGTAAGCCGCCGTTGCGGT
>JACZQZ010000085.1 GCA_022545455.1 Pseudomonadota bacterium
GTGCTTTTCCTGATCGGGGGCTTGCCGTTCGTGGTTTGGGGCATGTTCGTGCGCTTGGTGGCTGTCTATCATTCAACCTGGTTCGTCAACAGTGCTACCCATTCGTTTGGCTACCGGTCATACGACGCCGGGGACCATTCCACGAATTGCTGGTGGGTAGCATTGATCAGTTATGGGGAAGGCTGGCATAACAACCATCATGAGTTTCCCCGATCCGCCCGCCACGGGCTTCGCTGGTGGGAAGTGGATATGACCTGGTGGATGATCCGCGGCCTTCGAGTTTTGGGACTTGCCAAGAACGTGGTTCTTCCCCCTTACCGTTCCGGCTGAGGTGTCGGTGCCACCATCTCATAGTGCGATCCGGCGATCCCGGACCGTTGTTTATCCGTGTCTATCCGTGTCCATCCATACGCGCTACCGGCGCACCAGGATGGTCCACTCGGGCAGGGGATAGTCGTCGATCAGCGTCGCGTCGGGCGAAAGCGCCTCCCGGCAGAAGTCCAGAAACCCTTGCGGATCGCCGTAATAGAGCCCGTCTTCTGGGCTTCCGCCGTCCGCGCCCGGCATGTTGAAGGCCAGGCCCTTGGCCGTCCTCGACCACAACTGGGCCAGGCTCGCCTTCACGTAGTCGGTCCACTCGCCCTCGTCCACGTCGGCCTTCAGGTTGTAAGTCCCCGAGGCGAAGGAGTAGTCGGCCTCGCGGGTGGCGATCAGGCTCTGGAACAGGGAAACCCGGGGGTCGTCGACGCGGCGCCTCGCCGTATCCACCATGTCTTCGCAGATGTCGTAGCCGAAGTACCGGCCGCCCCGCATGACGGGCAGGGGTGCCAGGAAATCGAAGAAGGCGGCGTAGCCGCAGCCCAGGTCGTTGATGGTGACGCCGCCCGCCTTGCCCTCGTCCTCCACGACGCGGACCAGGATTTCGAAGCGCAGCCGCTGGCCGTCCTCGTTCCTCCACATGACGCCCAGGGGCCGGGCGCCGAACCGCTCCAGCCGCTGCCCGTAGAGGACGGCGATGGGGGCAAGGAACTCCGGGGAACGTTGCAGGATGGCGGGGACCATGGTGTCGGAGCCTACGGGGTGGGCGCGGGGGGCGGCCGGCGCCCGGCTAGAACGCCGCCCAGTCGGGCTTCCTCGGCGTGATGCGCGCCTCGCCGGCGGTAAAGCGGGCGCCGGCCGCCTTGTCCAGGTGTTCGAGGCGGATCAGCGCCAAGCCGACGCTGCCGCGGGCCGAGCGCATCTCGCCGGCCTCCTTGCCGTCCACCATGACCGGCGTGCCCGAGGGCGGGACGGGGCCGTCGATGTCCACGGGCATCAGACGCTTCTTGGTCAGTCCCCGGTACTTGGTGCGCGCGGTAAGCTCCTGGCCCATGTAACACCCCTTGTCCCAGTCGACGCCGTTCAGTTCATCGAAACCGCTCTCCAGCAGGGTCGCCTTTTCCACCACCATGTCGCGGCTGCCGTCGGGCAGGCCCAGGCCCAGGCGCAGGGTGTCGTATTCGGCCGCCGTCGCCGCCGCGAACCCGGCCTTCTCCAGGGCCTGTCCGGCGCCGGGGCGGGGCAGCACGGCGCGCGCGCCAACGGCGGCCAGCCGCGGGTCCACGTAGGCGAGGCCGCCGGCGAACGGCGCCGCCTGCCCGGCCCGCCCGGGAAGGCCCAGGGACTCGAAGACGCCCTCGCCGAACAGCGCGGCGACGGCCAAATCGCCGGTGCGCTCGCTCAGGGTGACCCTGGCGCGCAGCTTGTAGACGCCGAGCCGCCGCATAAGGTCGTCGGCGCGCCCGGCCTCGCAGTCGACGACCAGGGCGTCGCCCATCTGGACCATGAAGAAGTCGTGCAGGTACTTGCCCTGGGGGGTGAGAAACGCGGCGTGCACCGCGCACCCGGCGCCCACCTTGTCGACGTCGTTGGAAACCAGCCCCTGAAGGAAGCCGCGTGCGTCCTCGCCCTCGACGGCGATGAGGCCGCGGTCCTCCAGCAACGCGTATGATGGTGCCGCCATGCGCCTCTCATATAACCCGTTGTCCCGGCCGTCCGCGTTATCAATTGGGACATCGAGGGGGCCTTGGCAAGGGGCGTGCTCTTTGCAAGTTTGGCCGCCCGACGTATAAACACGCGAAATGCACGCCATTCCGATCACCGACTGCGTCCGTTTTGGCGGCTTCATCCCACCACGCCGGCCGCCGGGCCCATGAGGATCCTGTTCATCACGGCGACCCGCGTCGGCGATGCGGTCCTGTCCACGGGCCTTCTCGACCACCTGATCAGGGAGAACCCCGACGCCCGCGTGACCGTGGCCTGCGGGCCCATGGCGGCGCCGCTGTTCGAGGCCGTGCCCAATCTGGAGCGCATTATCGTCCTCGAGAAGCAGGCGTTTTCGCTCCACTGGGTGCGCCTGTGGGCGGCCTGCGTGGGGCGGTACTGGGACGTCCTGGTGGACCTGAGGAATTCGCCCATACCGTACCTGTTGGCGGCCGGGGCGCGGCGCCGCCGGGGAGGCGGCCGCGAGCCGGTGCACCGGGTGCGGCAACTGGCCGCGGTGGCGGGCCTTGAGGCGGACCCGCCGGCGCCCCGCCTGTGGGTCGCGGAGAAGCACCAGGCAAAGGGCAAGGCCCTCATTCCCGACGGGCCGCCGGTGCTGGCGGTGGGGCCCACGGCCAACTGGGAGGCCAAGATGTGGGGGGCCGGGAAATTCACCCAACTGGTTGGGCGTCTGTGCGCCGCCGACGGAATCCTGCCCGGCGCCCGCGTCGCCGTATTCGGCCATGCGGCGGAACGGCCCGCGGCCCGCGCCCTGATCGACGCCATACCGCCCGAACGGTGCATCGACCTGGTCGGACAGGGAGACCTTCTGGCGGTGTTTGCCTGCCTTCGCCGCTGCGCCTTCTATGTGGGAAACGATTCCGGCCTTATGCACATGGCGGCGGCCAGCGGCGTCCCGACCCTCGGCCTGTTCGGGCCCAGCGACGCCGAGCGGTACGCTCCCTGGGGTCCGCTGACGGCGGTGGCGCGGACGGCGATCCCCTACGAGGACCTGGTCGGCGCGCCGGATTTCGACCACCGGGCGACGGCTTCCCTGATGGACAGCCTCAGCGTGGACGCCGCCGAGGCCGCGGCACGGGCGCTGTGGCGGCGCTGCCAGGGCCGGGCGGCATGAACCGGCGGCATGCGGGGCATGCCCGGGTGATACCAAGGCGCTCCTTGGTATGAGGCCCTGATGCGCGTCCTGCAGGCCATGGCCGGCGGCGAATACGGCGGCGCCGAGGCCTTCTTCACCCGCCTCGTGCTGGCCCTCGATCGGGCCGGCCTCGAGCAGCGCGTGGCGATCCGGCGCCACCCCCGGCGCGCCGCCATCCTCGGCGCCGGCGGCGTCGACCCCGTGCAACTGCCCTTCGGCAACCCGCTGGATGTGCGCACGCGCATGGCGTTGCGGCGCGAGATCAGGCGTTTCCGCCCCGCCGTCGTCGTCACCTGGATGAACCGCGCGACGCGCCTGTGTCCGCGCGGCGATTTCGTTCACGTGGGCCGGCTCGGCGGCTATTACGACGTCAAGTACTACCGGCGCTGCGACCACCTGATCGCCAACACCGAGGACATCGTGGAATACCTGGAGAAATCGGGCTGGCCGGCCGGCCGGGCCCACTACCTGCCCAATTTCGCCAGCCAGGAGAGGGCGCTGCCGGTCTCCCGCGCCGAGCTGTTCACCCCCCCCCGCGCGCCGGTTCTCCTGGCGCTCGGCCGCTTGCACGAGAACAAGGCCTTCGACGTGTTGCTCCGGGCCCTGGCCCAGGCCCCCGACGTCTACCTGTGGCTGGCCGGCGACGGGCCGTTGCGCGGCGAGCTGGAAGGCCTGGCGCAGCACCTGGCGGTCAAGCCCAGGGTGCGCTTCCTGGGCTGGCGCGAGGACACCGCGGCGCTTTTCGCCGCCGCCGACGTCTTCGTCTGTCCGTCGCGCCGCGAGCCCCTGGGCAACGTGGTCATCGAGGCCTGGGCGCAGGGCGTCCCGGTGATCGCCGCCGACAGCCTGGGTCCGGGCACCCTGATAGAGCACATGGAGACCGGCGTGCTGACGCCGGTGGACGATGCGGCGGCGCTCGCCAACGCCATCCGCGGCGTCGTCGGCGACGAAGCCTTGCGCACGCACCTCGCCGGGAAAGGGCGCGCCGAATACGAGGCGCGCTTCACCGAGGCCGCAGGCGTGCAACGCTATCTCGACTTCTTCGAAAAGGTAACGTCCTGATGTGCGGCATCGCCGGCATCATGACCGCCGACGGCTCGCCGCCCAGCGAGCCGGCCCTGGAACGCCTGGCCGACGCGCTCGCCCACCGCGGGCCGGACGGGCGCGGGCGCCACATGGCCGACGGCGTGGGCATGGTGCAGACCCGGCTCGCCATCATCGACCTGGAAACCGGCGACCAGCCCATCTATGCGCCGGCGGGGGCGGCGGACGGCGCCGCCATCGTCGCCAACGCCGAGATCTACAACTATGTGGAACTGCGCGAGGACCTGGCCGGCGCGGAATTCACCACCCGGTCCGACTGCGAGCCGGCGTTGCATCTGTACCTTCGCCACGGCCTGGATTTCACCGGACTCCTGCGCGGCATGTACGCCATCGCCATCCACGACCGGGCGCGCAACCGCCTGGTCCTGGCCCGCGACCCCTTCGGCATCAAGCCGCTCTATTACACCGAATCCGCCGGCCGGTTCGCCTTCGCCTCCGAGCCCCAGGCCCTGCTCAAGGCGGACCTGGCGGCGCGTGCCCTCAGGACCGAAAGCCGGGACGAGCTTTTCCAGCTGCAGTTCACCTGCGGACGGAGGACGGCCTTCAAGGGCATCCAGCGGCTGCTGCCCGGCGAGACCATCGTCGTCGAGCGCGGCCACGTCGTCAAACGCCGGCGCCGGGAAGCCCTGCCCGACGGCGCGCCCGAGGCCTGGGGCGCGGCGGAGGCCGGCCGCCGCCTGGAGGAAGCGCTGACCGACAGCGTCACCGTGCACCAGCGCTCCGACGTGCCCTACGGCATGTTCCTGTCCGGCGGCGTCGATTCGTCGGCCTTGCTGGCGCTCATGCGCGAGCTCAACGACGAACCGGTGCACGCGTTTTGCGCCGGGTTCTCCGCGCCCGGCGTCGCCGACGAACGGGACCACGCCCGCGTCGTCGCCGAGGCGGCCGGGGCGCGCTTCGAAGCGGTGGAGTTCGCCGAGGACGATTTCTGGCGGCTGCTGCCCGCCGTCGCCGCGGCCATGGACGACCCGGCCGCCGACTACGCGCTGCTGCCCAGCTACAAGCTGGCGCGCCTGGCCCGCGAGGCCGGCCTCAAGGTGATCCTCACCGGCGAGGGCGGGGACGAACTGTTCGCCGGCTACGGCCGTTACCGGAGGAACGCCCGCTGGCGGCTGTTTGGCGGCCGGCCCATGCGGGCCCGCGGCGCCTTCGACGGCATGGACGTGCTGCGCACGTATCCGGGCAACTGGCGCGCCGGAATCGGGATGGCCGAGGTTGCCGAAAACCGGCCCGGCCGCACCCGGTTGCAGGTCGCCCAGGCCGTGGACTGCACCGACTGGCTGCCCCACGACCTTCTCGCCAAGCTGGACCGCTGCCTCATGGCCCACGGGGTGGAGGGGCGCACGCCCTTTCTCGATCCGCGGGTGGCCGAGGTGGCCTTCCGCCTGCCCGACCGGCTCAAGGTGCGGCGCGGCCTGGGCAAGTGGCTTCTGCGGCGCTTCGTCAAGCGCCGGCTTCCCTCGGCCCGCCCGTTCTCCAGGAAACGCGGCTTCACCGTGCCGGTGACCGGCTGGATCGCCGGCCGGGGCAGGGACCTGGGACCCCTGGTGGCGAACCAGCCCGGGGTGCGGGAGGCCTGCCGGCCGGGTGCGGTCGAGGGCCTGTTCGCCGGGTCCGGCAAACGGCAGGGCCGGGCCGCCTGGAACCTCCTGTTCTTCGCCCTCTGGCACCGCGTCCACATCCTGGGCCTGGCCGCCGAAGGCGACGTCTTCGAGACCCTGGCGTCGGAGACATGAACGAGGCTCCCGGCGCCGGCCCGATGGCGCCGAAAGACCGTTTTTGCTAACATGACGGAAACCCGTGCGCCCGTGGGAAGCCGGCCGTGAAAACCATAACCATCGCCATCGACGACATATACGTACCGGTCAAGCGGCGCCAGGACGTGAACCCCGAGACCGTCGAGGCCCTGGCCGAGAGCATCATGGAAGACGGCCTGCAGACGCCCATCGGCGTGCGCCGGGACGGCGACCGCTTCGTCCTGGTGTCCGGGTTGCACCGGCTGGAGGCGTGCAAGGCGCTGGGCGAGGAAACCATAAACGTGAACGTGGTCCAGGCGCGCAAGTTCTGAGACCGGCGCCGCACCGCGGGACAGGGACGTCTGGCAAAAATCGGGATTTTCCTCTACACTGGCGCGGCCGGACAGGGGGAACGCCGGCGGTGTCCGCCCGAGGGTACCGGCTGCCGGGTTCCTGCGCCTGTGTGTAAACGTTTGAGGGAGGCACCCATGGCCCGGGTGATGATCACCTGTCCCGAAACGGGAAAGCCGGTTTACACGGGCATGACCTTCGACTGGCATGCCTTCGAGTCGGTGCGGATCGGCGAGAAGTCCGTTCCCTGTCCCGCCTGCGGCAAACTGCACACCTGGCGCAGGGTGGACGCCTATCTGGACGAGGACGGCGGCGGCGCCTGAGGCGTAGGCGAAAAAGGGACGCAAGGGACGGCGGGGGAACACGCAAACCGTTCCTGGTTTTTTTCCCGTAATATAAGGCGGGCGGCTGCAAGGATGCGCGAACGTGGCTGAAACCGCACGGATCACCCTCAGCCGGCCCGACGACTGGCACGTGCACCTGCGCGACGGCGACGTGCTGGCCGCGGTGGTGCCGCTGACGGCGCGCCGGTTCGGCCGCGCCATCGTCATGCCCAACCTCGTCCCCCCGGTCGCCACCGCCGAGGCGGCCGCGTCGTATCGGCAGCGCATCGTCGCGGCGCTGCCCGCGGGCGCCCGGTTCACGCCGCTGATGACGTGCTACCTCACCGACGCGACGGACGCCGACATGGTGGCCCGGGGCTTCGCCGACGGCGTGTTCGCGGCGGTCAAGCTGTACCCGGCCCACGCCACCACCCATTCGGCCGCCGGCGTGACGGATATCGCCCGCGTGCGCCGGGTGCTGGAGCGCCTGCAGGAGATCGGCATGCCGCTTCTCGTACACGGCGAGGTGGCGGACCCGGACGTCGACGTGTTCGACCGCGAAGCGGTGTTCATCGACCGGGTGCTCCTGCCCCTGCTCGACGATTTCCCGGCCCTCAAGGTGGTGTTCGAGCACGCGACGACCGCCTACGCGGTGGATATCGTGCGCGACCGGGGCGACGGAAACCCGCCCCGGCTGGCGGCCACCATCACCGCCCATCACCTGATGATCACCCGCAACGCCATGTTCGAAGGAGGCATCCGCCCGCATCTGTACTGCCTGCCGGTGGCCAAGCGCGAGCGCGACCGCGTCGCCCTCAGGCGCGCCGCCGCATCGGGGGACCCGCGGTTCTTCCTGGGCACCGATTCGGCGCCCCACGCCACGGCCGAGAAGGAATCGGCGTGCGGCTGCGCCGGCGTCTTCACCGCCCCGGCGGCGCTCGAGCTGTACGCCCAGGTGTTCGAGGACGAAGGCGCGCTGGACAGGCTGGAAGCCTTCGCCGCCCTCAACGGGCCCGCCTTCTACGGGCTTTCCGTGAACACCGGCACCGTGACCCTGGAGCGCGCCGACTGGGTGGTGCCCGAGACGGTGCCCCTCGCCGGCGGCGGCACGATCACGCCGTTCATGGCCGGCGGGACGGTGCGCTGGCGGCTGGCCGACGGGTGAGACGGGGAGTTGCGGCTGTCGGGGCAGCCCGATTGACCGCCGAGTAACGGGCGCTTAAGAATGCCGCCGGCCGCCAAGAAAGGCACACACCATGGCGCGGCGGCGCGGAAGGGAGGACAACATGGCCGAGAACGACGGATTCACCGCCCTCGTGCTCGACGAGGCGGACGGCAAGGTGACGGCGGAGATCAGGCATCTGGACGACGACGCCCTGCCGGCCGGCGATGTGACCGTCGCCGTCGCCTTCTCGACGCTCAATTACAAGGACGGCATGATCCTGGGCGGCCTCGGCCGGATCGTGCGGTCCTATCCCCATGTGCCCGGCATCGACTTCGCGGGCACGGTGGAAGCCTCGGACTCGGAGGCGTTCAAGCCCGGCGACGAGGTGATCCTCACCGGCTGGCGGGTCGGCGAGGTCCACTGGGGCGGCTACGCCACCAGGGCGCGGGTCAAGGCCGACTGGCTGGTGCCGCTGCCCGCGGGCATGACGCTCAAGCAGGCCATGGCCATCGGCACCGCGGGCTTCACCGCGACGCTGGCCCTGATCGCCCTGGAGGAACACGGGCTGACGCCGGAAAGCGAGGGCGAGGTGCTGGTCACCGGCGCCGCCGGCGGGGTGGGGAGCATCGCCGTCGCCCTGCTCGCCAACCTGGGCTACCGGGTCGCCGCCTCGACGGGAAGGCCCGAGACCCACGATTACCTCACCGAACTGGGGGCCGCCGTCCTCGTCGAGCGCGCCGAACTGGAGACCCCGCCCAACGGGCCGTTGGGCTCGGAACGCTGGGCCGGCGCCATCGACAGCGTGGGGGCGGCGACCCTGGCCAGCGTCCTCGCCACCCTGCGCCATGGGGCGAGCTGCGCCGCGGTGGGCCTGGCCGCCGGGCCCCAGCTCGCCGGGACCGTGATCCCGTTCCTGCTGCGCGGGGTCAATCTGCTCGGCATCGATTCCAACCTGTGCCCGCTGGAAAGGCGGCTCGAGGCCTGGCGGCGCCTGGACGAGGGCCTGCCCAAGGACAAGCTGGAACGCATCACCCACGTGGTCCCCCTGGCCGGGGTTGCCGAGTTGGGCGGCAAGATCCTCCAGGGCCGGGTGCGGGGCCGCACGGTGATCGACGTCCGCGGCGAATTAGTGTAAGGTATTGGAAACATTGGCCGCGCGGGGGCGGCGGACGGAGGGGCGGCCCCCCGGCCCCGTTCTTGCATAGGGATCGGGAAAGGGTATGGCGGCGCCCGGCCGCCGGAGGAGCGCCAATCTATGGTGATGCGCGACACCCTGGTTCTGACCGCCGTGGCCGCCCTCGTCGGCGCCTGCGGCTACGTGTCGGCATACGAAGAGGCGGTGTACGACGTCGAGCCCGTCTATTGCTACCAGTCCATCGGCCAGTCGGTCAGCGGGGTCGAGTGCTACAAGACGCCCAAACACCGGGACGAGCGGCGCCTGGTCAACTACTACGGACCCCACCCCAGCCGCTACGACCGGCCCGAGCCGCCGCCGCCGCCCACCCTTGCGGCGCCGCCGGCGGTGGATTTCTTCGTGCGCGACCCCGAGCCCATCCCCCAGCCGGCGCCGCCGCGCGTCCGCAGCAAACCGGAGCCGGCCGAGGACCTGAAGGCCGAGCCCGCCGCCGGGGACACCTCCGAAGGGCAGGCCGCGCCGGCGGCAAAAACCACTAGCCGCCCCCGCCCGCCTCCGCCTGTTTAAGAAGACCGTGGCCCACGGGGATGCATTTCCCCGTCCCCTTTGATCGCGCCTGGTACCCTCTATCACAATAGGATGACACGTGTGACGGCCATGGGTGGCCATTCGGCTAGGAGCGCGCCTCCACGTGATGGGGGACCATCACGAGAGCCGCGCGACGACGTCCGATGGCCGCCCGAAGGGTCGCTTTTCGCGCCTTTTGGGGGCGTCAGCGCCGCTTGACGATGTCCCGCATCGCCGGCGCGACGCTTCCTGCCCAAAAGACGCGAAAAGACGATCACACGTACCATCCTATTGTGATAGAGAGTACTACCGCTAGACTGTACGGAAAGACGGTCCTCGGGGAGGCCCCGATGAGAGTTTTGACCCTCGCCGCCGCGCTTGCGGCGGGTCTGTGGTGTGCGCCGGCGCCGGCGGCGGACGTTCCCACCCCCGCCAACTACGGCCAGGCCATGCGCTGGTACGACCGCGCCGCCGAGGCCGGCCATGTGCGGGCCCAGTTCTACCTGGGCCTGATGCTGGAAACCGGCGTCCGCGGGCCGGTGGACGTGACCGCCGCCGCCGCGTGGTACCGCCAGGCGGCCCGGCAGGGCCACGTGCAGGCCCAGTACAAGCTCGGCCTGCTGCACTACGAGGGCAGGGGCGTGCCCAGGGACCTGGCCCGGGCGGCGCGCTGGTACGAGAAGGCGGCGCAAGGCGGATCGGCGCCGGCCCAGTACAACCTGGCCCTCATGTACGAGCGCGGCCGGGGCGTCGCCGCCGATGCGGCGCGGGCGGCGCGGTGGTACGAGAAGGCGGCGGAAAACGGCGTCGGCGCGGCGCGGCTCAACCTGAGCGCCCTCTATGCCCGCGGCACGGGGGTCCGGAAGGACCCGGTACGGGCGCTCATGTGGCTGGATCTGGCCGTCGCCGGTGGTCTCGACGTCGAGCCGGACGTGCGCGACGGCCTCACCGTCGGCATGTCGCCGGGGCAGATCGAAGACGCCGGGCGGCGGGCCCGCGAGCGGCTGGGAGAGACGGCGCCGGCCGCCGGC
This sequence comes from Pseudomonadota bacterium, assembly GCA_022545455.1. Classification (GTDB taxonomy): domain Bacteria; phylum Pseudomonadota; class Alphaproteobacteria; order Rhodospirillales; family 2-02-FULL-58-16; genus JACZQZ01. The sequence goes on from JACZQZ010000085.1 coordinate 10,591, forward strand.
GGGGCGCTCCCTTGACACGCTTTCGGATTTGGACGTATAGGCCGTGATCGCCCGTGCAGGCACAGGCGGCACCCGGGGCGGAGTAGCTCAGTTGGTTAGAGCAGCGGAATCATAATCCGCGTGTCGGGGGTTCGAGTCCCTCCTCCGCTACCAATTAAATCAAGGGGTTAGTCATTTATGGCTAACCCCGTTTTTTTCCTAGGTAGCAAATAGGTAGCACGGGAATCGATTTCGGGGTATTTTAGGGCGCGTGGCAACCACGGTGACGGGGTTTCGCACGGTGTTGGAGCGGTCATTCTGACGTGCCAACACCGACCCAGGCCGTGATGAGGTTGTCCGCGAAGGCTTTGGGGAACCGGAACCCTACCACCCCCCAAGGCCTTATGACGCACAAGCGCAGTTGCCGGATTGTGTGTCACGGCATTTGAAATGGCGATGACAGCCAATGACAACATCGGGCTTTCCCCCGAATTGCTCATCGAGGAAATATGTTATAATATAACATTTACCGATTGAGGTGACAGAATGACTACGCTTACCCCCAAGCAAGAACGCTTTTGCCATGAGTACCTCGTGGACCTGAACGCCACCCAGGCTGCGATACGGGCCGGCTACAGTGAAAAGACTGCGCAGGAACAAGCCAGCCGGCTGTTATCAAAAGTCATTGTCAAATCCCGGATTTCGGAACTCCAGGCTGAGGTTGCGGCGCGGACCGATGTCACGATAGATGACGTGATCGGCATGCTCCGTGAGTCATACAGAGATGCGAAGGCTGCCAATCAGCACGGGCCGGCGATACGTGCAGTCGAGCTGCTCGGGAAGCGGCATGGGTTGTTCACCGACGTTCACAAGCAGGCCGACATTGAAGACCTCTCGCCGGAGGATGGGCTACGCCAGCTTTGCATCGTTAACGGTGTGCTTTG
>JACZQZ010000171.1 GCA_022545455.1 Pseudomonadota bacterium
GGAAACCTCGCAGGACCGTCGTATGGGGCGCGAAATCGTGCAGGGGAGTACTTGGTGAACTTCGAGGAACACGCGGCCAAGCCGCTGCTTGCCGCGGCCGGCATCGACGTGCCCCGGGGCCGCTGCGCCGCCACCGCGGACGAGGCCGCCCGGGCGGCACGCGACCTGGGCCCGGTGATCATCAAGGCCCAGGTGCCCGCCGGCAGGCGCGGCAAGGCCGGCGGCATCAGGCCCGCCGACGGCGCCGACGAAGCGCGGACCGCGGCCGCCGCCATCCTCGGCATGGACATCGGCGGCCACCGGGTGGAGCGCGTGTTGGTCGAGGAGCGCGCCGCGGTCGCCGGCGAGTACTACGCCGCCGTGCTCAACGACCCGCCGTCCAAGGGGCCGCTGGTCCTGTTCTCGACCCTTGGCGGCATGGACATCGAAGACGCGGCCCGCACCGACCCGGCCCGGGTCCGCCGCGCCACCGTGGACATCCGCGCCGGGTTCGACCGGGCGGCGGCGCAAGGCATGCTCGAAGGCCTCGACCTGGGCGACCAAGCGGCGGCCGTCGCCGACGTGCTGGTCCGGCTGTACGCGGCGTATCGCGGCAACGACGCCGAGCTGCTCGAGATCAACCCCCTCGCCGTCACCGAAGCGGGCGGCCTGGTGGCCCTGGACTGCAAGTTCACCCTCGACGATTCGGCCGTCAAGCGCCAGCCCGGCATCGCGCCCAAGGGCACGCCCGAGCGCCTCACCGGGCTGGAGGCCCGCGGCCAGGAGCTGGGGCTGCGCTACATCGAGCTCGACGGCAACGTCGGCGTGCTGGCCAACGGCGCCGGCCTGACCATGACCACCATGGACGTGGTCCGCCACCATGGCGGCCGCCCGGCCAATTTCCTGGAGATCGGGGGCCAAGCCTATACCCAGGCCAAGCCGGCCCTGGAACTGGTGCTCTCCATTCCCGGGGTGAAAAGCATCGTCATCAACTTCTGCGGGGCGTTCGCCCGCACCGACGTCATGGTGGAAGGGGTCATCGACGCCGTGGACGAGCTCGAACCCACGGTCGGCATGTTCTTTTGCGTCCACGGCACGGGCGAGAAGGAAGCCGTCGCCATGCTCAAGCGACGGCTCGGGGTCGAGCCCTTCGACACCATGGACGAGGCCATCGGAGCGGCGGTGGAGGCGGCGCGATGATCGTGCGCGGCGACTCAGGCGTCCTGGTCCAGGGCATCACCGGAAAGCAGGGCACCTTCTGGACCGAACGCATGCAGGAATACGGCACCCGCGTGGTCGGCGGGGTCAACCCGAAGAAGGCGGGCATCACCCATTGCACCGTGCCGGTTTACGCCAGCGCCCGCGAGGCCATGGCGGACGGCGGCTTCGATGTCTCGGTGCTGTTCATCCCGCCGCTCGGCGTCCGCGAGGCGGCGCTGGACGCCATCGAGGCCGGGGCCAAGGGGCTGGTGATCCTCACCGAGCACATCCCGGTCCACGACGTGATGTACCTGTTGGCCGCGGCGCGCGAAGGCGGCACCCGGGTGGTCGGCCCCAACACCGCGGGGCTGGTGACGCCGGGCGAGTGTTTCATCGGTTTCATGCCCGCCTTCACCGGGTCCATCTTCCATGCGGGGCGCATCGGCGTGATTTCGCGCAGCGGCAGCCTGGGGACCCTGGTCTGCCTCAATCTGGTGCAGGCCGGCTTCGGCCAGTCCGCCTTCATCGGCATCGGCGGCGACCCCATCATCGGGACCACCACCCGCGAGGCGCTGGAAATCCTGGACCGGGACCCGGGCACCGACGCCGTCGTCATCGTCGGCGAGATCGGCGGCTCCATGGAGGAAGACGCGGCCGCGTACGCCGCCACCATGACCAAGCCCGTCGCCGCCTTCATCGCCGGCGGCGCCTCGCCGACGGGCCGGCGGATGGGCCATGCCGGGGCCATCGTCATCGGCGACAAGGGCAGCTACGCCTCCAAGCACGCGGCGTTGAGCGAGGCCGGCGTCAGCGTGCTTGACACGCCGTCCGACGTGGGTAAAGCCATGGCCCGGGCGTTGCGGCACTGACCAAACCGGGGAGGGGAAACCATGCGGGCGATTCAGGTCAACGCGTACGGCGGGTCGAAGGAACTGACCCTCGCCGACGTGCCGGTGCCCGAACCCGGCGACGGCGAGGTCCTGGTCAGGCTCGCCTATGCGGGCGTCAACTTCATCGACGTCTACATGCGCCAGGGCGTTTACAAGAATTTGAAGACCTACCGCAACGTGCCGCCCTTTACCCTCGGCATGGAAGGGGCCGGCACGGTGGACGCCGTGGGCGCCGGCGTCGACGGACTGCGGACCGGCGACCGGGTCGCCTATTGCCTGAGCCTGGGCAGTTACGCCGAGTTCGCGGTGGTGCCCGCCTGGCGGCTGGTGCGCGTGCCCGACGGCATCGATTTCCCGGTCGCCACCACCTTAATGCTGCAGGGGTGCACGGCCCATTACCTCACCCGGTCGCTGTTCCCGCTGGAGGCCGGACACACCTGCCTGGTGCACGCCGGCGCCGGGGGCGTCGGCCAGCTGGTGATCCAGCTCGCCCGCCACCGGGGCGCCCGGGTCCTGGCCACCGTGGGGACGGAGGAAAAGGCCGGGATCGTGCGCCGCCTCGGCGCCGACGCCGCCATCGTGTACACCCAGGTGGATTTCGCCGATGCCGTTTTGGAAGCGACCGGCGGCACGGGCGTGGACGTGGTCTATGATTCCGTCGGCCAGGCCACTTTCGCGGGCAGCCTGCGCTGTCTCAGGCGCCGGGGAACCTGCGCGCTCTTCGGCGGCAGTTCGGGGGCCGTGACCTCGGTCGACCCCCTGGACCTGGCCGAGGCCGGGTCGGTGTTCCTGACCCGGCCCCATCTCGCCTCCTACACGGCGGACGCCGACGAGATCCGCGGCCGCGCGGCGGACCTGTTCGCCATGGTCGCGGACGGCCGCCTGCACATCGCCATCCACGGGGAACTTCCCCTGGCCGAGGCGGCCCGGGCCCACGACACCATGGAGGGACGGCAGACCAAGGGCAAGCTTCTGCTGGTCGCCGGAGGGCCCGCGTGACGGCGCCGGAAGTGACGGCGCGGGCCACGGCCGCGGAGGCCGGCACTAGTGGCCTGTATCAGCTAAATTGTACCCCTACGACGGCGTTGCGAGGTTTCCGGCTAGGAGCGCGTCGCGCCGTGGTGTGCATGCACCACAAGCGGCGCGCGACGACGGCCGGAAGCCTCGCAA
>JACZQZ010000086.1 GCA_022545455.1 Pseudomonadota bacterium
GCGGCGACGAGGGGCTGGACGCCCTGTGGCTGGGCCTGGCCCGGGTGCGCCAACACATCGCCCAGCGCGTTCTCTCCAGCCTGGAAGGGCCGGCGGGGGCGGTGGCGGCGGCATTGATGACCGGCGAGCGGAGCGCCATCCCGCCCGCCGTCATGGCCGCCGTGCGCGATTCGGGATTGGCCCACCTGCTGGCTATTTCCGGCCTGCACATCGGGCTGGTGGCGGGGATTCTGTTCTTCGGCCTGCGCGGGGCGCTGGCCCTGGTGCCGCCGCTCGCCCTGCGCTATCCGATCAAGAAATGGGCCGCCGCGGCCGCCATCCCGGGGGCGTTCGCCTATGCCCTGGTGGCGGGGGCGACGGTGCCCAGCCAGCGGGCCTTCCTGATGATCGGCCTGGTGCTGTTGGCCGTACTCCTGGATCGCCGGGGACTTTCCATGCGCACGGTGGCGTGGGCCGCCGTCATCATCCTGCTCCTGCACCCGGAAAGCCTGCTCGGGGCCAGCTTCCAGTTGTCGTTCGCCGCCGTCACCGCGCTCATCGCGGGCTACGAAGTGGTGCGCGGGCGCCGTCGCCTTGGCGGGGACGGGCCGCCCGTAATTTGGCGGCGCATACTGTTCTATGTGGGCGGGGTGGCGTTGACCACGCTCATCGCCGGCGCGGTGACGGCGCCGTTCGCGGTCTATCACTTCAACCGTTTCGCGGCCTATGGCCTGGCCGCCAACCTTGTCGCGGTGCCGGTGACGGCGTTGTGGATCATGCCGTGGGCGGTGGCGGCGTTCCTGCTCCTGCCCCTGGGGCTGGAGAGCGTGGCGCTCATGCCCCTGGGCTGGGGCGTAGAGGTCATGATCCGCACCGCCGAAACCGTCGCCGCGTGGCCGGGCGCGGTGACCATCGTCCCCGCCATGCCCATGTGGGGCCTGGCGGGCATCGTCTTCGGCGGGCTGTGGCTATGCCTGTGGCGGCGCCCCTGGCGGCTGTGGGGTGCGGTGGGCGTGGCGGCGGGCCTGGCAAGCGTGCTTCTCGTCCGGCCGCCGGACGTGCTTGTCGATGGCGCCGGCAAACTGCTGGCGGTGCGCGCGGCGGCGGGAGAGCTTTGGCTGTCCTCGCTCAGGACGGCCCGGTTCAGCCGCGAGACCTGGCTGCGCCGGGTGGGACAGGAGACGGCGGCGGCGTGGCCGCGGGAAGGGCCCGACGCCCGTCTCGCCCTCACCTGCGACGCGCTCGGGTGCATTTACCGGGCCAAGGGCCAGGTCGTGGCCCTGGTGCGGCGGCCCGATGCATTGCTCGAGGACTGCGCGATGGCCGACGTAATCGTCAGCGTGGTGCCGGTGCGGCGGCGCTGCCCGTCGGCCCACACCGTCATCGACCGCTTCGACCTGTGGCGCGAAGGGGGCCATGCCCTGTGGCTGGAAAAGGGCGGCGCCAGGGTGGAAACGGTGAACGGGGGCCGGGGCAATCGTCCCTGGGTGGTGCGGCCCAGGCCGTGGAAAAGCGCGCCTTGACTCGCGGCGCCTGCGCCGTGGTGGGCGACAGTGCCGACCGGTGGGGCCTCTTGAATTTCGGGATCAGTACTTGCGGATGAGCCCCACCAGGCGGCCCTGCAGCTTGACCCGGTCGGGGCCGAAGATGCGGGTCTCGAAGGCCTTGTTGGCGGGCTCGAGGGCGACGGAATTGCCCTTGCGGCGCAGGCGCTTGAGGGTGACCTCGGAATTGTCGACCAGGGCGACGACGATGGAGCCGTTGTCGGCGGTGTCGCAGCGCTGGATGACCACCGTATCGCCGTCGTGGATGCCGGCGTCGATCATGGATTCGCCGTCGACCTCGAGGGCGTAGTGCTCCCCCGTCCCCAGCATGCTCGCCGGCACGTCGACGGTCACCGAATGGTCGCGCAGGGCCTCCAGCGGCGTGCCCGCCGCGATGCGTCCGTAGAGGGGCAGTTGCACGGCCTCGCTGTCGGTCGGGACCGGGACGCCGGGGAGCTTGAAGTCCCCCTGAATGACGTTGGGTGAGAAGCCGTCGGCGGTGGCCGCGGCATGCGCCGGCCGTGCCGGCGACTCCATGTTCTCGGGCAGGCGCAGCACCTCGAGGGCGCGGGCGCGGTGGGGCAGGCGGCGGATGAAGCCCCGTTCCTCGAGCCCGGTGATCAGGCGGTGGATGCCCGATTTGGAGCGCAGGCCGAGGGCGTCCTTCATCTCGTCGAACGAAGGCGAAATCCCCGATTCCGCCAGGCGCTGGTTGATGAATACAAGAAGCTCGTACTGTTTCCTGGTCAGCATGTGCTCCCCCGTCATGTGCCGCCCGGCGCCGCCGCCGGGAGGGCGGAAACCGCCCCATCCGGGCCCGGCGCCGATGCCGTTACAGCCCTTGTGCCCGGAACTTCCGGCCCCCACAAGATATAGAACAAAAGACAAACGTTTCCACATGTTCTAGTTTGGTTCTCATTCCCAGTCAAGCACTCTTTTTGCCCGTTGCGCCGCCCGCGATCGCCATACGTTTCCGGATCAGACGGAGATCATGCCCTCGCGCAGGCGGATGATCTCGACGCGCTCGCCGGCCTTGGCCGGCGGGGCGTGGGGCGGGCGCACCACCAGGCAGTCGGCCCTGGCCAGGCCGGCCATCATGGCGCTGTCCTGGGCGTCGAAGGGCGTCGCCACCAGGGCGCCGTCGCCGTCCACGTCCACGGTGGCGCGCATGTATTCCTGGCGGCGGTCGTTTTCGCCCAGGTCGCGGCCCAGCAGCGCCGTCGCCGCGGGGCCTTCGGCGCGGCGGATGCCGAGCATCACCTCCATCGCCGGCTTGAGGAACACCACCGAGGTGACGCCGACGGAGACCGGATTTCCGGGCAGGCCGAGCACGGGAATATCGCCCAGGCGGCCGAAAACCAGGGGCTTGCCCGGCCGCATGGCGACCTTGAAAAAGGTGAGATCCAGCCCCTCGTCGCCGAGGACCTTGCGCACGAGGTCGTATTCCCCCACCGAGGCGCCGCCGAGCGTGACCAGCAGGTCGGCGCCGCGCGCCCCGGCCAGGATGCCGCGCAGCGACTCTTCGTCGTCCCGCGCGATGCCCAGGTTTATGGGCTCGCCGCCCAGGGCCTTGACATAGGCGCCGAGCGCCAGGCTGTTGGAGCTGATGATCTGGTCCGGGCCCAGGGGTTCGCCCGGCATGACGACCTCGTTTCCCGTCGCCATGTGCGCGATGCGCGGGCGGCGGCGCACCTTGAGCCAGGGCACGTTCATGGCCGCCGCCAGGCCGACGTCGCGGGCCGTCAGCACCATGCCGGCGCGCAACAGGACCTGGCCCTTGTCGAAGTCCAGCCCGGCCGCACGGACGAACCTGCCGGCGGGCGCGCTTTCCAGCATGGTCACCGAATCGCCTTCCGTTTCCGTGTTCTCCTGGATGACGACGGCGTCGGCGCCCTCGGGCAGAGGCGCGCCGGTGAAGATGCGCACGGTCTCGCCGGGGCCGACGGCGCCCGCAAAGCCGGCGCCCGCCGCCGATTCGCCGATGCGCCTGAGGGTGGCCGGCGCCTCGGCCACGTCCGCCGCGCGCACCGCGTAACCGTCCATGGCGGACACGGTCGCCGGGGGGTAGGCGACCCGCGACGAGACGTCCTCGGCGAGCACCCGGCCGAGCGCGTCGGCCACGCCCACCTGTTCGGCGCTGAGCAGGCGGACGCCGGAGGTGACGTGGGCGAGGGCTTCGGCGACGGAGATCATGCTAGTACTCACTTGCACAATTTCGCGTGTCATACGATCGCGTTTCCCGTTCCCTCGGCAGGAGGGGACGCGCGGGCGATGCGGACCCATCGGCAAGCGTTCCCGACGCCCCGAGGAAGCGGGAAACGCGACCCGAAGGGCGGTCTTGCGAGGCCCCCGGACGTCGTCGCGCGCCGCTTGTGATGCTCCAGCATCACGGCGCGCCGCGCTCCTAGCCGGAAACCTCGCAAGACCGTCGTATGATACGCGAAATTGTGCAAGTGAGTACTAATCCCCCGTGAACGTCCCCGACTTGCCGCCGGCCTTGTGGACGAGGCGGATGTCGGCGATGCGCATGCCCCGGTCCACCGCCTTGCACATGTCGTAGACGGTGAGCGCCGCGACCGCGACCGCGGTCAGCGCCTCCATCTCGACGCCGGTCCGGCCCGTGAGCTTGCAGGTGGCGGTGATGTCGACGGCGTTGCGCTCGGCGTCGCACGTCAGGTCCACCGTGATCGACGTCAGCGCCAGGGGATGGCACAGCGGCACCAGGTCAGGCGTGCGCTTGGCGCCCATGATCCCGGCCAGCCGGGCGACGCTCAGCACGTCCCCCTTCTTCACCCCGCCCTCGAGGATCATGGCCATGGTCTCGGGCCGCATGAGTACCGAGCCCTTGGCCGTGGCGGTCCGTTCGCTGGCGTCCTTGTCCGACACATCCACCATCCGGGCGTTGCCCTCGGAATCCAAATGGGTGAATTCGGCCATGCCTAGTACCCTCTATCACAATTGGATGGTACGTGTGATCGTCTTTTCGCGTCTTTTGGGCAGGAAGCGTCGCGCCGGCGATGCGGGACATCGTCAAGCGGCGCTGACGCCCCCAAAAGGCGCGAAAAGCGACCCTTCGGGCGGCCATGGGTGGCCATCGGACGTCGTCGCGCGGCTCTCATGATGGGCCTCCATCACGTCGAACCGCGCTCCTAGCCGAATGGCCACCCATGACCGTCACACGTGTCATCCTATTGTGATTGAGGGTACTAAGCCCTCCTGGCGGCGGCCTGGGGGCGGGCGAGCAGGGCGCGGGTCGCCGCCGCCACGTCGTCGGCGCGCATCAGGGATTCGCCGATGAGGAAACAGTTGGCGCCGGCCCTGGACATGCGGACCAGGTCGTCCGCCGAATTGAGGCCGCTTTCGCTGACCAGGATGCGGTCCGCCGGGACGGCGGACGCCAGCCGCTCGGTGGCGGACAGGTCCACGGCGAGGGTCTTGAGGTTGCGGTTGTTGATCCCGATGAGACGGGCCTCCAGGGCCAGGGCGCGCTCCATCTCGCCCCTGTCGTGGACCTCGACCAGGACGTCCATGCCCAGCTCCCGGGCCGCGTCGTCCAGCTCCCGCGCGCAGGCGTCGTCCACCGCCGCCATGATCACCAGCACGCAATCGGCCCCCAGCGCCCGGGATTCGACGATCTGATAGGGATCGAACAGGAAGTCCTTGCGCAGGACGGGCAATCGGATCGCGGCGCGGGCGGTGATCAGGAACCCGTCCGCACCCTGGAAGTAGGGCTCGTCGGTGAGCACGGAAACGCACGCGGCGCCGCCGGCCTCGAAGGCCCCGGCCAGGGCCGCCGGATCGAAGTCGGCGCGCATCAGGCCCCGGGACGGCGAGGCCCGCTTGATCTCGGCGATCAGGCCGTAGCCGCCGGCACGGACGGCCGCCGCCAGGCGGTCGGCGAAACCGCGGACCGGCGGCGCCTCCCGGGCGGCCGCCGCGACGGCGCCCAGGGGACGGCGCCGTTTGTTGCGCGACACGTGTTCGCGCTTGTCGGCCAGGATGCGCGCCAGGATGTCGCTCATGGGGAAGCGCCTTCGTCCCCGGCGGGCGCGGAATTGGTGATGGCCACCAGTTTTTCCAGGGCCGCCCGCGCCTTGCCGCCGTCGATGGCCGCCGCCGCCAGGGCCACGCCGTCCTTCAGGGTGCCGGCCCTGCCGGCGACGATGAGGGCGGCGGCGGCGTTATAGAGCACCACGTCGCGGAAGGGCCCGGGCTCGCCGTCCAGCATCGCCCGCATGGCCGCCGCGTTGGTCCCGGGGTCGCCGCCCTTGAGGTCTTCGGGGGCGGCGCGGGAAAGGCCGGCGTCCTCGGGCGTCACCTCGAAGGAGCGCACCCGGCCGTCCGCGAGCTCGGCCACATAGGACACGTCCGTGGTCGTCAGTTCGTCCAGGCCGTCGGCGCCGTGCACCACCCAGGCCCGCTCGCCGCCCAGATTGCCCAGCACCCGCGCCATGGGCTCGATCCAGTGGCGGGCGAAGGTGCCGGTGAACTGGCGCTTGACCCCCGCCGGGTTGGACAGCGGCCCGAGCAGGTTGAAGATCGTGCGCGTGCCCATCTCGACCCGCGGCCCGCCCACGTGGCGCATGGCGCCGTGGTGGCGGGGCGCCATCAGGAACCCGATGCCCGCCTCCCACAGGGCCTTTTTCACCAGCCCCATGTCGGCGTCGATATCGACCCCCAGCGCCGCCAGCACGTCGGCGGCGCCGCACCGGGAAGACAGCGCCCTGTTGCCGTGCTTGGCGACGGGCACGCCGGCGCCGGCCACCACCAGCGCGGCGCCGGTGGAGATGTTGAACGTGCCCGAGGCGTCGCCGCCGGTGCCGACCACGTCGATGGCGCCGGCGGGCGCCTCCATGCGCAGGGCCTTGGCGCGCATGGTGCGCACGGCGCCGGTGATCTCTTCCACGGTCTCTCCGCGCACCCTGAGGGCCATCAGGAAGGCGCCGATCTGGGCCGGCGTGGCGTCGCCCGACATGATGATGTCGAAGGCGGCCTCGGCCTCGTCCGCGTCCAGGTGGCCGCCGTCCGCCAGCTTCGCCAGCACGGGCTTCATGTCCTGCTTGGCGTTTTTCGGAGTCTCGGTCATGCCGCCATGTTTCCCCGCGCCGCCATGTCGAGGAAATTCCTGAGCAACCGGTGGCCGTGCTCCGACGCGATGCTTTCGGGGTGGAACTGGACGCCGTGGATGGGCAGGTCCCGGTGGGCCAGGCCCTGGATGACGCCGTCGTCGCTGTCCGCCGTCACCCGCAGGCAGTCCGGCAGTCCTTCCGGCGCCACCACCAGGGAATGATAGCGCGTCGCCGTGAAGGGGCTGGGAATGCCCTCGAACACGCCGCCGCCCCGGTGGCGGATGGGGCTGACCTTGCCGTGCATGGGTTTGGGCCCGCGCACCACGCGGCCGCCGAAGGCCTGGCCGATGCACTGGTGGCCCAGGCACACGCCGAGGATGGGGATGCGTCCGGCGGCCTTGGCGATCAGCTCCAGGCAGATGCCGGCGCGGTCGGGATCGCAGGGGCCCGGCGAGATGACGATTCCCTCGGGTTCCAGGGCCATCGCCTCGTCGGCGCCGAGGGCGTCGTTGCGCCTCACCTCGACCCCGGCGCCGAGTTCGCCCAGGTAGTGGCGCAGGTTGTAGGTAAAGCTGTCGTAATTGTCGATTAAGAGAAACATTTCAACACGCTAAGTCCGCGTTCCTCAACCTGGATGTGAAAACGGATGGCCCATGCTCCGTCCCGCCCGGGCCGCCCACCGGGGAACGGCCCGGAATCATGCAGTGCGGCCCTGCCAGCGTCAAGTGCGGCCCGCCCGGGCCGCCGGCCGCGAAACCCCTTGACCTTCCAGTCACTGGAAGGTCCATACTGCGCTCCATGGACGGATAACCGAAAGGCCGGGCCCGTTTCCGCCCGCGGCCGGACCTCGTTGGGAAACGGCCGTTCTGAACGTCCATACGGTCCCAAAGGGAAGGGGGAAACCATGAGATACAGAAGAATCGCCGGTGCCGCGTTTGTCGCCGGCGCCATCCTCGCGGTCGCCGCGATGATCGGCACGCCGGCGACGGCCCACGAGCGTGGCGGCCACGGCCCCGGGATAATGGGCCCCGGCATGGGGCACGGCTACGGCATGATGGGCTACGGCCGGGGGATGGGACACGGTTACGGCATGATGGGCCACGGCCACGGCATGAGCCAGGGCCACGGCATGGGCCATGGCCACGGCATGGGCCATGGCCACGGCATGATGGGCCGGGGCGGGAAGTCGGGCTGTGGCCCGGGCGCGATGGGCGGCTCGTCGGTGGACAAGGAACTCGGCGTCGAGGACGTCACCAAGATCCTCGAAGGCCGCCTGGCGTGGCGCGGCAACGACCGGCTGAAGGTGGGCAAGGTGGAGGAGAAGGACGAAAAAACCATCATTGCCGAGATCGTCACCGTCGACGATTCCCTGGTCAAGCGGCTGGAGTTCGACCGCAGGACCGGACGGCATCGACGGATCCGTTAACCACCGGCGCGGTTCCCGCCCCGGCTCCGGCGCCGGCCGAATGGACGGAAACCGCGGACAGGCGGCGCCATCCGCGAGCGCCGGGCCGGCCGGGCAACGGCTGAACCTGGAGAAGGCACGATCATGAACCTTGAAAGCGATCACACGGTGTCCGCGCCGGCGAAGGACCCGGTCTGCGGCATGACGGTCGATCCGGCGACGGCGAAGCACCGCTGGGACCACCAGGGCAAGACCTATTATTTCTGCTGCAACGGCTGCCTGGAGAAGTTCAAGGCGGACCCGGACGGTTATCTGGACGGGGGCGAAAAGCCCGCGGCGGCCGCGCCGGCGGGCGCCATGTACACCTGCCCCATGCACCCCGACGTCATGCAGGAAGGTCCGGGCGATTGTCCCGACTGCGGCATGGCCCTGGAGCCGGTGACGGTGCCGGGTCCGCGGACCCAGACCCGGTACACCTGCCCCATGCACCCGGAGATCGTCGAGGACGGTCCCGGCGACTGCCCCATCTGCGGCATGGCGCTGGAACCGGTCACGGTGACGGTCGAGGAGGAGGCCAATCCCGAACTCGTCGACATGACCCGGCGGTTCTGGGCCAGCCTCGCGCTCACGCTTCCCGTGGTCGTCCTGGCGATGGGGGACCTCATCCCCGGTCAGCCCCTCAAGGAGCTGATTTCCGCGCGCCTGTCGGATTGGGTGGAGTTCGCCCTGGCGACCCCGGTGGTGCTGTGGGGCGGGCTGCCGTTCTTCCAGCGCGGCTGGAGGTCGATCGTCACGCGGCGGCTCAATATGTTCACCCTGATCGCCATCGGCGTCGGTGTCGCCTACGTCTACAGCGTCATCGCCACGCTTTTCCCGGGCATCTTCCCCGACGCGTTCCGCTCGGCGGAAGGGACCGTGGACCTATATTTCGAGGCCGCCGCCGTGATCACGACCCTGGTGCTGGTCGGGCAGGTGATGGAGTTGCGCGCCCGCAGCCAGACCTCGGCGGCCATCCGCGGCCTCCTCGACCTGGCGCCGAAGATGGCGCGCATCCTCCGCGACGACGGCACGGAAGAGGACATCCCGCTGGACCGGGTCGAAGTGGGCGACCGGCTGCGCGTGCGCCCCGGCGAGAAGGTCCCCGTCGACGGCGTGGTGCTCGAGGGCGGCAGCTCCATAGACGAGTCCATGATGACCGGCGAGCCCATGCCGGTGGAGAAAGGCAAGGGTGACCCGGTGATGGGTGCCACGATCAACGGCACCGGCGCCTTCGTCATGCGCGCCGAGCGCGTCGGCACCGACACCCTGCTCTACCATATCGTCCAGATGGTCGCCGAGGCCCAGCGCAGCCGGGCGCCGATCCAGCGCCTCGCCGACGTGGTCGCCGGGTACTTCGTGCCCGCCGTGGTGGCGGTCTCCGTGGTGACCTTCGTCGTCTGGTCCCTCGTCGGCCCCGAACCGGCCATGGCCTACGCCCTGGTCAACGCGGTCGCGGTGCTGATTATCGCGTGTCCCTGCGCGCTCGGCCTGGCGACGCCCATGTCGATCATGGTCGGCACCGGCCGCGGCGCCACCATGGGCGTGCTGATCAAGAACGCCGAAGCGCTGGAGATCTTCGAGAAGGTGGACACCCTGGTGGTGGACAAGACCGGCACCCTCACCGAGGGCCGGCCCCGGCTCGTCTCCGTCGTCGCGGCGGCGGGCGGAAACCCGGAGACTGCGAAAGAGGAAGACGACCTGTTGCGCCTCGCCGCCAGCCTCGAACGGGGCAGCGAACATCCCCTCGCCGAGGCGATCGTCGAAGGCGCGCAGGAAAAGGGCCTTCAGGTGTCCGAGGCGGCCGACTTCCGCTCCGAGACCGGCAAGGGGGTGACGGGAACCGTCGACGGCCGCGCGGTCGCCCTCGGCAACGGGCGGCTGATGGAGGACCTGGGGGTCGAGACGGGGGACCTCGCGGCGCGGGCCCACGACCTGCGCGGCGAGGGACAGACGGTCATGTTCGTCGCCGTGGACGGCAAGATCGCCGGGCTCGTCGGGGTCGCCGACCCGGTCAAGGACTCGACCGCGGAGGCGGTAAAATTGCTCAGGGACGACGACATCAGGATCGTCATGCTCACCGGCGACAACCTGGTCACCGCGCGGGCCGTGGCCCGCAAGCTCGGCATCGACGAGGTGGAGGCCGACGTCCTTCCCGACCAGAAGGGCGAGGTCATCAAGCGCCTGCAGGGCGAAGGCCGGATCGTGGCGATGGCCGGCGACGGCATCAACGACGCCCCGGCCCTGGCCTTGGCCCATGTCGGCATCGCCATGGGCACCGGCGCCGACGTGGCCATGGAGAGCGCCGGGGTCACCCTGGTCAAGGGCGATCTGCGCGGCATCGCGCGGGCCCGGCGCCTGAGCCGGGCGGTGATGCGCAACATCCGCCAGAACCTTTTCTTCGCCTTCGCCTACAACGCGCTGGGGGTGCCCATCGCGGCCGGGGTCCTGTACCCGTTCTTCGGCGTGTTGCTCAGCCCCATCATCGCCGCCGCGGCCATGAGCCTGAGTTCGGTGTCGGTGATCAGCAACGCGCTGCGCCTGCGCGGCGTGCGCATCTGACCGCCCGGCGTGCGGGCCAACCACACGGGAGATACCCATGAACATCGGAACCGTGGCCGAAGAGAGCGGCGTCCCCGCCAAGACCATCCGCTATTACGAAAGCATCGGCCTCATTCCGCCGGCGATGCGCGCCGGCAACGGCTACCGCGACTACGACCGCGCGGACGTGGAAACCCTGCGCTTCATCCAGCGCTCCCGCCGGCTCGGCTTCTCGGTGAAGGACGTGGGCGGCCTGCTCGGGTTGTGGTGGGACACGCACCGGGCCAGCGCCGACGTCAAGGCGCTGGCGCTCGGCCACATCGAGGAGGTTGACCGGCGCATCGCCGAGCTGGAAAGCATCCGCCGCACCCTGATCGACCTCACCGACCGCTGCCACGGCGACGACCGCCCCGAATGCCCCATCCTCGAGGACCTGGCCCACGGCACCTAGTACCCCGGGCGGCAATTGACGGCATCGGCTTCGCCCCGTAAACCGTAACGCCAAGGCCCCGGTCCCGGGGCCTTGGTGCGGGAGCAGGGGCAGGTGAAACAACGAGGCGGCGGCGCCGGCAAGCGGTCCAAGAGGACAGCCCGCGAAATGCGGGGTTTCCGGCTCAATCCCCGCCGCCAGCTCGTCTACGCCTTGGTGACCCTGGCCGCCCTGTTGGGGGGGTACGGGGTGGGCACCCTGCTGAAGACATCGGACTCCTCGACCGGGGGGGCGCCGGCCCGCACCGCCGCCTCGGAAACCGCGCCGCAAGGCGCCCGGCCCTGGTACCGCTCCCAGCCGCCGCCGCCGACCTTTATCACCAT
>JACZQZ010000087.1 GCA_022545455.1 Pseudomonadota bacterium
GAGGACGCGGCCAACACCTTGTTTGTGGCCGCGAAGCAGGCGATGACCGAGCGACGCTGCATCACCATGGACCTTCGAAGTGAGAAGCCGGCCATCGCGACCCTTCCGACGGTCGATCG
The DNA here is from genome assembly GCA_022545455.1 of Pseudomonadota bacterium. Taxonomy (GTDB): domain Bacteria; phylum Pseudomonadota; class Alphaproteobacteria; order Rhodospirillales; family 2-02-FULL-58-16; genus JACZQZ01. The sequence continues at coordinate 120 of JACZQZ010000087.1, forward strand.
CTACGTCGGCTTCATGCGCGAGATGCCGAGCGAGTCACGCGACGTGCTGGGTTGGCTGCCCCGTAAGGCGCGGGCCGCCGCCCGCAACGCACGCGTCACGGGTGGCGGACCTCAGGCGTGTCAGGCTTTGTTGAACATCTGGCCGGGCGTTACGAATGACTGGCCCTGCAGACCGGCTGACTTGACCGTCAGGTCGAGTGGCCGAGGTTCTTTTTTGGCTTTGTCGCTGGTGTTCATGAGGAAACCTCCGCTGTTTCTTATTGTCGGGATCACCGCGATCCCGAGCCAAGGGAACGCCGATGGCAGAGGTCGACGCAAGTTCGCCAAAGCCGCGAAAGGAGCGTTGGAGCGGCCAATCGTTAGCGCTTTGCGTGAGAACGATCAGGTTGCATGCGCGACTACCGCGAATGTTCACGCTTTCGGAGAAAGCGGGCGGCCGGGTAACAGAATAACAGGTGGGCAATAAAAATAGGCGCGACCCACAGCATCAGCGCACCCGCCGCATCGTACCAGCTACGCACGAAATTCGGGGGTATCAACAGGCTGATTAGGTTTACCGTCACAGATAGACCGATTGCCGTTCCGACAGTGGCTCGAAACCATCTGCGAGCGGACACCCCTTCAGGCGAGGTTTCGCTTAGTGGCCCGGTCATAAAACTTCGTCCTTTTGAATTCCTGACGCCTTCCGTAACCGTTGGCCTGGTTGTGTTGCTGTAAACTTACATTGCGCATGCTCCAATTTAACTGGAGCGCAGTGGTATTCCAAAGTTTTTGGGTTTCCAACGGGAGCATCCAACGATGATTTCCCATCTCCGACAAATATCGCAACCGAACAAACCACTGCTTTGGCCGGCCAATCGGCCCCATGTTTGAGGACAGGTGCGGAAACGAGCTGAAGGTGTTGAAAGACTCCGATGCTCAATAATTCGCCGGCGCCGCACAGGCCCGATGAAATTGTTCGCCAACTCTCCCTAGAGCGGATCAAGGTTGAAGGGAATCGCCAAGGGCGATCCATCAATCTGGTGAGTTTGCTCTAACTTATTGATGTAGAGCGGATTCACGCGGTGGTTCGGTGCCACGAAGTGGCTCCGGCCAACCGCGATCCGCTCTAGGATCACCCACCGGTCCATTCGGTTTCCGCGGCGAAACGCTCTACCAGGAAATCGATGAACGCCCGGACCTTGGGCGGCAGATGGCGCTGATGGGGATAGACCGCGTACAGCGGCGTTGTGCTGGGATCGGGCGGGAACTCGCGCAGCACTTCGCGCAACCGGCCCCGGTCGATCTCGTGCCCGACCAGCCACAGCGGCACCAGCACCAGGCCGAGACCGGCCACCGCGGCGGCCGAGAGGACCTCGCCGTCGTCGGCGAAAAGGCTTCCCGACACGCGGACCACCGACGGTCCCTTCGCTCCGCCGAACCGCCAGGCGTTGGTGCCGGGGTGCGAGCGCAAGGTCAGGCAGCCGTGGCCGGCGAGCTCCGCCGGCTCCTGCGGCACGCCGGCCCTGTCGAGATACCCGGGGCTGGCGCAGACCACGCGGCGCGCCGATCCGACCTTGCGCGCGACCAGGCTCGAATCCCGGAGCCGCCCGACCCGGATCGCCAGGTCGAATCCCTCTTCGACCAGATCGACCACGCGGTCGGTCACCGAAAGCACGGTCTGCACCGCCGGACAGCGTCGGTGGAACGCCGCCAGTGCCGGCGCCACGTGCAGGCGGGCGACGCTGGCCGGGACCGTCACCTTGAGGATGCCGCTCGGCGCGCCGTCGAGCTGGGAGACCGCCAGCCTGGCTTCGTCGACGTCGATGAGGATTCGCGACGCCCGCTCGTAGTAAAGCCGGCCGGCCTCGGTGAGGCTGAGTTTGCGCGTCGTCCGATAAAAAAGATGCGCACCGAGATCGAATTCGAGCTCGCTGATCCGGCGCGAGACCGACGACGGCGCCATCCCCAGTTGCCGTCCAGCGGCGGAAAAGCTTCCCGTCTCGACGACGCGGGCGAAGATGCGCATTCCGGCAACGCTGTCCACCGATCCCCTCTATCTTTGCGAATTTCGCATAAATCCTTATCCGATTTAATGGATTATCACAAAGGTTTTCGGGCCCTATCCTGCCCATCGTACCGTCAACCCAACGTTCGATCAGGAGGTCATTGAGATGAAAGCCGCAGTGATTCACCAATTCGGCGACTTCGACGTGCTCAAGGTCGAAGACGTCCAAACCCCGAAGCCGAAGCCGGGCCATGTTCTGGTCAAGGTGCTGGCGGCCGGCGTCAACCGCCTGGACCATAACCTGCGTGAAGGGACCGTCGTGCCCGAGCTTCCGTTTCCCCATATCCTCGGCGGCGAGGCCGTCGGCGAGGTATTCGCCCTGGGCCGGAACGTGACCGGCCGCGAGATAGGGGAACGGGTGATCGTCGTCCCCGGCTTCGCTCTCGATGACGCCGAGGCCGACATCCGCCCGACCGTCACGGCACCGAGCTTCGCCCTTCCCGGATTGCACATCACGGGTACCTACGCCCAGTATATCGAGGTTCCCGCCCGCGCGTTGGTGAAGGACGAGACAGGTCTCGGCGCCGAAGAAGCCGCGACCCTGCCGGTGGTGCTGGCGACGGCCGTCCACGCCGTCAAGGGCGTAGGCCGGGTCAAGGCCGGCGACAAGGTTCTGGTGCATTCCGGCGCGTCCGGGTCCGGTTCCATGCTGATCCAGGTCGCCAAGGCGCTGGGCGCCGAGGTCGCCACCACGGTGCGCGACGACGCCAAGGGCGCGTTCGCCAAAGAGGCGGGCGCCGACCTCGTGGTCAACACGCGCCACGAGGACTTCGTCGAGCGCGTCAAGGAGTGGACCGGGGGCCAGGGCGCCGACGTGGTGATCGACAACCTGGGCGGCGACGTGCTCGCCAAGAGCATCGAGGCCGCCAAGGCGCAGGGCGTTATCGTCGCCTTCGGTTTTGCCGCCGGACCCGAGGTGCGCTTCGACGTGCGCAGCCTGTTCTTCGCCCAGAAGCAACTCAAGGGCTCGATGGCGAGCGACATCGAGGACCTCGAATGGGGCCTCGCCCAGGTCAAGGCCGGCGAGATCAAGCCACTCCTCGACCGGGCGCTGCCGTTACGGGACGCGGCGGAGGCGCACCGCCTGATCGCCAACAGCGCGGTCAAGGGCAACATCGTCCTGCTGCCCTGGGCGGCATAGGGATCGAAACCGGGAGTCAGAACGACTGGGCGCTCACGTGATGGCGTCGATCTGCTCGTCGGTGAGGGAGCCCGGGACGATGGTGATGGGGACGCGCAGCCGTCCGGCCATTTTCCCGACGAGGTCGGAGACCAGGGGACCCGGGCCTTCCGGACCGGTGGCGGCGCCGAGGACGAGCACCGAGATGTCGTTGTCTTCGTCGTCGATCAACGTGATCAGTTCCTCGGTGATCTTGCCTTCGCGGATGTAGATGACGGGCGTGTGGCCGGTTTGCTTCTGGACCACCGAGGCCACGACCTGGAGCATCTCCTCGGCCTCCTCCCGACGCTCCTCGCGCATCAGGTCGCCGATGGCCACCCAGTGCTGGAACTCGGCCGGCCCGACCACATAGAGCAGGGCGACGCGGCCGTTCGAGTGCACGGCGCGGCGGCAGGCGAAGCGCAGCGCCTGGGCCAGCTCCTCGCTTTCGTCCACCACGCACAGGAAGGTGCGCGTTCCTTCGTCCGTTTTCTCTTTCGTCGCTTTGTCCGCCATGGGTGTTGCCGTTTCAGCTCGTTCAGGACTCGCGGAACATGACACTGGCCAGCCATCCTGCCACCGCCGCGATGAAAATGGCAAGAACCCCATAGGCCAGGGAATGGCGGTGGGCAAAGCCGAAGACGCCCGCCTCGAACCCGACTTTCCTGACGTTCAGCAGGGTGGTGTCGACGGTCACGATCTTGCCGTCGCGAACCAGGTAGACGTCGATACCGTATTCGCCGACGGACACGGCGGTGGGAAAGCTGATCTTGGTGCGGAACAGCCGGCCGCTCAGAAAGATGACGTTGCCCGGTTGGCGGCTGTACAGGCCCTGGCGCTGCTTGTTGCGGATGAGGGCCGCACGGAAGGAATCGTAGTTCTCCGCGTACGGTTGTTTCCAATGGGGCAGGAGCAACAGATTTTCCAACCCGATCCAGTTCTTGGCGGCCACGGCCTCGGGGAGGAATTCCTCCATCGGCCTGTTGCTGGCCACCGCGTAAAAGGCCGGCACGCCGGTGAAGAGCAGTTCGTCCCGGTTGACCCAGATGCCGGCGATCCGTTCCTTGCGGCGCACGATTTCATCGCGCAAGGGGCCGCGCACGATGACCACCACGTCGCCTTCGCCGTCGATGGCGCCGAACAACAGAAGCTCGGAGCCGACGAAGCCGGCGGTGATCTCCACCACGGTACTGGACAGGTCCACCACCAGCTCTTCGACGGCGTAGGCCGGTGTTGCCGCCGCCAACAGCACGACGCCCGCCAGAAGATGTCTAGTCCTTACTTTCACGATTTCGCGTATCATACGATCACGTTTCCCATGTCCTCGGCAGGAGGGGACGGGCGGGCGATGCGGGGCCATCGTCAAGGGTTCCCGACGCCCCGGGGGGCCACCGGGGGGTGTCCCCCCGCGGCCCCCGGCGTCGTCGCGCGCCGCTTGTGATGCTCCAGCATCACGGCGCGCCGCGCTCCTAGCCGGAAACTTCGCAAGACCGTCGTATGGTGCGCGAAATCGTGAAAGTAAGTACTGAGCCATGCGCATCAGTTCGCCACCACTCGGCCAAGGAAAAACAGATCCGGCGGCGTGACCACCAGATCATAGGTCAGCTTTGCGCAGACGCCCACAACCATGAGCCCCAGCAGCCCGCGCAGTTGCTCGCCCTGCAGCCGGCCGCTCGCCCGGGCGCCCATCTGCGCCCCGATGACGCCACCGGTAAGCAAAATCAGCGCCAGGACCACATCCACCGTCTGGTTATTGACGGCCTGCAGGATGGTGACATTGGCGGTCACGAAGATGATCTGAAACAGCGAGGTGCCGACAACCACCACCGTCGGCATGCCGAGCAGGTAGATCATGGCCGGGACCATGATGAAGCCGCCGCCCACCCCCATGATCGCCGACAGTACGCCGACCAGGAAGCCGATGCCAATGGGCAGCAGGGCGCTGATATACAGGCGCGAGCGGCGGAAACGCATCTTCAGGGGCAGGCCGTGGATCCAATAGTGATGGTGCCGCTTGCGGCGAATCTGGCGCTTGATGCGCATCAGGGTCCGGATGCTCTCTGACAGCATCAAGACGCCGATGACGCTCAGGAAAACCACGTAGCAAAGCTTGATCACCAGGTCGATCTGCCCGAGACCGCGCAGAATCGTGAACAGCCATACGCCGAAGGAGGAACCGGCGATGCCGCCCACCAGCAGGGTCAGGCCCATCTTGACATCGACGTTGGCGCGTCGCCAATGGGCGAGGACGCCGGAAACGGACGACGCGACGATCTGATTGGCCTCGGTGGCGACCGCGACGGCCGGCGGAATGCCGATGAAGATCAGCAACGGCGTCATCAGGAAGCCGCCGCCGACTCCGAACAACCCGGAAAGAAAACCCACCCCGCCTCCCATGCCGAGGATGAGAAACACGTTTACGGACATCTCGGCGATGGGGAGGTAGATCTGCATCGGCTCCGGTGCCTTATGTCCGGACGGCTACGTGGCGGGCATTCCACCGCCCCGCCCGGACGGGGTGTCCGGGCCATTGCTTGGCGACGGTGATTACGATGCTCAACATGCTTCCCGGCCCGGCGGGACTTCCGGACCGTGCGGAATTACCGTTTCGGTATAATAAGTTAGAGGCTTCTAATGTAATCCAAAGTCGCTGTCAACACAAGGATTTGACGACGGGCCGGGAGATATTATCCGATGGGATCCAAGCCCGTGCCTAGTACCGGAATCGGCGAAGGGCCGGGCATCCGGGCGACGCCCGGCAAAGAGTACAAACCCCGATGCTTGCTGTAGAATGGCGGCCCGTTCGAGGCCGGCCCGGGGGCGCGGTTCGCGTTTGTCCGGCCCGCCCGACCAAAAATGGGGAACACGCCGTGACGACGGTGCTCGACACCAAGGGACTGAACTGCCCGTTGCCGGTCCTCAAGGCCAAGAGGGCGCTCAAGGACATCGCCGCCGGGGATACGCTGACGGTGCTCGCCACCGATCCCGGCGCCGTGCAGGACTTCGAGGCCTTCTGCCGCGCCACGGGCGACGAACTCGTCGACAGCACCGAGGAAAACGGCGTCTACACGTTCCTGATCAAGAAGCGCGCCTGACGCTTCCGTGGTCACCCCGCCGGGTCGGTGTCGAATCCGTACAGGCGGCGGCAGTTGTCCCACATGATTTTTTCCTTGCTCGCCCGGCCGATCCCGGGGAGCTCGAGGAAGGTCTTCACCCCGTTGGGGAAGGGGCCGTCGGCGTGGGGATAGTCGACGCTCATGACGATATTGTCGTCCCCGAACCTGTCGACGACGACCGTCAGAAGGTCCTCGTCGGCGTCGGTGGCGATGAAGCACTGGCGGGTGAAGTACTCGCTGGGAAGGGCGGACAGCTTGACGCTCTCGCCGCCGCCGTACTTGCGCCACTGGTCGTCCAGCCGGGCCAGCCACCACGGCAGCCAGCCGCAGTTGCCCTCCAGAAAGCCGACGCGCAGGTCGGGGAACCTCTCCAGCACGCCGCCGACGAGCATGGCGCCCATGGCCAGCATCAGTTCCATGGGGAAGGCGCTGGCATGATTGAGGGTGCGAAAATTAGGCAATCCGCGGAACCGGTTGGAGGCGTAATCGGCGCCGGCCCCGCCACTGGTTCCGTGGAAGACGAGGGGCACGCCCAGGCGCACGATCTCCGCCCACAGCACGTCGTATTCGCGGGCATGGACGTAACGCCCGTTGCACGGCATGGGCAGCACCACCACGGCGACATGGCCCTTTTCGTCCACGGCGCGGCGGGCCTCGGCGGCGGCCAGCTCCGCGTCGTGCAGCGAGACGATGGCGGCGGGCCTGAGCCGCGCGGGGTCCCGGGCGCAATACACCGCCAGCCAGTCGTTGAAGGCGGCGCAGCAGGCGGTCGCGTACGCCGGTTCCAGATCGTCGATGGAGACCACCATGTGCGCGAAGGTACGGTAGACGACGCTGACGTCGATGCCTTCCCGGTCCATGGCGTCGAGAGTCGATTGGGCGTCGTACCCGCGCTGCAGAACGGGCTTGTACAGGGCATCCGTGCGGGCGTGGAGGAATTTCTGCGGGCCGATCACGGCCTCGGAGGTCGCCCACGGGGGGATCATCCGGCCCTGTACATCCCAGTGCGGCATGTCGGCCGGACTCCAGCCCAGGTACCGGGGCCGCTGGTCGCGGTGGGGGCCGGTGAAGTAGGTCTCGTACACGTCCTCCATCTCGAAGACGTGGAGATCGCTGTCCATGACCCGGAGGCCGTCTTTCATGGCGTTTCCCTCCCGCTCCTGTCCGGTTTTCCCGGCATGGCCCGGACCGGGTCCTACTGTAGCCCAATATTTGCCCGGCGCTTAAACGGGCCGGTAAACGCACATTCGGCACGGCCGCGAGGCGGCGGGATCCCGCGGACGCCCGGGGTGCGCCGTTTTTCATTTATTCATATTTTTCGGTTATGGGGAAAGGCGGCGGCGGCGGTGGACAGGAAACGGCCGGCACCGATCCAGTTCGGGCCTTGCGCCCGGGCGTGCCTTTTGGCACGCTAAAGGTAGTAGGTTGGGGGAGAGATACTACAATTTATGGTAATACCCACAGGATATTGTGAATCCGGTCGGCTCTGCCCGCCACCCCGGCGTAGCCATGGCGTCGCAGGGGCAGGGGTATGACGCACGGAAATAATCCGTGGCCCGGCGCCCGGCGCGCGCGCGCGGCTGGCCGGGAGGTGGAGACACGGGACCCGCGATGGCGAATCTGGCTCTGAAAAGGTCCGCAGGCACGGACCCGCCGCGTCCGGCGACGTGCAGCGCCGAGATGCTGCAGGTGTCCGCCAAGGTGATGGACACCATGCGCGAGGCCGTGGTCATCATGGATGCGCGGTTCCGGGTGACCGACGTCAACCCGGCGTTCACGGACATCACCGGCTACACCATGGTCGATGTCATGGGCAAGCACCCGCCCTTCCACGCCGCCCTGAAGAAGAAGGGCGGCCGGTACGCCGCGATGCTGAAGGCCTTGAAGGCCCATGGTACGTGGCAGGGAGAGGTGTGGAGCAAACGCAAGACCGGCGACGACTACGCCGAAATCCTGACCGTTTCGGCCATTACCGGGGCCAGCGGCGAGGTCGAGCGGTACGTCGCCGTGACCGGGGACATCACCCGGCACAAGGAGGACGAGGAGCGCATCCACTACCAGGCCAACTACGATGCCCTCACCGGGCTGCCCAACCGGTTCCTGTTCCTCGACCGCCTGGGCCAGGCCCTGGCCAATGAGGATCGCACGGGCACAAAACTGGGCCTTTTGTTCATCAACCTGGATGGGTTCAAGCTGGTCAACGACACCCTGGGCCACGCGTTCGGCGACCTGTTGCTCAAGGAGGCGTCGGCGCGCCTGGAGGCCTGCGCGCGCACCAGCGACACGGTGGCGCGGCTGGGCGGCGACGAGTTCACCATCATCATGCCCAACCTGAAGGACGCCCGGCACACCTCCCGCCTGGCCCAGCGCGCCCTCGATTCCCTTGCCCGGCCGTTCGATCTGGACGGCCACGAGGCGTACGTCTCGGCCAGCATCGGCATCACCATCTACCCGGACGATGCGACCGACGCCGGCGACCTGCTGAAGAACGCCGCCACCGCCATGGATCGCGCCAAGAACGAGGGGCGCGCCAACTACCAGTCCTTCACCAGCGCCCTGAACGAGGAGTTCCGGCAACGCCTGATCATCAGGAACGGCCTGAGCAAGGCCCTGGAGCGGGGCGAATTCACCCTCCACTACCAGCCCAAGGTGGAGATCCTCAGCGGCCGTATCACCGGCGTCGAAGCGCTGATGCGCTGGGACTCCGCCGACATAGGCCGGGTGCCGCCCGTCCAGTTCATCCCCGTCCTGGAGGAGACCGGCCAGGTGGTGGAGGTGGGCGAGTGGGCCATCAGGACCGCGTGCCTCCAGCACAAGGCGTGGTACGCCGCGGGGTTGCCGCCCCTCTGCGTCGCCGTCAATCTGTCCGCCCGCCAGCTCCGCGAATCGTCCTTCGTGTCCGTCGTCGGCAAGGTGCTGCGGGAAACCGGCGTCGACGCCGGGGGCCTGGAGCTGGAGATCACGGAAAGCATGCTGATGTCGGACTCGGCGGAAAGCGTGCGCGCCCTCGGCCAGTTGCACGAGATGGGCATCCGGCTGTCCATGGACGACTTCGGCACCGGCTATTCCTCGCTGAGCTACCTCAAGCGCTTTCCCATCGACACCATCAAGATCGACCGTTCCTTCGTTGCCGACCTCGCCACCGACCCGGACGACGTGGAGCTCATCAAGGCGATCATCACGATCGGGCACAGCCTCAACCGGAAGGTCATCGCCGAGGGGGTGGAGACCGCGGAGCAGCTTGCCATCCTGCGCAAGTACCGGTGCGACGAAATGCAGGGCTATCTCTTCAGTCGGCCTCTACCGGCGGAAGAGATGACCGAATTCCTCAAGGAAAAGATGCTGCAATGCGCCTGAGGGCGCCGCCCCGGGAATCTGAAGACGGTTTTGCCCGCCCCGCAGGGGCCTCACTAATCCCTCATTAATAATACAGGGCGGGGTCGAGGACGGCCCAGGGCAGGAGTCCGGCCATGGTCTCGGCGATCTCGTGGGGCCGGCCGGTGAACCTGAGCCCCACCTGGTCTTTGTTGCGCCACGCCACCTCGGCGCGGAGCCCGCGTCCGGCGACGTCCTTTTCCCGCCCGCGGAACCCTCCGACGCGGGCAATCTCCAGGGTGGCCGGCGACCCTTGTGCGGGCGCGTTGGCGACGCTGATCATCGCACCGTTCACCGACAGATCGCGGACGACGCAATCCTCGATGCCGTCACGATACAAAAGGACACCGGTCAACAGGATGGAATTTCGGCTAAAATTCCGCCGTTCGGTTTCTTGTGGAGGTCTCCTTGCCGGGATCTGCATGGGGTCGCCCTCCTTCGAAAGTCCGTGCGATGGGACGAAAAGGAACTGTACGGATACCCCTCAAAAGGGACGCTTCAGCCGACGTTTCCCCGATGGAGTCGCCGGTTGCCGCATGACTTTAAGAACCATGGTTGCGGCGAATGCGGTCATGCAGCGGATGCGTGTCATTGCCGCGAGTCTGCCTCCATTCGGCGGTCGGCGAAATTACCCATCGGTATAGTGCACGAATCTCTGAGACAGGACACTTATACCAACGGATAGGTTTCGGCCCATCTTTCGCCCGCGGACCGGACACGCCGGGCCTTATACCAATATCATCGAATGGCGGTCCCTACACCTCTTCCCAATGGCACGACAGGCCCAGCTCGCCCGCCGTATTGGTGACGGTCGCAAGGCAGGCGCGGGCTCTCGCGTCGGGAATCCAGACCGCAACGTTCACCACGTACTCGTCGTTGTGCGGCCCCGGGATTCTCTCCGCGTTCAGACGGACGACGTTGGCCTCGAACTGGACGAAGACTTCGCACAGGCGGGCGATCAATCCCGGGCGGTCACCGCCGCTGACGGTGATCCGGTGCGTGACGTGGCCCGACGGCCCATGCACCGGCGCCAGGTCGAAAGAGGAGACCGTGACGTTGGCGCCCTCGAGCTCGGGCAGGCCGCGAAGCTCGGCCTCGATCGTTTCCGGTGTAACGCCCTCGGGAAACTCGCAGACCGCCGTGAACTCGGCGCCGCCTCCGAGCACCGCAAACGTGGTGTCGGCCAGATTCCCGCCCAGATCGAACAGCCGGCCCGCGATCGCCGCCACGAGTCCGATGCGGTCGGGACAAAGGACGGAGATCAACGCCGTGGTAGCCATGGAACGACCTTCAGGCACTCTTCCAGGGCGGCCATGATAAAGGAATTTTCCGCCGAAACGAATGTCTGTTGGGCGGAGGTGTGATCCGCGTCCCCCAGTGGCCTGCATCAGCTAAAGTGCACCCATACGATCGCTTTTCCCGTTTCCTCGGCAGGAGGGGAGGCGCAGGCGATGGCGGCCCATCGGCAAGCCTTCCCGACGCCCCGGGGGGCCACCGGGGGGTGTCCCCCCGACACCGTATGCG
>JACZQZ010000088.1 GCA_022545455.1 Pseudomonadota bacterium
GAAGACCAGGGTGCAAGAGTCGCTCCCTTATTGCTTCTTAGGGAAAGAGCAACATAAAACAAATACAATGCCTATGTATAACAAGCAATAGTTTTTATTATACTATTATTTTATTATACTTTGTCTAAAATTTTATCTAATTTTCGCCGGCTGCCGGGACGGGATCGCTCCGTGCCCCGAACGCCGCCCGCCCGCGATGGCCCAAGGGCCGTTTTCGTGCTAATCCAGCGCCCGTGGAACGGCTTTGCAAGGTCCAGCCCTGATCCCGGAGCGGCGGATGGCACAAACCCAACCTGAGTGGCCGGACGACATATTCCGCGCCCTCTGCGATATGGATATCCGCCAGGTGGCCTATGTGCCCGATGCGGGGCATGCCCGCCTGCTCGAGCTGTGCGGGGCCGAGCCGACCATGACCATGGTGCCCCTGACCACGGAAGAAGAGGGCATCGCGGTGTTGGCCGGCGCCTGGCTTGGCGGCCGGCGCGGCGTGCTGCTGATGCAAAGCAGCGGCATCGGCAACTGCATCAACATGCTGTCGTTGACCAGGAACTGCGAGTTTCCGCTGCTCATCGTGGTCACCATGCGCGGGCAGGCGGGCGAGGCCAATCCCTGGCAGGTGCCCATGGGTCGGATTTCCGGCGATGTCCTCGGCCTGGCCGGCGTCATGGTCCACGGGGTGGACGAGCCGGGCCGGGTCGGGGAAACCGTGACCGCCGGGGGGCGCGCCGCCTTCGACGGACCGGCGGCGGTGGCGGTGCTGATCGCGCAAACGGTCGTCGGGATCAAGGATTTCGCGGATCAGGCGGAATAAGCGGTGATGCGGAGCGAGAGATATCCCCTGCGCCGGCGCCGGGTCGTCGAATCCCTTCTCGCCGACCGCGGAGACCTGCTGGTCGTCGCCGGCCTGGGCGCGCCGTGCTGGGACGTGACGGCGGCCGGCGATCACGCCCTGACCTTTCCCCTGTGGGGCGCCATGGGGTCGGCCGCGCTGATCGGCCTCGGCCTGGCGCTGGCCCAGCCCGCCCGGCGCATCCTCGTGATCACCGGCGACGGCGAGATGCTGATGGGACTGGGTGGTCTCGCCACCGTCGCCGTGCAGGCGCCGGAGAACCTGGCCATCGCCGTCCTCGACAACGAACGCTATGGCGAGACCGGCATGCAGGCGACCCACACGGCCTTCGGCGTGGACCTGGCGGCGGTCGCGGCGGCCGCCGGGCTGCCGGTCACCGGCACCGTCGGTGACGACGCCGGCCTCGGCGCCGCCGTCGCCGAGCTCCGCGGCGCCCAGGGCCCGGTCTTTTTCGCCATCAAAGTGCGCGCCGAGGACATGCCGCTGGTGCTGCCGCCCAGGGACGGCGTCCACCTGAAGAACCGCTTCCGCAGGGCCCTGCTGGGCGAAAAAGAGGGCGTTTAGGGAGTCGCCGGCCGGTGGCAAAGGTGCACAGCCGAACCTGGAACTGGCAATTCGACAGCCCGGCGGAAAAGATCTGGCCGGTCCTCGCCGATACCGCCCGCTTCAACGAGGCGGCCGAATTGCCCGACCACCATGTCGAGGAGATTCCCCAGGCCGACGGCTCGGTGCTGTACATCGGCCGTGCCCATGTGGGTCCGTTCCGGCTGGAATGGCGCGACAGGCCCGCCAACTGGATCACCAACCGGTGGTTCCGCCATTGCCGTGAGTTCCGGACGGGGCCGCTGAAGTCCCTGTGCGCCACCTTCGAGCTCTTTCCCCAAGACGGCGGCTGCCGCGGCGAATACACCCTCGAGGCCGAACCGGCCAACCTGGTGGGGCGTCTGATCCTGGCCGCCGGCTTTTTCCGGGCCACGGGGTCAACCTTCGGCCGGCTCGCCGAGAACGCCCGCGACTTCGCAAACGGCCGGCGCCCGACGGAATTCGACTGCAAGCCGCCGCACCTCATGCCGGGGGCCGAGGAACGGGTCTCCGGCCTGGTCGCCGCCATCGAGGCCACGGCCCACGGCCACGGCCTGGCGGGGAAGCTGGCCGAGTACGTGTTGCGGCGCCAGGAGGTGGACATCCGTTCGATCCGGCCGCTCGGGCTGTCGCGCCTGTGGGACGTACCGGATCGCCATGCCATCGAGGTTTGCCTGGAGGCGGTCAGGCAGGGCCTGCTGCGGCTCCGGTGGGACCTGCTTTGCCCGCGCTGCCAGGTGGGCAAGGCATCGGTGCCGGCGCTGGACCAACTGCCCAAGGGCGCCCATTGCTCGTCGTGCAACATCGATTTCGACCAGGAATATTCGAAAAACGTGGAACTCGCCTTTCACCCGGCGCGGGCGATCCGGCCCCTGCACAGCGGCGAATATTGCCTGTTCGGACCGATGAGCACGCCGCACATCAAACTGCACCTGACCCTTGGCGCCGGCGAACGGCGGACGGTGGCACTCGATCTGCCCCATGGCGTCTATCGCCTGCGCACCCTGGAGGCGGGAGGCGAGGAAACCGTCCATTGGGACGAGGCGGGGTTTCCCGAAGTGATCGCCGATGGAGACTCGGTCTCCGCCGGGCCTCCCTCGGCCCCCGGGAAGGTTGCGCTCGCCAACACGGCGCAGAGGGAGCTGACCTTCATCGTCGAGGAGCGCGGATGGATGCGCGACGTGCTGACGGCGGACCGGGTCACCGCGCTGCAGGTTTTCCGGGACCTGTTTACCGCCGACGTCCTGCGTCCCGGCGACGACGTGGAGATCGATTTCATCACCATGATGTTCACCGACCTCAAAGGCTCGACGGCCCTCTATGAGCGGATCGGCGATGCGCGGTCCTATGCCCTGGTCCGCGAGCACTTCGCCATCATCGGCAAGGCCGTGCGGGCCCATGACGGCGCCATCGTCAAAACCATCGGCGACGCCGTCATGGCGGTGTTCAACCACCCGCCCGACGGATTGCGCTGCGCCGTCCGGATCCACGCCGATTTCGCGGCGTTCAACGCGGCGTCGGGGAAGGAACCGATGACCGTCAAGCTCGGATTACACGCCGGGCGCTGCATATCGGTGACCCTGAACGACCGCCTCGACTATTACGGCTCCGCCGCCAACAAGGCGGCCCGCCTGGAAGGCCAAAGCCGGGGCGGCGACATCGTGATGTCGCGGGAATTCGCCGACGATCCCGGCATCGCGTCTTTGCTCCGTGCGTTCTCGCCGGTGGAGGCGACGGCGGAGCTGAAAGGCTTCCCCGAGCCGGTCCCGTTCCTGCGCATCACCGCCGGGGAACTCGCCGCCAAGGCCGGCGATTGAGACGATTTCGTCGCCCGCTCCTCCCGGCGCCGGCGCCGCGCCCGCACCGCTCCCGCCGGGGTTGGGCGATGTTCTTGCCTTGCCACGGTGCCGTGCAAGGGATCAGGATAGGGGCCGTTGAGAAGGAGGAAGATCCATGGGTCCGTTCATCGCCCTTGCCGTCGCCACCGCCGCATTCGTCAAAGGGGCTCTCCTCGGTGCCGTGGTCGGAGGCGCCGCCGTCGCCTGCGCCTGCCGGCGGGCGCGTTCCGGTGACGCGCCGGAGCATCCCGAGACGCCCGAGCCGCGGGAAAGCTGATACAGGGGTATCCGCCCGTGCGGGGCCGGCGTCGGCCGTCGAAAATCCGCCCTTTGCCGCGGGCCAAGGAATTGTATTGCGGTATTTGCGCGCTGGCGACTACAACTCGTGCATGACGGAACGCGGGCCGGTCCTGTGCCGGCGCGCGGCGAATGTCCCATTGCCATCGGTGTGAGACGAGTGCGGGGAACGAAGGAACGCGACAGGGACATGCGGGCGGGCGGAAACTCCGCACGGCCCTCGCCGCGTCGGTTCTTCGAGGACCTGGCGGCCCGCTTCGGCCTCGTCCGTTCGCACCAGCCCGTTGACTCCGGCCCGTCCGCGCCCGCCGCGGTCGGCGAACCCCGGATTCCCGGCCGCCGCGAGGCCGACCGGGACCCGGGCAAGCGAACGCCCGAGCGCGCGACGGTCCTGGCGAACATGGGTGTTGCCCGCCTCGAGGGCGACAGGTTCGTCTGGGTCAATAAGCGCATGGAGGATTTGTTCGGATTCGAGACCGACGAGCTCGTCGGCCTGTCGCCCGAGGTCCTGTGCGCCTCCGCCGGTGACTACGAGAAGGTTCGGCGGGCGGCGCTGCCCCGGCCCGCCGAGGCCGCGACCGGGGTCATCGAATGCCAGATGAAACGCAAGGACGGCTCGCTTGTCTGGGTGGAGCTGTTCGGCAAGGCCGTCGACGCCGCCGACGATTCGAAGGGATCGGTCTGGATCGTCCAGGACATCACCCGGCAGAGACAGGCCGAGGAGCACCTGCGGCTGGCCTCCACCATCTTCGAAATCACCGCCGAGGCCATCCTGGTCAGCGATTCCCGAAACCGCATCGTCATGGTCAACCCGGCCTTCACCGAGATAACCGGCTACACCCAGGAAGAAGTCGCCGGCAGGAACCCGGCAATCCTGAGTTCCGGCCGCCACGGCGCCGAATTCTACGACTCCATGTGGGACGCCTTGGCGCGTACCGGCCGGTGGGAGGGCGAGATCTGGAACCGCCACAAGAACGGCGAGGTGTTCCCGGAATGGCTGTCGATCGCCGCCGTGCGGGGGGAAAGCGACGGCACCGAGTATTATGTCGCCGCCTTCAGCGACATCACCAAGCGCAAGCAGGATGAAGAGCGCATCAACTTTCAGGCAAACTACGACGCCTTGACCGAGCTCCCGAACCGCCGCCTGATCCACGACCGCGTCGATCAGGCCCTGGCCCAGGCCGCCCATACCGGGGAGCGGGTCGGCGTCCTCTATCTGGACATCGATAACTTCAAGTTCGTCAACGACACCGTGGGCCACGGCGTCGGCGACGTCGTGCTGGGCGAGATGGCGCGCCGAATGCGATCCTGCCTGAGGGACCGCGACTCCATCGGCCGCGTGGAGAGCGACGAGTTCATGGTCTTTTTGGCCGCCATCCGGTCGGCGGAGGAAACCGCCATGGTGGCGCGGCGGCTGCTGGAGGCGGTTTCCAGGCCCATGGTGCTGGCCGGGCGCAGGGACGACATCGTGATCACCGCCAGCGTCGGCATCTCCGTCTATCCCGACGACGGGGGTACCACGGCCGAACTCGTGCGCAACGCCGCCGCCGCGGCGTTTCATGCCAAGGAGCGGGGGCGCAACAACTATCAGTTCTTCACCGACGACATGAACGTCCGGGCCAAGGAGCGCCTGAGCCTGGAAAACCGCCTGCGGCAGGCCATGGAAAAGGGCGAAATGGTGCTCCACTACCAGCCCAAGGTGAGTCTGCGCCACGGGCGAATCGTCGGCATGGAGGCGCTGGTGCGCTGGCAAAGCCCCGAAGAGGGGCTGGTGCCGCCCGGCAAGTTCATCCGGCTGGCCGAGGAAACCGGCCTCATCGTTCCCCTTGGCGAATGGGTGCTGCGCACCGCCTGCGTTCAGGCCAAGGCGTGGCAGGATGCCGGCCTGGCGCCCCTCAGGATGGCCGTCAACCTGTCGGCGCGCCAGCTCTCGAAGCCCGACCTGCTGGCCGACATCATACGCATTCTGGACGAAACCGGGCTGGCGCCCGAATACCTGGAGATGGAGATCACCGAGAGCTCGCTGATGGAAAGGGCCGACGACGCCATCGCCACCCTGGACGAAATGCGCGCCATGGGTATCCACCTCACCGCCGACGATTTCGGCACCGGGTACGCGTCCTTGAATTACTTGAGAAATTTTCCCCTGGACGCGATCAAGATCGACCGTTCGTTCGTGTCCGACATCGGCGGCGGCCGGGGCGCCTCCATGCTCGCCGCGGCGGTCATCGCCATCGGCCAAAGCCTGGACCTGAAGGTGACCGCCGAAGGGGTGGAAGGCGAAGCCCAACTGGCCTTCCTGCGCCAGCATTGGTGTGACGAGATGCAGGGGTCCTATTTCAGCCCGGCCCTGCCGGCGGCCGAATTCGAGGCCCTGGTGCGGGAAGGGCGGCGCCTGTGATGCCCTGGGCGGCGGCAAACCGGGGGGAGTGGGGCCCATGAGCCGGCGATCGGTACTTGCGCGCCCCGATCTGGTCGAGCGGCTGGGCGCCGTGAAGCTGCTGTCGGTGGACGTGGACGGCGTGCTGACCGACGGCGGCCTGTACTTCACCGACGACGGCCGCCAGAGTCGCAAGTTCAACGTCCGGGACGGGGTCGGAATGAAGCGCGCCCTGGCGTCCGGGATCGAACTCGCCATCGTCTCCGCCAGCGCGGCGCAGTCCATCCGCCACCGGGGCGAACTCCTTGGCGTGCACCATGTCTTCATCGGCGTCGAGGACAAGTTGGCGGTGATCTCGGACCTGTGCCGGGATCTCGGGATCGGCCTGGCCGACGTCGCCCATGTGGGCGACGATCTTAACGATCTGCCGCTGCTCAGGGCCGTCGGCTGTCCGCTGTCGGTCGCCGACGCCGTGCCGGAGGTGCGCGAAGCCGCCGTCTTCGTCACCGAGAACGGCGGCGGCGCCGGCGCGGTGCGCGAGATCTGCGACCTCGTGATGGAGGCGCGCACCGCCTCCGGCGGGGCCGACGCGAGGCCCGGCCCCGAGGCAAAGAAAAGCCGGGCCACATAGGGCCCGGCCAGTTGCAAAGGGAGGAACGGTACCCGTCTGGTCCCGAATGGGAAAGGGAGGAGATGTGAACCAGGGGCGGGTACGGACGCGAGATAGCCATACCGGCGGGCCTGCAACCATTGTACTGGCGTATAGTTTGGGCGCTCCAAACATGTAGCCATATAGACGGATGTTTAGGTTTCGGGTGCGCAGACCGTAAAAAGCCGGCCCCATGCACCACCGCCGGGGTAGGGCCGGCCGGCGGAGGCGTCCCCAATGCCCCGGAAGAGGTGTGCCATGCCATTCGTCGGGGAGTTTCCCGATGCGGACCCCTTGCGCGGCGCCATCGAGGCGGCCCACCGGGCCGACGAGGCAGCCCGTCTCGAGGCCCTCCTCGGCGACGCCGCCATGGACGCGGCGGCCCTCCAACGGGTCGCCGACACCGCCCGCGGCCTGGTGGAGAAGATGCGCCGCCGCAGGACGGGATTCGCCGGACTGGATGATTTCCTCGGCGAATACGGGCTGTCCAACAGCGAAGGCGTGGTGCTCATGTGCCTGGCGGAGGCGCTGTTGCGCATCCCCGACGCCGAAACGGCCAACCGGCTGATCCGCGACAAGATCGTCGACGCCGACTGGGAAGGGCACCTGGGCGCCAGCGACTCCGTGCTCGTCAATGCCTCCACCTGGGCGCTGATGCTCACCGGCCGCGTGGTCAAGATGGACGACGGCGCGCTCGGCGACGTGGGCTCGTTCCTGCGCCGTCTGGTGGCCAAGAGCGGCGAGCCGCTGATCCGCCGGGCCATGACCCAGGCCATGCGTATCCTCGGGCGCCAGTTCGTCATGGGGCGCACCATCGAAGAAGCCCTTGAACGGGCCCGCGGACCCGAGGCCCGCGGCTACCGGTATTCCTACGACATGCTGGGCGAGGCGGCGCGCACCGCGGCCGACGCCGAGCGCTACCTGGAGGCCTATTCCCAGGCCATCGCGGCCGTCGGAGGGGCCAGCGCCGGCCGCGGCGTCGTCGAGGGGCCGGGGGTGTCGGTCAAGCTCTCGGCCCTCCATCCCCGCTACGAGTTCGCCCAACGCGAACGGGTCATGAAAGAGCTCGTGCCCCGGCTCGCACGGTTGGCCCGGCAGGCGCAGGAGGCGGACATCGGGCTGTGCGTGGACGCCGAGGAAGCGGACCGGCTGGACCTGTCGCTGGACGTGATCGAGGCGGTTTTCGCCGATGTGGCCCCGACCGGCTGGGAGGGGTTCGGCCTGGCGGTTCAGGCCTATCAGAAACGCGCGTACTTCGTCCTCGACTGGCTCTGCGCCCTGGCCCGGCGCCACCGGCGGCGGCTGATGGTGCGCCTGGTCAAGGGCGCCTACTGGGACACCGAGATCAAGCGCGGCCAGGAACAGGGGCTGGACGGCTATCCGGTATTCACCCGCAAGGTCTCCACCGACGTTTCCTACCTTGCCTGCGCCCGCAAGATCCTGGCCTGCAAAGACGTCTTCTTCCCCCTGTTCGCCACCCATAATGCCCACACCCTGGCGGCGGTGCTGGAGCTGGCCGGCGACTTTCGGGACTTCGAGTTCCAGCGCCTCCACGGCATGGGCGAGGCCCTTTACGAACAGGTCGTGGGAAAGGGCGGCCTGGGCGCCCGGTGCCGGATCTATGCGCCCGTCGGCACCCACGAGGACCTGCTGGCCTACCTGGCGCGCCGGTTGCTGGAGAACGGCGCCAACACCTCGTTCGTCAACCGTATCGTGGACCGGACGGCGCCTATCGACGACATCATCGCCGACCCGCTGGCCAAGGCGGCGGCGCTGCCCCGGAAGCCCCATCCCCGCATTCCCCCGCCGGCGTCCCTGTACGGAACGGAACGCCGCAATTCCAGGGGCCTGGACCTGAGCGACCCGGCGTCCCTCAGGCCCCTGGCGCGGGCCATGGCGGCGTCTTCGGGGCCGTGGCGGGCGGCCCCGGTTGTGGGCGGGGCGGCCGCCGGCGGCGGAGGCGAGCGGGCCGTTCTCGATCCCGCCGACCGCCGCCGCCAGGTGGGCGCGGTGGCCGAGGCGCAAGGGGAAGACATCGAGCGGGCCGTGGCGCAGGCGGCTGGGGCCGCTCCCGGCTGGGACGCGACGCCGGCCGACGAAAGGGCGGCCTGTCTGGAGCGCGCCGCCGACCTGCTCGAGGACGAAATGGCGGAGTTGATGGCGATGTGCGTGCGCGAGGCCGGCAAGACCGTCGCCGACGCCCTGGCCGAGGTGCGCGAGGCCGTCGACTTCTGCCGCTATTACGCCCTCAGGGGCCGCGCCGACTTCGCCGGGGCGCACGCCATGGCCGGGCCCACCGGCGAACGCAACCAACTGGCCCTGCACGGGCGCGGCGTGTTCGCCTGCATCAGCCCGTGGAACTTCCCGCTCGCCATCTTCATGGGCCAGGTGAGCGCGGCGCTGGCGGCGGGCAACGCCGTCGTCGCCAAGCCGGCCGCGCAGACCCCGTTGATCGCCGCCCGCGCGGTCGACCTTCTGCACCGGGCGGGGGTGCCCGGCGAGGCGCTGCATCTCCTGCCCGGCGACGGGCCGGCGGTGGGCGCGCCCCTGGTCGCCGATCCCCGCGTTTCGGGCGTCGCCTTCACCGGCTCGGTGGACACCGCGCGGCTGATCAACCAGGCCCTGGCGGCCCGCCCCGGCCCCATCGTCCCGCTGGTCGCCGAGACCGGCGGCCAGAACGTGATGATCGTCGATTCCACGGCCCTGCCCGAGCAGGTGGTGGCGGACGCCGTAACCTCGGCCTTCCAGAGCGCCGGCCAGCGGTGCTCGGCGTTGCGCGTGGTGTTCCTGCAGGACGACATCGCCGGGCGCATCGTCGATATGCTGGTCGGCGCGACCGCCGAGCTGGCGGTGGGCGACCCGGCGCTGCTGTCCACGGACGTGGGGCCGGTGATCGACGCCGACGCCCTGGCCATGCTGGAGGCCCACGGGCGGCGCATGGACCGCGACGGCCGCCTGCTGTGCCGGACGCCCCTGCCCGAGGCCTGCGCCCACGGCACCTTTTTCGCCCCCTGCATCTATCGGATCGAACGCCTGGACCTCCTGGAGGGCGAGGTGTTCGGGCCCATCCTTCATGTGGTCACCTACGCCGCCGACCGCCTGGATGAGGTCATCGAGGCCGTCAACGGCACCGGCTACGGCCTCACGCTGGGCATTCACAGCCGCGTCGACAGCACGGTCCGGCGCATCCACGAACGCCTGCGCGTCGGCAACACGTATGTCAACCGCAACATGATCGGCGCCGTGGTCGGGGTGCAGCCCTTCGGCGGCGAGGGACTGTCGGGCACCGGGCCCAAGGCCGGAGGGCCCCGCTATCTGCACCGTTTCGCCACCGAGCGCACGCTTTCGATCGACACCACCGCGGCCGGCGGCAACGCCTCGCTCATGTCGCTCGGCGAGGACCTGCCGGTCTGAGCTTGTAAAGAAGATTCACCACTAAGACGCAAAGGCACGAAGAACACGAAGGAACTTTTGTTGCGCGCTTTGCGCGCGGCGGTTCATTTTGTGCATACTTTGTGTCTTCGCGCCTTCGTGGTGAATTTTTTGTTCGCTGTGCCTCTGTGCGCGGCGCCCGCGCGGGTCTCACGACACCTTGGCGGTCAGGCCGCCGTCGACCACGAGCTCGGCGGCGGTGATGTAATTGGCCTCGTCGGAGGCCAGGAACAGCGCCGCATTGGCCACGTCCCAGGCATCGCCCATGCGCCCCATGGGGCACTGCTCGCGGCGCAGGTCCCGCATCTTGTCGATGTCGCCGCCGGCGTAGGCCTGCTTGAGCGGCCCGACGTACATCGGCGTGTCCATCAGGCCCGGCAGGATGACGTTGGCGCGGATGCCCTTGCGCGCGTACTGGAGCGCGATCGAGCGGGTAAAGCCGAGGATCGCCGCCTTGCTCGCGGCGTAGGCGATGTAGGGCACGCCGAGCCAGCGGATGCCGGCGATCGAGCCGATATTGACGATCGCGCCCCGGCCCGCCGCTTCCATGACCGGCAGCACCGCCTTGCAGGTCAGGTACATGGACTTGAGGTTGACCGCGATCACCCGGTCCCAGCTCGCCTCGTCGGTCTCGACCGGGCCGCCGGCCTCGACGATGCCGACGTTGTTGTGCAGGATGTCGATCTTGCCCCAGAGCCCGAGCGCGCGCGCCACCATGGCGTCGACCTGGGCCTTGTCGGTCACATCGGCGCGCTCGGCCAGCGCCGCGCCGCCCTCGCCCTCGATCAGGCCGACGGTCTCTTGCGCGGCCGCCTCGTCGATGTCGACGCAGAGCACCCGTGCGCCTTCGCGCGCGAACGTCACCGCGGTCGCCTTGCCGTTGCCCCAGCCGGGGCCGATCGAGCCGGCGCCGGTGACCAGCGCCACCTTGCCGTCGAGCCGCTTCGCCATTGCTTCCCTCCCTGTTGGGTTTCGTCGATACTGGGACCGCGACCGCCGGGCGGTCAATGGCGGCGGAGGAGGCAGCGATGGCGCGAGCCGATCAGGTGTTCCATTTGCGCGAGGGCGAGAAGACCCTGGGTTTTGCCCAGGCGGTGAAGGCGGTGGACAAGGTGGTGAAGCCCAGGCGGATTACGGCGGTGATATGGGCGGCGTTGGGCGTGGGACGAATCGCGCGCGCACCGGCTTGGAAAAGTTCGGGAAGGTGGGACCGGCTGCGCTCGCGCTGGTGGGTGTCGCGGCTGCGAAAGTGTCGCTGGAGCTGGCGCGGATGGGCGCCGACGTTCT
>JACZQZ010000089.1 GCA_022545455.1 Pseudomonadota bacterium
TTCCTGGCGACCGTCGCCCTGATCCAGGGCAGCCACGGCGTGTATTACGCTTTCGGCACCCTGCACTGGCGCGCGGTGGGATATTCCGACGCCGTGATCGGCTGGCTGTGGGCGGAAGGGGTGATCGCCGAGATCATCCTGTTTGCCTTCGGCGGCGCCCTGGTGCGCCGGCTCGGTCCCGCCCGCCTCATCGTCCTCGCGGGCGTGGCGGGGATCGTGCGCTGGAGCGCGACGGGACTGAGCGACGCCCTGCCCGTCCTGGTGATGGTGCAGGCGCTGCACGCCTTCACCTTCGGCGCCGCCCACCTGGGCGCCATATATTTCATCGCCCGCACGGTGCCGCCGGCCCTGTCGGCGACGGCACAGAGCCTGTATTCGGCGGCGGTCATGGGCCTGGGACTGGGCCTTGCCATCCTCGCCTCGGGACGCCTGTACGCGGCGTTCGGCGGCGGGGCGTATTTCGCCATGGCCGTTCTTGGCGCGCTGGGCAGCGTGTTGGCCGTGGTCCTGGCGCGCCGGTGGCAGCCATGAGAGCCCGCCGGGTCCGGGAAGGAGCTTTCGGCCGGGGCCGCGGGGGCCGCGGCGGCGGGGCGTGCTACCCCTTTTCCTCCCAACCGCCGCGCACCGTCTGCTGCCAGTAGGTCAACGCGTGTCCCGCATCCTTGTAGGCCTGCCAGCGGCCGCGGGCGGCGTCGACGGCCTCGGGGTCGTTGCCGTCGAACAGCTCGAAGCAGCGCTCGTACCCGGCGACGCGCACCGAGGCGGCGCCGTCGGTGAGGAACAGGAAGGCGGCGCCGTTGGGGTTCTCGTCGTCCGTGGTCAGCCACACCGGCTGGTCCTCGGCGCTGCCGTCGCGCGCCGTCCCGTGGGGCAGCCAGGAATCGCGGCCGTATGTCCACAGCAGGGTGTTCAGCGCCTGCAGGCGTTCCGCGGAGCCGGCCATGACCACGGCCCGCTTGCCGGCTTCCAGGGTCTTCTCGAGAAGCTTCGGCAGGGCCTTCTCGAGCGGCCACTTTTGCAGGTGGTAAAAGGCGATGTCGGTCATCCGCCGTCCGTCCCCCGAAACGGTTCACCCCTCATACCAAGGGGCCAGGGAGCCGCTTACGCGGCTTCCGTTTCACCACGGAGCGCACAGAGGTCTTCATGGAGATAGTCGAACGCGGCGCATCGCGCCGCGTGTAATCTCCTCTCTAGTTTCTTCCTTCGTGGTCCCTGTGTTCTCCGTGGTGAATATTCTTCTTCATCTGTCCTCGTAATTGTCGGCGACCAGGCGGTCGAGCAGGCGCACGCCGAAGGCGGTGCCGCCCTTGGGTACCGTGGGCAGGCTTTTCTTCGACCACGCCATGCCGGCGATGTCCAGGTGGGCCCAGGGCGTCTTGTCGACGAAGCGCTGCAGGAACTGGGCGGCGGTGATGCTTCCCGCCCCGCGGCCGCCGCTGATGTTCTGCATGTCCGCCGCCTCGGACCTGAGCAGTTTGTCGTAGGCCGCGCCGAGCGGCATGCGCCAGACGGCTTCGCCCACCTTCTCGCCGGCGGCGGCGATGCGCTCGGCCAGCCGGTCGTCGTTGGAAAACAGGCCCGCCTTCTCGTGGCCCAGGGCGACGATGATGGCGCCGGTGAGGGTCGCCAGGTCGATGATGAACCGGGGTTTGAAACGGTCGTTGCAGTACCACAGCGCGTCGGCGAGAACCAGCCGCCCCTCGGCGTCGGTGTTGAGCACCTCGATGGTCTGGCCCGACATCGAGGTGACGATGTCGCTCGGCCGCTGGGCCGTGCCCGAGGGCATGTTCTCGACCAGCCCGATGATGCCGACGGCGTCGACCCTGGCCTTGCGCCCGGCGAGGGCCTTCATCAGCCCGATCACCGTGCCGGCGCCGCTCATGTCCCATTTCATGTCTTCCATGCCGGCCGAGGGTTTCAGCGAAATGCCGCCGGTGTCGAAGGTCACGCCCTTGCCGACGAAGGCGACGGGAGCCTTGGCCTTCTTGCCGGCCTTCCCGGTCACGCCCTGCCAGCGCATGACCACGAGCCGGGGTTCGCGGTCGCTGCCCTGGGCGACCCCCAGCAATGCGCCCATGCCCAGGCGCTGCATCTGCCGCGCGCCCAGGATCTCCACCTTCACGCCCAGCTTGGTCAGGCTCTTCGCCCGTTGGGCCATGGTCTCGGGATAGAGGACGTTGGGCGGCTCGGAAACCAGGTCGCGGGTGAAAAACACGCCGTCGGCCACCTTGTCGCGGGTGGCGAAGGCGGTGCGCGCGCGGGCCGGACCCTGGCACAGAATCTTCAGGGTCCTCAGGGCCGGCTTGTCCTCCTTCTTTTCCTTGGTGCGGTACTTGTCGAAGCGGTACGAGCGCAGCCGCGCCCCGAAGGCCAGGTCGGCCGCCATCTGCGCCGGGCTCATGGTGCAGCCGTCCACGGCATCGACGGCGACGGCGGCCGCCGCCCGGCCGCTGCCGCCGAGGGCCGCGTAGATCCGTCCGCCCACCGCCTGCATGCGCAACGCATCCACGTCCGCCGCCTTGCCCAGGCCGGCCACGTAGAGGACTTCCAGCTTGGTTCCCGCCGGGCCAAGCAGGGTCAGGCTCTGGTCCATCCTGCCCTTGAAGCGGCTGCCCTTGATGGCGCGGCTGAGCCCGCCCTTCATCCGCTTGTCCATCTCCCTGGCGCTGGGGGTGAGCTTGCGGTCCTGGGTGACGCCGACGACGAGGACGCCTGTTTCCGGCAGGGCCGGCGGCGAAAAGACGATTTTCATGGATTTCCCTCTTGATGCGTTTCCTGACACGGCGCCTGTTCCGTCCCGTCCCCGGCCGTTCCCACGGGCGCCTCCGGTGCTTTCAGAATGTAGCGATGACGGCGGCGAAGGAAAGGATTTGTTCAGGGCGCCGGCGGGAATCGGCGCCCGGAGCTATCCATTGCCGCCGCCGCCGGAAAGGTCCTCCGGCGCCGGGGCGGCGGCGATGACGTCGGCGCGCTTGTCGCCGCTCAGCACCCAGAGGACCCCGCCCGGCAGGCTTATGAGCGCATCGAGAAGCCCAAACAGGATCGACAGCACCAGGGCGCCGTCGGTGGGCACGCCGACGAGGGCGAACATGGCCACCATGGCGCCTTCGCGCACCCCCCACCCGGCGATGGAAATGGGCAGCGTGGTGATCAGGAGGGCGGGGGGAAAGAGGACGATGCAGTCCACCCATGTCACCTCGAGCTTCAGGCCCAGGGCCAGGACATAGACGCCGAGGGTCAGGTTCACATGGCCGGCGACGCCCAACCCGAGCGCCTTGCCCGCGGCCCGCGGGGCGAGGAATACCTTGCGCGCATCGGCGCCGAGCTGCGCCAGGCCGCGGACCAGGCGCCAGCCGCGCAAGGACGCCGGCAGCCGGTCGAGAACCAGGAGGGCCACCATGCCCGCCACCGTCGCCGCCACGCTGAGGGCCACGGCTGAACCGATCCAGCCCGCGGTGTCTTCGCCGACCCGGGGCAGGAAGAAGGGCTGGGTCGCCGCCACCAGCGCCACCAGGGCGACGATGGCCGCTATCCTCTCCAGCATCACGCCGTTGACCGCGCCGCGGAGCGTCAGGCCGGCGCGCCAGGTCTTGTAGATGCGCACGGCGTCCCCGCCCACGGACGACGGAAGGGTCTGGCTGAAGAAGGCGCCGATGAAGAAGAACTTGACCGCCCGGGCAAACGGGAGCGGCGCGCCGATGGCGTCAAGCACCGCCTGCCAGCGCAACGCGCCGATGACCAGTTGAACCAGGAAAATGGCGGTGGCCAGGGCGACCATGCCGGGCGCGATCCCGAGCACCCGTTCCTTGGCGGCGTCCAGGTCGACATTGGCCAAAAGAAACCAGATCAGAAGGCCCGACACCAAGAACTTCAGCGCCAGGGGCAACCGCTTCTTGAGCATGGCTAGTGGTTCTTGGAAAGGGGCGACAGATTTAGCAGGTTGCCCCGGACCTGTCACGCGACCAGGCGGGGCGACAGGCGCACGGGGACGCGCTTGCGGCCCCAGGTGCCCGCCGGGCCGTCGAAGACCCCGGCGCACCGGGTGCCGCACCGCACGCAGGCGCCGTCGTCGGTGAGGTTCCACACCGACAGCTGGTACCAGTCGCGGCCGATCAGCATGGTGCCGCACCCGTGGCAATAGGTGCTGCCCCCCCGGGGATCGTGGACATTGCCCGTATAGGCGTAGCGGACGCCGTTCTTGAGCGCGATGGCCCGCGCCCGGGCCAGGGTCTCGGGCGGGGTCGGCGGCGTGTCCATCATCTTATAGTCGGGATGGAAGGCGGTGAAGTGCAGGGGCACGTCGGGCCCCAGGTTTTCCACCACCCACTGGGTCATGGCCTCGAACTCGGCGTCGCCGTCGTTTTCGCCGGGGATGACCAGGTTGGTGATCTCGAACCAGACGTCGGTTTCATGCTTGAGGTATTTCAGCGTCTCCAGCACCGCCCCCAGCTCGGCGCTGCACAGGCTTTTGTAAAACTTCTCGGTGAAGCCCTTGAGGTCCACGTTGGCGGCGTCCATGTGGCGGTAGAACTCCTCGCGCGGGCCGCCGGCCGAGATGTATCCCGCCGTCACCGCCACCGCCTTGATGCCCCGCGCGTGGCAGGCCTGGGCCACGTCGACCGCATACTCCAGGAAAATCACCGGGTCGTTGTAGGTGAAGGCGACGCTGCGGGAGCCGGTTTTCTCGGCCGCGGCGGCGATCATCTCGGGCGTCGCCTTGTGGGCCAGGGTGTCGAACTCGCGCGACTTGCTGATGTCCCAGTTCTGGCAGAACTTGCAGGTCAGGTTGCAGCCCGCCGTGCCGAACGACAGCACGGGCGTGCCGGGCAGGAAATGATTGAGCGGCTTTTTCTCGACGGGATCGATGCAGAATCCGCTGGAACGGCCATAGGTGGTCAATACGATCTGCCCGTCGTGACAGGCGCGCACGAAACAAAGCCCGCGCTGCCCGTCGTGGAGCTTGCACTCCCGCGGGCACACGTCGCATTGAATCCGGCCGTCCCCGAGGGCATGGAAGTAGCGGCCCGGGAAGGCGTCCTCGAAGGTCTCCAATGGCTGCTGTTGCGTCATCGCCGTCCCTTCGTGGCGCAAGAACGCCGGTGAAGGATTATAGATGGGGCGTTTCGCCGCCGCGGTCAATCGGGACGTCGGGCCGGGGACCGTTCCCCTTTACAAGGCTGGCCGCCCGGCATTACTTAAGACAACCGAAAGGGAGGCTGTTTACCATGACCGAGGTCAGGCAGCCGGCGGTCGCGGGAACGTTCTATCCCGGCAAAGCCCGGGATCTGGACGCCGCGATCCAGTCTTACGTGTCCCGGGTCACCGTGCCCGGCGGTCCGGCGCCCAAGGCCATCATCGCCCCCCACGCCGGGTACGTCTATTCGGGTCCGGTGGCGGCCACGGCCTATGCGCGCCTCAAGCCGGCCGCGGACCGCATCACCCGGGTGGTGCTGCTGGGGCCGTGTCACCGGGTGCCGGTGCGCGGCCTGGCGCTGAGCAGCGCCGACGCCTTCGCCACGCCGCTCGGTGATGTCCCGGTGGACCGCGACGCCGCCCGGCGCGTCCTCGCCCTGCCCCAGGTCCAGGTCTTCGACGCCGCCCACGCCGACGAGCACAGCCTGGAGGTGCACCTGCCGTTCCTGCAGGTGGTGCTGGAGGACTTTTCCGTGGTGCCGCTGGTGGTCGGCGACGCCAGCGCCGAAGAGGTGGCCCAGGTGTTGGAGCTGTTGTGGGGCGGGCCGGAAACCCTGATCGTCGTCAGTTCGGACCTGAGCCACTACCTGGGCTACGAAGACGCGCGCCGCATGGACCGCGCCACCTGCCGGGCCATCGAAAACCTGGATCCGGCGGGCATCGGCCGCGATCAGGCCTGCGGGCGGGTGCCGGTGCGCGGCCTGTTGACCCTGGCCCGGCGGCGCGGCCTCAGGGTGGCCACCGTCGACCTGCGCAACTCCGGCGACACCGCCGGGTCACGCGACAAGGTGGTGGGGTATGGCGCGTGGGTTTTCCTCGAGGACGCCCAGCGCCGGCGTGCCGAGGGGGACGCCGGCGGTCCGGGCAAGCGGGCGGCGAAGGAGGACGTGTTCGCCGCGCAGACGCGGGCCCTGCTGGAGCGGCACGGGGCGACGCTGTTGCACCTGGCCGCCGCGTCCATCGAGTTCGGCCTGGACCACGACCGGGTGCTGCCGGTGAACGCCGCCGGGCATCATGACGATCTCAACAAAAACGGCGCCAGCTTCGTCACCTTGAAACGCGACGGCAAGCTGCGCGGCTGCGTCGGAACGTACACGGCGCACCGGCCGCTGGTGGTGGACGTGGTCAAAAACGGTTTCCAGGCCGCCTTCAAGGATCCGCGTTTCCCGCGCCTTGTCGATGACGACCTGGAGGGGTTGATCCTGTCCGTGTCGGTGTTGAGCGCCCCTTCACGGATGACGTTTGCGGACGAGGCGGACCTGACCCGTCAGCTCCGGCCCGGCACCGACGGGCTCATTATCCAGGACGCGGAACGCCGCGCCCTGTTTCTGCCGGCGGTGTGGAAATCGGTGCCGAAGCCGGGGGTGTTCCTCCGCCACCTCAAGGCCAAGGCGAAACTCGGCGCCGATCACTGGTCGGCCGGCTTCCGCGCATGGCGCTTCATCGCCGCCGAGATCTCGGCCCAGGACCTGGAAAACCCGGGCTCCATCTGGAGCGGCGAGCGGGGAGGCTGAGAGCGGGTTCGGGAGTCGCCGGGAAAGACCCGCGATCCACCGTTCCCCGACGCCTTTTGATAAAGGCGCCGCCGGGGAGGGAACGGTGAATCGGGAGGATCCTAGTACTGGTAATAGTGGATGACGTAGCGGCTTCCCTTCACGACGTAGGAGTTGCCGTAGGAATCGTAGCACATGGTGCCGCCGATCTTCGCCTTCCTGCCGTAGCCGTCGTAGCCGACTTTGCTGACCGAATGACAGGCCCGTCCGTACCCCCGGTGTGCGGCGGGCTTGTAGTACGGGCGATCGGGCCGGAACCGGGGCAGGTAAGCGCGGCGCCTGGGAGGGTAGTAGGCCCCGCGGGCGTAGTACGGCCGGTACCCGAGGAGGTATCCGAACACGCCTGCGGAACGATGTCCGCCGCGGTAGGCGTGGTTGCCGCCCTTGTGGAGCTTGACGTGGTGTCCGCCGCCGCGATGTCCGCCGCCGGGCTTGGCGGCGGCCGGACTGGGCAGCGCGCCCGTCGCCAGCGCGAACGCGACGAAGGTGGCGAACAGCGCGGCCCGGCGCGCCAAGCGGAGTTTCCTTATACCCATGGCTTTGTTCTCCTTTTCCTCCCGCGGCGGTTTCCAGCGCGCGGCGACTGAAACACCGGGTGTCGGTTCCTTCGTCCGCCTACCCCTGCACCATCTTCCACGAACCGTCCGGCTGGCGGCAGGCGGTGCCGTAGGCATCCTGCGTCCTGTTGCCGACGGTGACGGTCTGCTGGAATTCGCGGCAATAGGCGCCGTCCGTGGCGTAGCCGCCGCGCATGGGGGTCACCGTGCCGTAATTCCCGGTGGCGGGGTTGTTCCACTGAATGGTCTCGCCGATGGGGGCCGTTTGGGCATTGGCGAGGGCCTGCCCGGCCTGAAGGCGGTCCACGTCGTCCATGGTCCGGCCGATCTGGTTGCCGATCAGACCGCCGAGAAGGGTTCCGCCGGCGATGGCGGCCAACTGTCCGGTTCCGCCGCCGATCTTCGACCCCAGCCATCCGCCGGCGGCGGCCCCGGCCAAGGTTCCAAAGACCTGCTTGCCGCCCTGGTCGGTGACGCAGGCGCCGAGCAGGAATGTCAATGCCACGAAGGCCGAGAGTGTGCGTGCACGCATGGTATCCGTCCTATGAGTATTCCCTGGCGCGGCCGGGACAGGGCCTTGTTTTGCCCGGTCCCGGGCGCCGGAAGAGTTCCCCGTGTCGTCTGTCCCGCGGCATTTCTGTTCCATCCGAAAACAGGTTGCGGTACGGTTCAATGTGCTTTTATAAATGTATGTAATTATTATGTCAAGTTTACATTCAAAGATCTAAAAAAAATTACATTCAAAATTTTATATGGTTGATGTATAAAGCTTTTTCAAAGACCGCACGGGGATTCGCCATCGGCGGATTCGCCGCGGTGCGTGGTGTTCGACGGGTACGCGCGTTGTCGGCTGCACATCCGGAACACGCGGTGTGAGGGGCCGGTGAGCAGGAGGGCCGTGGCTATGGGTTTGAAATACAATGACGCGCAACGAAAAGAATACCTGAGCATGACGCACAGGATCGGCGAAAAGTGGCTCGACGTGTTTCAGGGAAACGAAGAGTTCTATTCCGCGGCGTTTTGGGATTTGTTAACCCGTATTTGGAAATCGGGCGGACCGGTCAGAAAGACCGATGCGTTGAAGTTCATGACCGCGATCAAGAGCGCCCACACGGCCGGCAAATACGTTCAGTCCGCGATTGAGCGGGGGGTCCTCGTCGAGGCGGACAATCCCGAGGACGCCCGCTCCAAGCTGGTGATGCTGTCGGTGGACATGCGCCAGCGGCTGGACGGGTTTTTCGATGCCGCGGTCAGCGAGGTGCGGAAGACGAACCGGACTCTCGACCGGACGGGACCCTTGCCCGAAGAGCCCTGAGATGAGAGGCCATGGCCGGAGCGGCCGATGGATGTTCTCCGCCCATCGGGGCCCGCCGTCGCGGGCTTCTCAGGTCAAAACGCCCCCCGGTTCGTTTGATTTTCGATATAAGCGGTCAGGCGCTGCCCAAGGCCTGCAAATACCAAAAAACGAGCGCGATCGCGCCGAACAGGATTCCGCCGATGCTGAAAACGAGGATGAGGATGTATTTCATGAACTCGGGATCGCCCTGCTTCCTCCGCGCCGCGGGGGCGGCCTTCGAAGCCGTCCTTGATTTCTCCTCGCGCGAT
Source organism: Pseudomonadota bacterium (assembly GCA_022545455.1). Classification (GTDB taxonomy): domain Bacteria; phylum Pseudomonadota; class Alphaproteobacteria; order Rhodospirillales; family 2-02-FULL-58-16; genus JACZQZ01. The sequence goes on from JACZQZ010000089.1 coordinate 8,909, forward strand.
CTGTGCCGCGACTTTTCCCCGCCCTTCTGCCGGCTGAAGACGATCCGCACCGTCGTATTGTCGGTATCGGCGTCGTATGTCTCTTCGATGACCTTGACGCCCTTTTGATGCCGGCCCTCGAGCAGTCGGCGGGCCTCCTGCAAGGCCACATCCCTGTTTTCGTAAATGGATTCGATAATCCAGCTTCCGTCCCTGAAGGACAGTAATTCGTACGAAATGGAACGGCTCATGTCGTTGCCCTCGGCGCGGCGCCGTTCCGACAATGGGTGTGGAAAAACAGCGCCGGTTGGTATGCGAAACGTCGGGGCTCCGATTTCAACCGCAGGTTCAAGGGGTGTTTCTGCACCGCCGTGTTCCGGATGGCCCCGTCGGTATCCGCAGAGTCAGCGAAACGGTCGGTCAACCCTGCACAAAAGATCGCGTGCCTGACGTCATTCATGATCTACATTCATGATCTACTTTTTTGGGCGCGACCTGCCAATTATGCTCTTGCACCAAAAACACCTACGGACGGATAACATTATCTTTGATCGGGTTTTCGTATATTCGGTCTCCTCTCGATTTAGATTGAATTCGGGTCGGGGACGCCCGCCCCGGCGCGACCCATTCCGTCCATCTTCCTGTTAAGCCGTTCGAGGACATACGAATGCCCCCGGGGGAACGGGGTCCGGGCGCGCCACGTGGAGTCCATGGCGGACCATGGCGCCGGGGGCACGGCGCCGATTGCCGTGCCGGTCCCGAGCCGCGGCAAGGTCCAGGCCGACCGGGACGTGGCGATCGTGCGCGCCTCGCGGACTCGAGACGGTTGAGAAGAGGACCCGACCATGGCCCAAATCATGGGCGACACCCAGCGCCTGATGGGCCCCGAAAAGGCGGCCATATTCATGCTCGCCCTGGGAAATGAACAGTCCGCCAAGCTGTTCGAGATGATGGACGACGAGGAAATCCGCGAGCTTTCCCAGATCATGTCCGGTCTCGGCTCCGTCAACGCCCGCACCATCGAGCAGTTGTTCGTCGATTTCGCCGACCAGATTGCGGGTGCGGGCTCCCTGGTCGGCTCATACGACAGTACCGAACGCCTGCTGTACCAAAGCCTGCCCCAGGATCGGGTCGACCTGATCATGGAGGAAATCCGCGGTCCGGCCGGGCGCACCATGTGGGACAAGCTGGACAACGTGGACGAGGCGGTGCTCGCCAATTATTTCAAGAACGAATACCCCCAGACCGTGGCCGTGGTGATGACCAAGCTCAAGCCGGAGCACGCATCGCGGGTCATTGCGTCGTTGCCCGAGAACTTCGCCATGGAAGTGATCATGCGCATGCTGCGCATGGAGTCGGTGCAGAAGGAGGTCCTGGACAACGTCGAGCAGACCCTGCGCAAGGAGTTCATGGCCAATCTTGCGCGCTCGACGCGCCGGGATTCCCACGAGCTGATGGCGGACATCTTCAACAACCTGGACCGTACTGCGGAGAACCGGTTCATGACCGGGATCGAAGAGCGCAACCACGAATCGGCCGAGCGCATCAAGGCGTTGATGTTCACCTTCGACGACCTCGCGCGCATCGACTCCGGCGGCATCCAGACGCTCCTGCGCGATGTCGAGACGGACAAGCTCGCCCTGGCCCTGAAGGGCGCCACGAACGAGCTCAAGCAATTGTTCCTCGAGAACATGTCCAAGCGCGCCGCAAAAATGCTGACGGAGGACATGGAGTCGATGGGGGCGGTGCGCCTGAAGGACGTGGACGAGGCGCAATCCATCATCGTCTCCGCCGCCAAGGCCCTGGCCGATGCCGGCGACATCAACATCTTCAGCGGCGCCGAGGAAGACGAACTGGTGTACTGATGGCGCTCGCTCCGCGACGGCGGGCGCCAGGGGCGCGACGATGATTTCCGATCCCTACATCCGGCGATTGGCCGGTCTTCTCATCAAAAAGCACGGCGACACCGTCCCCGCCATCTATGCCGCCATGCGCGCCGCCCGGGCGTTCGCCGAGGACGACCTGGAAGCGGCGGAGGTGTGGCTGCAGATCGGCAGGGCGGTCAACGAACTGGTGGGAAAAGACCCCTCCGGGCACATGATTTTGCATTGAACGCGTGCCCGGGCGAGCCGGTTTGCCGCCATCAAACGGCCCAACATCAGCGCCTCCTTGGTTGAATACCAAGGAGCGCTGATCATGACCCGACGAGCCGGTTTACCAAGGTTTTCGGCCCTAAGCGTGCGCCGTGGCGATGCGGGGCATCGCGAAGCGTGCGCGACGCCGTCCGCAAGCCTTGGTAAGCCGCCGTTGCGGTCGCGTATGCGGCCCGTCGGAGGGCGTCGAAAAGTTTTGACGATGCACCGCATCGCCTGCACCTTTCCTCCTGCCCGACGAGCCGCCTACGCGATCTCTATG
>JACZQZ010000090.1 GCA_022545455.1 Pseudomonadota bacterium
TGCGGTGCTCAAGGTCACGCCGCGCCGCCCGCAACAAACCGCTGCGGCGGCCGTAATCGGCGACGCGCTGCACCGTATCCTGAAAATCCTGTACGTCCGTGAAATACCGCTCGACCCGCACCAGGTCACCGCCGCCCCGTGCCATCGCCGCCCGTAACGCGTCTTCGACGGTCGCGCCGAAGGGTGTCTCGGGCAGGAGCGCGGCAAAGCGCGTGATCCCTTGCGTGCGCGCGAAGTTCACGACACGGTCGACCTGCTGCTCGGGCATGAAACCCATAAGAAACACGCCGTTCCCGGCAACCGACCGATCGTTGGAGAAAGCGACCACGTTGACGCCGCGCGCGCGCGCCGATTCGGCCGCGGCCCGCACCGATCCACTGAACAGGGGTCCTAATATCAACTCGACGCCGTCCTGCAGGGCCGCCTCGACCGCGCGCGCCGCCCCCTCGGGGGTCCCCTCGGTGTCTTTTGGCCACAGCACGAGGTTCTGCCCACCGACGTCGAACAGCGCCATTTGCGCCGCGTTCAAAAGGGCGTTGCCGACGCGGGCGTTCGCTTCGGAGAGGGGTAACAGGATGGCAATGTTAATTGGCGTGCCCGCCGCGCGATCGGGCGGCCGCAGCGCGGGCGTGTCGGGACCAGGCGGAGAGGCGAGCGCCGCTTCGGCGCCTGCCCCGCCCGGCGGGATTTCCTGCACGTCCGGATAGATACCGCCGCCGAGAACCCGCGACCCGTCATCCGCGGGCCGGCCGGGTTCCAATACGCCAACTTGAGGAAGCTCGGTCGTGGTTCGCGGCGCTGGCGCCGGCGGTGCGACCGGGGGTACGGTCTGACCACCGCAAGCAGCAAGAGCAACGCAGAAAAAGGCAGGAAATGCAGCGGCGCGTACCCGGCTCCCAAGCCAAGAACGAAGATGCGGCGCTGGGTGCAAAGGACTCCTCCTCCGCGGGCGGTCACGGTCGGACCGACAATAGACCCGCGCCCAAAACAAGTAAATTGATTGGCGCCCGGCCTAACGGAAACCAGTAGCTCGATCCCAGCATTTCCTATTGAGGCTCGTTTACGGATGACGTCGTGCCATGGCGCGCGCCTAACACAATGCCGCGCCGGAAGATTCTCCCGGCGCGGCCGTTCGATAAGTCACTGTGCACCCATATTCAGGCGGAGAACCCTAGTGCCCGGCCAAATGGTTCCACCTTGGCAGCAACACGATGCAATTGGGGTTGAAGCCCATGTTCTTCAGGGTGTCGACCGAAGCGATGACTTTTTCGCTCTCCAGATCGACGACCTTGATCGACCCGTCGTCCATGCCCTTCAGATTGATGAACGCGTTCTGAACGAAGCCGTATTTCCAGTCCTTGGTGAACCCGACGTGATGGGCGCCCGGCGCCGTCTTGATGGTCTTCAGCAATTCGGGCTTGGCCGGATCCTTGCTGATATCGAAGATATGGAAATGGCCCGGATTGGCCGTGGTCACATACATACGCTTGGATTTCGGACCGAAGTAGATTTCCAGCGGTACGCCGCTGCCGGTGCCGTTGAAATCGTAGGCTTGGGCGACATCGAATTCTTTCGATTGCGGGTTCCAGGTCGCCGTCCAAAGGGTGTGACCGAACATGACGGTGATGTAGGCCAGCGGGGGATCGGCGCCCGGAACGAACAGGATCTCCACCGGCGCCGCCCCGGACGGTGAAGGCTTGCCGGAAAGCTTGTAGGTGGTCAGCGGCGTTCCGGTGCTCGCCTCGACGGCGGTCATGGTTTCGCCGGGATCCGTGAGATCGTGCTTGATGGTATTGGTGACCAGGATGCGGTCGATCGCGTCGCTGATGGCGATGCCGTGCGGATAAGGCTTGGGCAGGGAAATCGTCGACTTGATCGCGTCCGTCTCGACATCGCCAACGATGATGTTGCCGGAGCCCATGCAGGTCATGTACCAAGTCTTGTTATCGCCGGAGAAGATGATGTCTTCGCCGACCACGCAGCCGGGGACGTTGACCTTCTTGAGTTTGTAGTCGAGGACTTTCATGTCCATCACGTAGATCCAGCCCTGACCGAGCGCGGTCACGTAAAGCTTGCTCATGTCCCGGTTATAGAAGATGTGATGGCCGACCAGATTGGGCGGCAGGGATATGTCGACCACGATCTCGCCGAAGGTCTTGGATTCCGGATCGACGTCGATGACGGCGATCCCTTCCTTGCGGTCGCCGTGGTCCTTGATGCCGTGAGCGTGGAGCCCCTCCTCGGTCTTGCTCTCGTAATTGACCATCGCCAGGATGTGGGCCGACGCCGTGAGCGGCGCCAAAGCCAGCAGGACTGCGGCCGCGACGCAGATTCCGATTCTCTTCATAATTCACCTCTCTGTCGTTGGTTGTTTCCTGTTCCATCCGCCGTCGGTACCGATTTGGCCTTTCCGCAATATCCATAGCATAGCGCAGCAGGCTCCACTTTAAGGCTGGATTTCGGGCGGATCAAATCCTCCAATCCTCGTGCCGGGCCTCGACCATGGTACACACTACGCCCGCGCGAGCTACTCCGCCGCCGCCCGCGTTTCGCCCAGCCACGCGTCGAGATCCTTGAGCGCGCGGGCCGAGAGCGCCTGCTTGCGCTCCCGGCCCCGGGGCCGGCGTCCGCCGGCGTCCCCGGCCTCGATCGGCGGGAACAGGCCGAAGTTGACGTTCATGGGCTGGAATGTCTCGGGCATCGCGTCGCCGGTAAGGTGGCCGAGGAGCGCCCCCAGCGCCGTGGTCGAGGGCGGCGGCGACGGGGTCTGCCCGAGCCGCTCGGCGGCGGCGAAGCGCCCGGCAAGCAGGCCGATCGCGGCGCTTTCCACATAGCCCTCGCATCCCGTGATCTGTCCCGCGAAGCGCATCCGCGGGCGGCTTTTCAGGCCGAGGGTCCGGTGCAGCAGCTGGGGGCTGTTGATGAAGGTGTTGCGGTGGACGCCGCCGAGGCGCGCGAACTCGGCGCCCTCCAGGCCGGGGATGGTGGTGAACACCCGCTTCTGCTCGCCGTGGGTGAGCTTGGTCTGGAAGCCGACCATGTTGTAGAGCGTCCCCAAGGCATTGTCCTGGCGCAGCTGGACCACGGCGTGGGGCTTGGTTTGCGGGTCGTGGGGGTTGGTCAGGCCGACCGGCTTCAGGGGACCGAAGGCCAGGGTCCGGCGGCCGCGCCCGGCCATGACCTCGACGGGCAGGCAGCCCTCGAAGTACGGCGTGTCCTTTTCCCAGTCCTTGAACGCCGTCGTGTCGGCGCCGCACAAGGCGTCGACGAAGGCCTCGTACTCGTCCCGGGTCATGGGGCAGTTGATGTAGTCGGCCCCTTCGCCCTTGTCGTAGCGGGACTGGAACCACGCCGTGGAGAAATCGATGCTGTCCTTGTAGACGATGGGCGCGATGGCGTCGAAGAAGGCCAACGCGTCCTCGCCGGTCGTCTCGCGGATCGACCGGGCCAGGTCCGGCGAGGTCAGGGGCCCGGTGGCGACGATCACCGAATCCCAGGCCTCGTCGGGCAGGGCCGGCACCTCCTCGCGCTGGATGGTGACCAGCGGTTCCGCCTCCAGGGCCTCCTGCACGGCGCGGCTGAACCCCACCCGGTCCACGGCGAGGGCCGAACCCGCCGGCACCCGGTGCCTATCCGCCGCCCGCATGATCAGGGAACCCAGGCGGCGCATCTCCTCGTGCAGCAGGCCGACGGCGTTGTGTTCGGCGTCGTCGGAGCGCAACGAATTCGAACACACCAGTTCCGCCAGGCCGTCCGTGACATGGGCCTCGGTGGGGCGCACGGGCCGCATCTCGTGGAGAACCACGGGGACGCCGGCGCGCACCGCCTGCCAGGCGGCCTCGGACCCCGCCAGGCCGCCGCCGATGATGTGAACAGGGTTCATGCGCGCGCTGCCCATGGCCGCGCCCCCTTACGTCTTACCGCGCCCCGGCCCCGGTGAAATCTTGGCGCCGGGAACAGTATCCGTGTTTATTTTCGCCAAGGCAAACCGTTCCGGCGGCGGTCCAGGATTGACCGTGCCCCAGCACCGTGGGAACCTGTGGGCGCGGGAAAAACGGGGCCCGGTCCCCGTGTATGGAGGCCACCATGCAGAACCGATTCCGCTGGCCTTTTGCGGCCCTCGCGTTCGCCGCGGCCACGGCATGGATGGCGCCCGGCGGCGCTGCCGCCGCGCCGCAGATCCTGGGCATGGTGGCGACCGCCGAACCCATGCCCCTGGTCTGCGCCGGGGGCACGTGCTCGGCCGAGTTCAGCACCTTCTGCCTGCAGGACAAACGCGTTCCGCCGCGCCCCGGCACCGCCTACACCGTCGCCCGCGGCGGGGGGTTGACCCTGGTGGTGACGGGGACGGACGGCTCCGAGCGCCGCCTGCCCGCCGCCGGCCTGGTCCGGGTGACCTCGGCGCGCGCCTACATGGCGGTGACGGTCAGCGTTGCCGAGCCGGACCTGAAGGCCCTTGGCGCCACGCGCGCCTCGATCACGGTGGGCCGGCGGGTCTCCCTGGTGCCGGTGCCGGTGCCCGGCGATCCATGGCCGCTCACCGGGCACGACGTCGCCTCCGCCACCGGGCCCCTGCGCGCCGCCGCGGCCGGCCTTTTCGACCGGGGCGGCGAGCTTCCGGTGGCGGCGCGCATCACCAACCGGCTGATCAACGCGGCTCGGTCGGACGGGCCCCTGGCGCCGCACCGGCGCGACGGCCTGTGGCGCCGGGTGGTGGGCGCCGATCCCGCCGACGCCGCCGACCCCGGTACCCGGAGCGCGGCCCGCATCTTCACCCTGTGCCGGGGCCTGGCGGCGGAGGGCGCGTATTCCACCTTGCGCCGCTGTCTCGAGATGCAGCACGACGCCCTGATGGTCGAGACCAACGGCCGCTATTGGCAGACCCTGGGCGCCGGCAGCTAGCTAGAGGAACGGCTGAGTGCTCGGCGCCCGCTGTCGCTTGGGCTGCGGACGCCTACCGCCGGCTCCACTCGGTCAGGACCTTGACCACCGTGTCCGTCAGCCGGGCGAGCTCGTCCGCTTCGACGATGAACGGCGGGGTCATGTAGACGATGTCGCCGAAGGGGCGCAGCCACACCCCTTCCTCGATGAAACGCCGCCTCAGCCAGTCGAGATGGCGCATGGCGTCCAACTGCACGACGCCGATCGCCCCCTTGGCCCGCACGTCGCGGACGCCGGGCAGGGCCCGGCACGGTTCCAGGGCTTCCGCCATGTGCGCCTCCATGGCCGCCACCGCGTCCAGGCGGGGCTCGCGCTCGAACAGGTCGAGGGACGCGTTGGCGGCGGCGCAGCCCAGGGGATTGGCCATGTAGGTGGGGCCGTGCATGAGCGCCTTGGCCGGGTCGTCGTCGAGGAAGGCCTCGTAGACCCTGTCGCTGGCGACGGTGGCGGCAAGGCCCATGGCGCCCCCGGTAAGGGCCTTGGACAGGCAGATGATGTCGGGCGAGACATCGGCCTCCTCGCAGGCGAACATGCGGCCCGTGCGCCCGAACCCGGTCATCACCTCGTCGGCGATGAACAGCACGTCGTTCTCGGCGGCGATGCGGCGGACGGCGGCGAGGGTGTCCGCGCCGTGGAACTTCATGCCCCCGGCCCCCTGCACCAGGGGCTCGATGACGAGGCCGGCGATCTCGTCCCGGTGGCGGCGCAGGAAGGCGTCGAACCCGGTACGCGCCTCCTTGGTGGACGGCAGCTCGACGATGAACTGTTCGGGAATATGTCCCTTGAACGGCTGGTGCATGCCCCCTTCCAGGTCGCACACCGACATGGCGCCGAGGGTGTCGCCGTGATAGCCGTGGCGGAAGGCGACGAACCGCGAGCGCCCGGCGACGCCCCGGTTGATCCAGTACTGGAGCGCCATCTTCAGCGCCACCTCCACCGACACCGAGCCGGAATCGCAAAAAAAGACGTGGTTCAGACCGGGCGGCAGGAGGGCCGTCAGCCGGCGCGCCAGGTCCAGGGCCGGCTGGTGGCTCAGGCCCCCGAACATGACGTGGGGCATGGTCTTCAGCTGGCGCTCCATGGCGCCGATGATGTGGGGGTGGTTATAGCCGTGACACGCGGTCCACCACGACGCGATGCCGTCGATGAGCTGGCGCCCGTCGGCGAGGCGGATGCGCGTCCCCTCGGTCGCCACCACGGGCAGCGGCGGCGGCGTCGTCTTCATCTGGGAATAGGGCAGCCACACGTGGGGCCGGCCCCGCGTCAGCCACCGGGGTTCCGTGCCGGGCGGGCGGGCGGTCATTCGGCTGCCGCGTCGGCGGTCTCCGGCGGCATGATCTCGATCCCCAGCCGTTCGAACAGCCGCATGTCGGCGTCGCGTTCCGTGTTCGGCGCGGTGAGCAGCCGGTCGCCGAGAAAGGCCGAGTTGGCGCCGGCGAAGAAGCACAGCGCCTGCAATTCGTCGCTCATGGACTCGCGCCCCGCCGACAGGCGCACGAAGGCGCCCGGCATGAGGATGCGGGCCACGGCGATGGTGCGCACGAACTCCAGGGGGTCGAGCTTTCCGGCGTCCTCCAGGGGCGTCCCCGCGACCGGCACCAGCATGTTGATGGGCACGCTGTCGGGGTGGTAGGGCAGGTTCGCCAGCGTCATCAGCATGCCGGCGCGGTCGGCGCGGGCTTCGCCCATGCCCAGGATGCCGCCGCTGCACACCTTGATCCCCGCGTCATGGACGTGGGCGAGGGTCTCCAGGCGGTCGCCGTAGGTGCGCGTCGTGATGATCGTCGAATAATAGGCCTCGGACGTGTCCACGTTGTGGTTGTAGTAATCCAGGCCGGCCGCCTTCAGGCGCCGGGCCTGGTCCCCGGTCAGCATGCCCAGGGTGACGCAGGTCTCCATGCCCACCGCCTTCACGGCCTTGATCATGTCGGTGATCCGGTCCACATTGCGCTCGCCGAGGGACCGCCAGGCCGCGCCCATGCAGAAGCGCCCCGAACCGGCATCCTTGGCCCGCCGGGCGGCGGCCACCACGTCGTCGACGGACATCAGCTTCTGCGCCTGCACGCCGGTCGCATAATGGATGCTTTGGGCGCAGTAGCCGCAGTCCTCCGGGCAGCCGCCGGTCTTGATGCTGAGCAGCGTACAGGCCTGGATCTGGTTGGGATCGAAGGTACGCCGGTACACGCAATGGGCCTGGAACAAAAGGTCGCTGAAGGGCAGACCGAAAAGGGCGAGGATCTCGTCCAGGGTCCAGTCGTGGCGCACCCCGTCCGCCGGGGCGGTGCGCGCTTGGGCGCCGGCGCGTGCATGTGCGGTCATGGAACTCGTACTCCGGCCTTGTCCCGCCGGTCTCGCGGGCACACGGGTATGCATACATCCGGGGAAACATGAGCGAAACCTCTAAATCGCCGGCCGCGGCGCCGGAGCGGTTCGCCCAGGCCAAGCTGGACGAGATGGAGGGCTTGAGCCTCCGGCGCCGCCTCCAGGAAACCCGGCGCGCCGGCCCGGACCGGGCGTTCCGCGCCGGCCGGGAGTTGATCTCGTTCTGCTGCAACGATTACCTCAACCTGTCCCACCACCCCGAGGTGTGCCGGGCCGCCATCCAGGCCATCGAGCGCTACGGCGCCGGCGCCGGGGCGTCGCGCCTGGTGACCGGAAACCACCCCTTGTATGCCGACCTGGAAGCGCGGCTGGCCGCCATCAAGGGCACCGAGGCGGCGTGCGTGTTCGGCAGCGGCTACCTGGCCAACATCGGGATCATCCCGGCGTTCGCCGGCGCCGACGACCTCATCGTCGTCGACGAGCTCGGCCATGCGTGCATGCACGCCGGCGCCCGGCTCAGCCGGGCGACGACGCGCACCTTCGCCCACAACGACCCGGACTCCTGCCGCGCAATCCTCGCCGCCGAGCGCGCCCGGCACCGGCACTGCCTGGTCCTCACCGAGGGCGTGTTCAGCATGGACGGGGACCTGGCGCCCCTGCCGGCGCTCTCGGCCCTGGCGGCCGACTTCGACGCCTGGCTGTTGGTCGACGACGCCCACGGGTTCGGCGTGCTGGGCGGCGGCCGCGGCAGCGCCGCCCACTGGGGCGACGGCGTGCACGTCCCCCTGCACATGGGGACGCTGTCCAAGGCGGCGGGCGCCTACGGGGGGTATCTGTGCGCCGCCCGCCCGGTGATCGATTTCCTCGTCAACCGGGCGCGCAGCTTCGTCTACAGCACCGGCCTGCCGCCCTCGGTGGTGGCCTCCGCCATCGCCGCCCTCGACATCATCGCGCGTGATGCGGCCCTCACCCAGGCCCCGGTGCTGAAGGCCAGGCTGTTCACCTCGCTGCGCGGCCTGCCGCCGGCCGAAAGCTGCATCGTGCCCGTCGTCCTCGGCGACGCGGACACCGCCCTGGCGGCGTCGGAGTCCCTGTTGGAGGCCGGCTTCCTGGTCATCGCCATCCGCCCGCCGACGGTGCCCGAGGGCACGGCGCGCCTGCGCTTCACCTTCTCCGCCGCCCACAGGGACGAAGACATCGCCCGCCTCGCCCGATGCCTGGACGACCTGGGCCGAGCGCCGGGGCCGCCCGGTGAGGGCCTTTTTCGTCACCGCGTCCGGGACCGAGGTCGGCAAGACCGTGGTCGCCTGTCTCCTGTGCCGGCAACTCAGGGCGGCGGGGCGGCGGGTGCGGGCGGTCAAGCCGGTGATCACCGGCTTCGCCGACGACGCGCCCGGGGGCACCGACACGGCGCTGCTGCTCGACGCCCAGGGACTGGACGCGACGCCCGAGGCCATCGCCGAAGCCTCGCCGTGGCGGTTCCGCGCCGCCCTGTCGCCCGACATGGCGGCGCGCCGCGAGGGCCGGTCCATCGATTTCCGCCGATTGGTCGATTTCTGCCGCGGCTTACGGGACGAAGCCGGCGACGTCCTGCTCATCGAGGGGCTGGGCGGGGTCCTGGTGCCGCTGACGGAGCGGGAAACGGTGGCCGACTGGATCGCCGCCCTCGGCGTTCCGGCCCTGCTGGTGACGGGCAGCTACCTCGGCACCCTCAGCCACACCCTCAGCGCCGCCGAGGCCCTGAAGGCGCGCGGCGTCCCGCTGGCGGCGGTGATCGTCAGCGAATCGGCCGACTCACCGGTACCGCTCGCCGAAACCGTGGAAACCCTGGAACGGTTCGTCACCCCCGTGCTGGCGCTCCCGCGCCTGAACGACACCGAAGAATGGCGCGCCGCCCCGGACCTGACGGCGGTCCTCACGGCCGTGTCCTGATTTTTGGTTTCCTGTCGCGTTCATCGCCCGGTGTCGCTCCGCGGGCGCCGCCGCGCCGGCTTTTCCAGGGGCAAGCCCCTGGACCCCTGGACATATTAAGGTGTCCCCTTAATTCCGATACCGCTCGTCCCGACCGAATCCGATCTATGTCAAGAATAATTGCGGCTAGGCCAATAAGGCCGGCAGAGAGAGAGTGATAATTCTAGTGACTTTGTGAAAATTCATGCCCGAAATTCGATTGTTCCAATCTAATAAGAAATAAAAGCGGCTTTTAAATCGTTATCAAAAAACGCGATAAAAACGAATAAACTAACAATCCACATAATAGGAAAGCCCAGTTCGACGAATATCATTCTATAAAACGCGGTCTTGATATTTTTCACTACATTAATCCCATAAACCTCGTTGTAGACTTAATTATTGTTTTGTTCGTCTATAAAAATAAACTGAATTTCGCGCCCTCGTACTTTTCTAGTTGTTAGTGACCACGGCTTCACATTCCTAAAAATTTTCATTAAACAGTTATCCGTCATTTCGAACCAAACTGCGTAGCGTTGTTCCTTTTTATCGGCTGTCCACGAAATGGCATCAGGTATTGCCCAGATGCAGAACATTACAGATGGGTAGGCAAAAAGAAGGAGAATGATACCCCATACCCATAACTCCGCAGTTTCGGATTTATCCGAGATGCCCATTCCAAACACAGTCAGGCCGCTGATATCTATATCGGGAATAGCAAGCAAGACTGTGAGCACAAAGCAAATAGCTATCGTGTTCCTACGATACCGTAAGCTGATTTCGGAAAGAATTTGGTTTTCATCCATCTTTTATCGCTTTATTTGAGAACGAAAATTCATCGTCGCCCTTCACAAAATCGAGACGTTGGCCAAAGGCTTAAGTCAGCCTATTTTCTAATGATTTGTAACAAATTGGTTTCGCGTCTTATTTGCGTAAGTAGCGGGCAATTGACCCAAGCACGACCGCCTACGATTTCGGACGACAGATCATAGCCCAACAGCCTCACAACCCACAGGAAGGAATTGCGCCTACATAAATCAAGATAGGCGCGGTAAGCTGATAGCCAAACGGCTACGGGGGGAAAGATGTTTGGACTGTTCTCAAAAAAACCAGATGCAAGAACACAGGAAATGTATGGGCGTTATGGAATGCAAGCGTCTCAAGTGTGCATGTATCTTTTCCAACATAATGCCTGCCCACCGCAAGATGGTGCTGAGAAGATTAATTTGACCAACGAAAAAAACAGAGCAGAACTGGTGGCGGAGATAGTGGGCAGAATTGATCAGCTTGGCCTCTTTGATGCTGATGGGGAGCATAAATCCCAAATTCTAATAGATATGGTTCAGGCTGATGTGTCAAATGCAGACAATATCTCTACCGCTCAAGCTGATGCTGGAATGGTTTTAACAACATTGAATATTATCGATATGTTGGGAAGGCACTATTATGAACTTTACCCTGAATACAAACCAATGTTTGAGATGATCAACCAGCTTGCAAAGATTTGTCCAAAGGGTATGCAGGTTATATTTGGAGACGATCTTCCAGTTGAGGTGCGTAGAGCATTTCTTCACTTCTCAAGCCTTTTCGAGCAAAACAGAGCCAATTTTTAGTATGCGGCTCATTTGTGATTAAGGGGACACCTTACTTAATTGTCATCCCAGAAAATTACCATCTCTAATTGAGCCAATTAAGTTAAGTAAGGTGCGCCCATACTAATTCTGAATACGTAACGGGGTGTGGGGCGGAGCCCCGCCGCAGGCCGCGCGCAGCGCCCGCGGCAGCGGCTAGGCCCGCTTCCTGATTTTCTGTTTTCTCTCGGGGCTCCGCGCCGCCGCGGCCCGCTCCTTGCCCCGGTCCAGATAGCGGGCCAGGTACTGGCCGGTGAAGCTGCCGGCCACGGCGGCCACGTCCTCGGGCGTGCCTTGGGCGACCACGCGGCCGCCCTTGTCGCCGCCTTCCGGGCCCAGGTCGATGATCCAGTCGGCGGTCTTGAT
>JACZQZ010000172.1 GCA_022545455.1 Pseudomonadota bacterium
CTTCATCTCGCTGAGGGCCCTTCGCTTCGAGCCGAAATACGTGGTCGCGGCCGGCGTGACGGCCGCCGCCGGATGGTTGGTCCTGCTTTTGTACGCCCTTTACGACATGACCAGCATGCGCGAAACCATCACCCGGGACTATGTGCTCTACATGACGTCCAACCGGGTCCTGGTGGGCGCGGAAATCGACAAGATCCTGTCGATCCTGGTGGTGACGTTTGTTCTCGCCGTGGCCCTCATCCGGGCGCGGCGGGTGCTGATCCGGGCCGTCGTCGAGGGCACGGCGGCCCATGACCTGTCACGCTTCGTTTCGCCGGAAATCGCCGACCACATCATCGCCGCGGACGAGGCCATCCAGCCCGGCGACGGGGAAATCAAGCTGGCCACGGTCATGTTCACCGATATCGAAGGGTTTTCGACCATCTCGGAACGCCTGAAACCGGACGAGCTGATGGGCATGCTGAACGAGTACTTTGCGGCGGTGTCGGATGTGATCGAGCGCTACGGCGGCGTCATCATCCAGTTCGAGGGCGACGCCATGCTGGTCAGCTACAACATCGCCACGCCCGACACCGATCATGCCGCCAACGCCGTGCGCACCGCCATCGGGATTCAGCAGGTGGTGACCCGCCGCAGATTCGGCAACGACATCGAATTGCGGACCCGGTGCGGCATCAACACCGGCGAGATGGTCGCCGGCGCGGTCGGCACCCGTGACCGGCTCCTGTTCACCGTGCACGGCGACGAGGTCAACATCGCGGCGCGCCTGGAACAGCTCAACAAGGAGTACGGCACCTACATCCTGGCCGCCGAACGGGCGGTGCGCGAGGCCGGCGAGGGATTCGCCTTCGAGCGCATCGGCGAGGTGACCGTCCGCGGCCGCGCCACGCCGACAACCGTTTACGCCATCCGCGACGTGCCGGCGCCGGCCGCATCGGGCGAGGCCGGGGCGGGCCGGTAAAAGGGGCCACGCCGCCGGCAAAGCGCGGCGCGGCGTTTCCTCTCGCGGACCGGGCCGGACCGCACCCCGGCTCACGAAGCCTTCACAGTTTATTGATGGATTGTTGATCGGCCGGTGTGACGGCCATCACACCTCATGGCCCGTCCATGGCGCACGCTTCCCGCCGACGAATGAAAACGAAACGAGCCGAGGGACGTGCACATCATGAAGGTCGAGTCAATCCTGAGATCGAAGGGAACCCACGTCGTCACCACGCGGCCCGACGCGACGATCGCCGCGGTGGTCGGCACGTTCAAGCGCGAGGGCATCGGCGCCTTGGTGGTGACCGAGGACGGCAGGCACGTTCTCGGCCTGATTTACGAGAGGGACATCATCAGCGGGCTCGCCGAACACGGGACCCGATTACTCGACCTGGCCGTTGCCGACCTGATGCACGGCGGTATCGCGATGTGCGCTCCGGACGACAGCCTGGAACACGTCATGGCGCGCATGACCCATCGCCGGGTGCGCCACATCCCGGTCGCCAGGGACGGGGCGCTCTGCGGCATCGTCAGCATCGGCGACGTGGTCAAGAGCCTGCTCCACGACCTTCGGTTGGAGGCCAACGTCCTGCGCGATGTGTACAGGGCGACCCAGAGCAGACTCACGTGGCCGGAGAATCACGCCCGACCTTAAGGAGTGGCAGATGGAGACCAATCTGAACTACCAGCGCCGACTGGCGCACACCCTGGTCACCGGACTCGGCATCGAGGCGGCCATGGATTTCGCGCGCCGCAACGACTGGGACGGCGTGCTGGCCCGGATGTGCGCGACCGGCGCCCCGGACGGCGGCGGCGACGCCCGCCACGCCAACGGCCGGCTCCGGAAGAGGCGGGGAAAGGCGGGATCGCGGCCCGGCATTTCTTAGATGCCCTTGCGGCCCCGGGACGGAGTCCCGAGGCCGCGGCGGGAGGAGCGGCGCTTTCGACCCCCACTAGTCCCCACTAGTCCCCAGAAGGCGCCGCTCCTCGCCAGCCCCCCCGGACCTTGGCCGCCCAAGGAAAGGCATGGAGATGGAGTACGGGTCCTTGTCAGGCAGTGACGCATCGTGGCCGGACCCCGAACGGAACGGATCGTCCAATGACCATTGCGATTAAGAGCAACATCGTGTTTTCGGCCCTGGCCGTGTTCCTTGGCCTCGCCGTTGCCTCCCCGGCCGCCTGGGCGTTCGCCGACCAGGCGGACAGCTGGACCTATGACATCGACAAAGAGGACGCGGAACTGGGCGACTATTCCGGCTGGAATTCCCGACCCGACAGAAAGGACGCCGGGTACGATCTCGGCTGGACCTTCGGCTTCGGCCGGTCCGCCGGCGCCGACAAAGGCGACGCGCGAACCCCGGCCGATGCCGGGCCGTCCGCACCGGCCCTCCCGGTCGACACACCGGACCCGCAGGAGGGCAAATAACCCGGGTGCCGGGCGTCACGCGGCCTAAACCCGCCGCGGTCGATCGGAAGGGTGGTCGATGAAGCCCTGCCACATGTGCCCTCACCGATACCCGGTTGAACTTGACCCCGCCTTCCCCGGGCGGGGTCATTCTTTTGCGCCCGGCGCCCGCCCGCCTCCAGGCGGTGGCGAACGGCAAAAAAAAGCCGGGCCGCGAAGGGCCCGGCAACCCGGGAGACCGGGGGGAGGAGGGGTAAGGACAGGGAAGTCTCCCGTTTCAACGTCGGCCATTCTCGCACGGGCGCGCCGCCGGCGCTGTGACGGCCATCACATGCGCCGGGAAACGGACCGGCGCCGGGGCGCCGTGTCCGTGGAGGCTTGAGATGTCACACCTGGATGTTCAGATAAAAGCCGCGCGGCACGTCGGCCGCCGGCGGATCGCCCGCGGCCAGGACCCGCGCCAGCCGGGACAGCGCGTTGCGCTCGTCGGGCGAATCGGACTGCCGGCCCGCCGCCGCGCGCACCTTGACGTCACGCGCCGTATCGTAGCCGGCGGGCCGGTCGCCGCCCAGGGCGACAGGCGGGGTCGTGATGTGCGCGGGGCCGGCCATGGCGTCTACCTTAGGGTCCTGTCCCAGAGATTCGTACGCTATACGACGGTCTTGCGAGGTTCCCGGCGAGGAGCGCGGCGCGCCGTGATGCTGGAGCATCACAAGCGGCGCGCGACGACGTCCGGGGGCCTCGCAAGACCGCCCTT
>JACZQZ010000173.1 GCA_022545455.1 Pseudomonadota bacterium
AGCGGGCAGGGCGTCGCTCAGTCCCGTCGCCCACCAGCGCACGATCCCCGCCAGCCCGCCCAGGATGATGAGGTTTGCGGGACCGAGGCGGCGCACCAGGGCGGCGCCGAAGGCAAACAGGATGATCTCGGCGATCACCCCTTCCGCCCACAGCCAGCCGATCACGGCATCGGAATATCCCACCGCGCGCCAGTGCAGGGTGCCGAACGCGTAATACACGCTGTGGCTGCCCTGGATCAGGGCGACGGTCGCCAGGAACAGGACGAACGGCCGGTTGCGCAGCACCAGCCCGATGGGCAGGCGCGCTGTCCCGGCCGGCGCCGTGCGGGTGTCGGGTAGCCCCGCGCAGGCGGCCAGGGTCAAGGCGATGCCGCCCAATATAATCCAAAAGACGATGTCCTCCGGCCGCCCGGCCAGGATGCGCCCCGCCCCCACCGCGGCGCCGATGAAGCCCAGCGATCCCCACAGGCGCACCCGTCCGTAATCGAGGCCCCGGGCGCGGACGGTGAGCATGGTGAGGCTTTCGCCGAGCGGCATGATCGCCGACCAGAACACCGAGAACAGGACGCTGATGGCGAGGATCGACCAGAAACCGCCGGCGACGGCAAACAGGGCGAACCCGGCCAGCGCCCCGGCGGCGAAGGCGATCATCAGCCGGCGGCGCTCGCCCCAGCGGTCCGCCACATGGGCCATCATCGGGGCGGAGACGACCTTGACCGATACGGTGGCCGCCAGGATGACGCCGATCTCCGTCGCCCCGATGCCGCGGGACGCCAGCCACACCGGCCAGAAGGGCAGGTGCACGCCGACGACGGCGAAGAACGCCGTGTAGAACAGCGCCAGGCGGATCGCGCTCGCGGTCCCAGTGGCGGGAGCCGCGGGGCCGGCAGCGGTCATGCGCGTCCGTGGCGGAGATAGGCGGGCAGATACAGCCGGTCGCCGTCGCGCCAGTGGGCGGTGGGGATGACCACGGGCCTGCCGTCTTCGACGATGCCCACGTGACAGATCAGCGCCTCGTCCACGATGGCGTAGACGGTTGCGCGGTCGTAGCGGCCCCGGTCGGGCTTCCTGACGACCTTGGTCCTCCCGGTTTTCGCGTAATCGTCCATGGCTGCGGTCCCATCGGCAAGTTCCCGGTGGGTGCGGAGAGTAGTACCGAAGCCCGTCGCACGGAACCCCGCGCCGGTGGCCCGACGGGCACGGGCGGGCTATCCTACGGGTCGGCCGAGGGGGCCGGGGCACGGGAGAAGGGAACGATGAAGATCGCCGTCTTCGGAAGCGGCGGGATCGGCGGCTATTTCGGCGCCCGGCTGGCGGCGGCGGGCGGGGACGTGCATTTCATCGCCCGCGGCGCCCACCTGGAAGCGATGCGCGCCGGCGGCCTGCGGGTCAGGAGCCTGAACGGCGACCTCCACATGGAGACGGTGCACGCCACCGACGATCCGGCGGCAATCGGCCCCGCCGACGTCGTCCTCGTCGCGGTGAAGCTCTACGACACGGACGCCGCGGCCCGGGACTGCGCGCCCCTGGTCGGGCCCGGGACCATGGTGGTGTCCTTCCAGAACGGCGTCGCCGCGGCGGACGCCTTCGCCGCCGCGGTGGGGCGCGCCCATGTCATCGGGGGGCTGGCCTACATCTTCTCGACGATCGAGGCGCCGGGCGTGATCGCCCATAAGGGCACCCTGGCGAAGCTGGTGTTCGGCGAGCTTGACGGCGGCCGCACCCCCAGGGTGGAAGCGCTGCTCGCCGCCTGCCGGGAGGCCGCCATCGAGGCCGCCATAAGCGAGGACATCACCGCCGACATCTGGTCCAAGTTCGCCTTCCTGGCTGCGCTCAGCGGGATGACGGCGCTGGTGCGCCTGTCCATCGGTCCCATCCGCGCAGAAGCCGGGACGCGGGCCATGCTGCGCCGGGCCATGGAGGAGGTGGTGGCGGTGGCCCGGGCGAAGGGCATCGATCTCGCGGCCGATCTGGTCGAGCGCCACATGGAGACGGTGGACGGCCTGCCCGGCGACTTCGCGTCGTCCATGCTCCACGACCTGAGCCGGGGCAGGCGGCTGGAACTGCCGTGGCTTTCCGGCACCGTGGCCGGCCTGGGCCGGGATTTGGGCGTGCCCACCCCGACCCACGACGTGATCCGCACGGCGCTGAAACTGCACGCCGACGGGGGTGGGGCTTAGCCAATCCCGGCGGCGAGGTCTTCCAGGTAGCGGAGCCCGGCGATCGCCCGGCTGCCGTACCACGACACCATCTGGGCGTCGATGGCGGCGAGGCGCACGCCCCGGCAGGGATAGGCGCCGGCGAATTCCTCCATGTGGGTTTCGGTGAACGGAAAGGGCTCGGAGGCGAACAGCACCACGTCGGTCCGCCTCAGCAGTGCGGCGGTGATGTCGACGGCGGGGTAGCGGACGCGGGCGTCGTGGCCCACGGTCCGCCAGCCGACCAGGGACAGGGTCCGGGCGATGTAGGTATCCCGGGAAACGGTCATCCACGGCTTCTTCCAGATGAGGTAGAGGACGCTGCGCTTGGGCAACCCTTCCGCCGAGCGGAGCAGGGTTGCGAGGGCGTCTTCGAAGCGGGCGCACAAGGCCTCGGCCCGGCGCGCACGCCCGAACAGCCCGCCCATCAGCCGGTACAGGGCGATGTTGTCGCGGGGCTCCATGGGATGGGTGACGACGACCGCGCACCCGGTGGCGGCGATCTCGTCGGCCACGTCCTTGGGGGTTTCGTCGATGTTGACGATGACGTGGGTGGGGTTCAGGTCCCTGACCCTGTCCAGCTTCACCGTCTTGGTACCGCCGACGGTGCGCGCCCTCTCGACGTGTCCCTCGGGGTGCACGCAGAACGCCGTGCGCCCGACGACCCGTCCGCCCAGGCCCAGATCGAACAGCAGCTCGGTAATGCTGGGCACCAGGGAGACGATGCGGACGTCTCCGCCCGCCGGCTCGTGGTCGACCCCGGCGGCGTCGGTGAGGGAGGCTGCGGGCGAAGCGGGCGTCATCGGAGCGGTCCGCGGGCGGCCTTTCCGCCATCCGCGCCGGCCTTCAGGCGGCCGCGCCCGGCGCCGGGACGGGTGGGCTCGTCGGGGTGCGCCATGGCCGGCGTGATAGCACGGCAAGCCGCCCAGGGGAACGGCCC
>JACZQZ010000174.1 GCA_022545455.1 Pseudomonadota bacterium
TTATAGATGGCGTCGAAAAGCTGTTCGATCAGACCGGCGCGTTCCAGCATCGTGGCCATGAAGATGAACAGCGGGATCGCCGACAACTGATAGTCGGTCATATAAGGAAAGATTCGCGACGGCAGGATGTTTAGGACCTGGAGATCGCCGAACAGAAACAGGAAGATGCATGCCAGCCCGCCGGTAACGAAACCGAGCGGCAGCCCGGCCATGAGCAGGATCGCCAACGACCCGAACATGAACGCGGTAAGCCAGGCGATATCGACTTCCCAGCCCATATCTTCAAGCCCCCAACTGCCTGAAATAGATAACGTCGCGTATCAGCTTGGCGACGCCCTGGAGGATGATCAGCAGAGCGCCGATGGTGATGGAACACTTCACGGGCCAGTATTGGATCGACCATTCCGTAAACGAGACCTCCCAAACGCTGATTGCATCGAGCACGAATATGGTGCCCGTCACCAGCAGCGTAACGGTGAAAATGAAGAAGAAGATCGAGGTCACGATATCGGTCATCGCCTTCGCGCGTTCGCTCAATCGTTCATAGATGATGTCTACCCGAACATGGGCGTCCTCGCGGGCCGCATATCCGCCCGCCAACAGGTATTGCATGCCGAACATCAGGAACATGCCTTCGTGGGCCCAGTTGGTGGGCGAATTGAAGACATAGCGGGCCAGGACCTCGTAGAAATAGACGAACACCGCCATCACCGACCAATAGGCGATGAATTCGCCGACCCAGCCGTTGATCCAATCGATGAAGTCCACCACCGGATTGTGAATGTCCCTGCGGGGGGCCGTGACCGTGGGGGGCTCCAGATCGGAAACTTTTTGATCGGAGGGCTCCCGTGCCTCTATGTCGAGGCAGCGCCTGTAGAGCCGGGGCAGCAAGACCGCATCGATCACCAACAGGACGAAAATGACGAGCCCCATGCCACCCACGAACGCCTGCCATTGATCCAAGATTTGGTTTGTCTCGGCCAGCTTCATCTGAGCGGGACCCAGAGCCTGTTCCGCCTTGGCCAGCTTCTCGGTTGCCCCTTCCAGTCCCTTCTCGACGGCTTTTCCGAAGCGCTCGATATCGAATTCCGCGCCGGACAGATTGTGCCTGGCGCTCGAAGTACCCTCCCGCGCTGTCCATATTTGCTCGTTTCCGTAGAGGATGCCGACGAACGGAACGATATAGGCAAAAGCCAGCCTGGGCGCCCGCAGATAAAACCGGTGCAGGCCCACGATGCCGCCAACCAGCCACAACATGTAGGCCATGGGAAGGGCGACCTTACCAGGGATGGCGCCGTGGGCCATCTCACGCCTGACCAGGTACATGGCGATCAGCGGGAAGACGATAATCCCGCCCCAGTACGCCACATGGGGAAGGGCGAACGTCAGGCTGGGCAACCGCACGAACGCGGGCAGGATGGCGTGTATCCACTGGGCAAGAAGGTTAATCAGGTCGGCCATGGCGCGCGGCGCGGTCTCGATTCAAAAAAGTAAATACTAGGGAAGGTACAACCCTACGAGAAAAGGGGGCGCCCGCGGGGGCGCCCCCTCCAGGTTAATGGAAACCTAGCACTCAGCCCAAGCTCGTGACTAGGTCCACTTCAGTTTTTGCCCCTTGATCATGTCGGGGGTCACGTAGCCCAAGCTTCCCGACATCATGTAGTCGAGCTGGATCTTGAAGACGCGCGCCGCGTCCTTGTCCTTGTTCGCCCAGTTGTACCACAGCGGGACGGCCAGCTTGGTGAACGCGTCCACGTCGTCCTGCGACAGGCGGGTGACCACCGTGCCGGCCGCCGTGAACTTCGGCCACGCTTCCTGGTCGGCTTTCTGGATGCCGGCGTGGTGGATGTCGGAATACTCGCACACTTCACTCTCGAAGAACTGCTGCATCTTAGGCGACAGCTTGTTCCACGCCGGCATGCCGACCGTTATGTCCATGAGGTCGACAGGTTGGTAGATGGACATGAAGCCCGGCGGTCCCATGGAGATGTATTTGGTCACCTGGTGGAAGCCGAGCGCGTAGTTGATGGCCGGGCCGACGTAATCGGCGACGTCGATGGTGCCCTTTTCCAGCGCCGCGAAGATCTCGCCGCCGGGAAGCAGCGTCGTCTTGGCGCCCGCCGCCTGGAACAGCTCGGCCACCATGCCCCCCGGGACTCTCATCTTGCGGCCCTTGAAATCGTCGATCGAGCGGATCGGCACCTTCGAGTGGATGATGTTCGGACCGTGATGCACGTGGCCGACGTAGAACATGTTGTGTTTGGCATACATTTCGCGGGCGATTTCAAGGCCGCCGAGGGCAAAGAAGTACACGTCCCATTCGTGGGGATTCCTGAGGCCCAGCGGATAGGAGCTCATGAACACCGTCGCCGGAATGCGCCCGATCCAGTACAGCGTGAACGAGTTCGTCGCTTCGAGCACGCCGTTCTTCACGGCATCGAACAACTGGAAGTCACCGACCACATCCTTGGCCCCGAACGGTTTCAGCGCCAATTCGCCGCCGGATTTCTCGACGATGCTGTTGCACCAATTCTTGAAGATTTCCAACCCGATGCCACCGGGCCATGAGGTTTGAATCCTCCAGGTGGTGGTCTTGGCGGCTTCCGCGTCGCGAATATAGGGGAAGCCAAGTGTCTGCGCCGCCCCCACGGCCGCCACGGTTCCACCCATCACCGCGGCCCCTTTCAGGAACTTGCGGCGGGCTTCGACAACGCCTTCCACGGATTCGCGGAAACGGCGTTTTGACTTGGTTTTCGTCATTTCTAACGTCCTCCCGTTTAGAATGATTTTTCTATTTCACTGATTTTTTTGGGAAACGGGATTATATCGCGGTGGAAATATGGTCAACAAGAACGATTCTCACTTTATTGAGATCATTGGTGTCGAAAAACACAAATTCCCAGGGGGTGCTACAAACACTGGCTTTGGGCACCTAGCGGCTAAAGCGAATAGTCCATCGAATGTCCGCAATGGGTCATAAGCAGACGTTTTACGACCGCCTACCGAATGTCCGCTTTGGGTCAAAAGCAGACATCCCGCGTCCTAGCCATTTATGTCCGCTTTCGGGGGTAAAGCCGACATCGGATGTCCGCTTTTTGAGTCCGAAGCTTTGCAGTGCCACCAATGTCTGCTTTC
>JACZQZ010000091.1 GCA_022545455.1 Pseudomonadota bacterium
ATTCCATCGCGCCGCGAACCGCATCGCGGGCATTGTTCAGCAGATTGAGCACCACCTGTTCCAACTGCACGGGATGGCCGAAGACGTTCCTGCAGGCGGCGGGAAGGGTTTCTTCCAGTTCGATGCCCAAGGCTTGGAACTGTTTGGCGATCAGACCAACCGCGCCCCTCACGGATTCAACCGGGTCGAACAATTCCATGGCCGTTGTGTCCCTGCGGCTGAACAGGCGCATGTGATTGACGATGCCGGCCATGCGGTCCCTTTGCCCGACGATCGTCTGCAGTTTTTTGCGCACGAATTCGGTGTCGAATGTGCCCTCCTCCATGCTTATCAAGGAGTTTTCGGCCGCCATGCCGACGACGCTGAGGGGCTGGTTCAGCTCATGGGCGATGCCCGACGCCATCTCGCCCAGGGTGGCCAGCTTGGAGGCCTGGATGAGCTGGGCTTGGGCGTCTTTCTGCTCGGTGACGTCGGTGGCCGCGCCGCGATACCCTTTGAAAACGCCGTTCGCGTCGAAGACCGGCGTACCGCTGACTTTGTTATACTTGGTCTTGCCGTTCTTTCTGGTGAATGCGTACTCGAAGTCTCGGAAGGGTTCGTGCGCTTCAAGCATGGCCCGGTGATCGCGCCATTTCTCGTCATCATCGGGGTTGGCGCCCGCCACCTGCCAGCGCGTCCTGCCGATATATTCTTTGGGCGAGAGGCCGGTAAGCTGTTGCCGGCGTCCGGAAAAGAAGGTGAAGCGCAGGTTCTCGTCCATCTCCCAGAACCAGTCCGAAGCCGCCTCGGCGACGTCCCTGAAACGCTCCTCGCTTTCCCTCAGGGCTTCTTCCGCCCGCTTGCGCTCGGTGATGTCGGTGCCGATGGCGCCGACGGCGGCGATTGCGCCGGTCGCGCCCAGGATCGGAAACTTGACGGTGAGAAAGGTGTGGACGCCGTCGTCGCAAACCCACTCCTCTTCGTTTTCGATGGTCCGCCCCGATTCGATCACCGCCTGATCGTGCCCGGTGAAGGAGTCCGCCACTTCCTTTGGGAAGATGTCGCGCGAGGTCTTGCCCCTGGCCTCTTCGTTGGTCACCCCGAACAGGATCTCGGACTGGCGGTTGACCAGGGTGTAGCGCCCGTCCAGATCCTTGATGTGAATCTTCGTCGGCGAGTTGTCGACGACGGCCCGGAACCGCTCCTCGCTCTCGCGCAGCGCCTGCTCGCCCCGAAGGACGTCGACGTATTGCCGCTTGAGGATGCGGTCGGCTCGTCGGACGATCAGGAACAGCACCCCGTACAGCAGCCCGAAAACCAGCAAGATGCCGGCCGCAAGTCCATCTGTGGAGCGCGCGATCTTGCCCATTAGCGGAGTCACGTCCGAATAGAGCTCGAACACCCCCTCGATCCGACCGTCGCCGCGCCGGATCGGCAGGTAGCTTTCCACGAGATGCAGGTCCGCGACCTCCCCGGAAAAGGTGCTGAATCTGTCCCTGTGGGCCTGCTTGCTTGCCGGTCTCCCCTCGCGCGCGGCGGCGATAAAACCGGGACTGTTGCTCTTGTCCTCACCGATCTGGCTTGCCTGCGAGGAGAACACGGTGAGCCCGTCGAGGTTATAGATCTTGACCTTGAGCACGGGCAGGCCGGCGGCGAGCCCCTTCAGGGTTTCATGGATTTGCAGCGTTTCCGGACGCGCCCGCAAGGCATCGCCATCGAGCCCCGATACCGAGGTGACATAAGCGGAGAAACGCGGCCAGATGGTGTTGGCGAACGAACGCGCCAGGACCACGTTCTGATTCTCCGCCAACTCGACCAGTTCGTTCACCGCGGTCTGCCGGTAAAGGATCACCAGTACGACGGTGACCAAAAGGATGGCAACCGCACTGGTCAGGGAAAAATACCGAAGAAGCTTGAACATTGACGTACCGTTCTGAACGAGGCTTGAAGCCGCGTTTGACGGGTGCCTCCATGTCTTTATGGGCCGGTCGCGGGCATCGGCGGTCCCGGCCGTCGGGAACGGTTCTTCACCCTTGGCGAGCCGTCCACTGCCCGGGTGAGCCGATATCACGACCCCTTCATCCGGTCCGTAGCGGGGCCGGTCTTTGGGGCCGTTTCTTGCCGTCCACCGAATACCGGAAAATGGTGAAAATTTCCTTTCACCCAGGGACTTTCAAGCAGGGATGCGGCACCGGGGGCGCCCGACGACGGATCTCGACCCTTGACCACACTCGCAAGCGAACAAGTTGCCCCTGCGGGATGCCGGTCGGCGACGTGTTTAGGCGGGGTACGGAAAAGAACCGAGGCTGTTATCGGACATGGGCGGGGCGATCCTGAATATCCCTTTGTGAGTACAGGCCCCGGCGGCGCCGGCGCCGGCGTCCTGCCTCCCCCGGCCCCTACCCCCTTTCCGCCCAGTCGGCCACCTTGCCCAGCAATTCGGCGCATTCGTCGAGCTGGGCGACGCTCACGAACTCGTTCGGCTGGTGGGCCTGGGCGACGCTGCCGGGGCCGCAGATGACGGCGGGGATGCCCGATTCCTGGAACAGGCCGGCCTCGGAGCCGAACGGCGTCGTCGTGCACGCGTTCTGGCCCGTGAGCGCCAGCAGAAGGGCCTCCGCCGGGGAGCCGGGCTCGGGCACGAGCGCGGGCACCGAGCCCGTCTCCTCGGTGACGATGCCCACGTCGGCGCCCGCGGCGCGCATCCGGGGCAGCAGCTCTTCGGCCGCATAGGCGTCGAGCCGCCGCTTCGCCTCGCCGCCGTCGGTGCCCGGCATGGCCCGGCAGTCCCAGGTGAAGCGGCAGGCGCCGGCGATGATGTTGACCGCCTGGCCGCCGTCGATGGTTCCGACGTTGATCGTCGAATACGCCGGGTCGAAGTCTCCGGCTCCTTCCGGGGCGGGAAGGGCGCGCATGTCGGCGGCCAGGCGGCCGAGGAAGGCGATGCAAAGCGCCGCGTACTCGACGGCGTTGACGCCCTTGGCCGGGTCCGAGGAATGGCCCGGCCGGCCGGTCACCGTGGTGGCGAACTTGGTCACGCCGCGGTGCGCGTTGGCCACCTTCATCCCCGACGGCTCTCCTATGATGGCGAGCAGTGGCGGGGGCTTCTCGGCGACCAGGCGCTCGAGCAGGGGCCGGGCGCCCAGGCAGCCCACCTCCTCGTCATAGGAAAAGGCCAGGTGGATGGGCACCGTCAATGGGCGGGCCAGGAAGCCGGGCACGCCGGCCAGGGCGCAGGCGATGAAGCCCTTCATGTCGGCCGTGCCGCGGCCGTACAGGCGTGCGTCCCGCCGGACCACGGTGAACGGGTCCGTGTCCCAGGCCTGGCCCTTGACCGGCACCACATCGGTGTGCCCCGACAGCACCACGCCGCCGGGCTTCGCCGGCCCGACGGTGGCGATCAGGTTGGCCTTGGTGCGGTCGTCGCTATGGACCAGGGTCGCGACCACCCCGTGCCCGGCCAGGTAGCCGGCGACGAATTCGATGAGCTCCAGGTTGGACAGATGGGACGTGGTGTCGAAGGCGACCAGCCGCGCCAGCATCTCTTCGGGGGTGTAGGTCTCGCCGGCCATGGTATCAACCGCGCCAGAACGAACGGGTGAACAGCACGATCACCGTGAACAGCTCGAGCCTTCCCAGCAACATGCCCGCCGCCAGCAGCCACTTGGCGGCGTCGGGCAGGCTCTGGAAGGTGCCCGCCGGGCCGACGACCGGACCCAGGCCGGGGCCGACGTTGGAAATCGCCGTCGCCGCGCTGGACACGGCGGTCAGGAAATCCAGCCCGAGGATGCCCAGCCCCATGGCGAGAAGGGCGAAGCTGAGGCCGAAGACGAAGAAGAAGCTGAGCACCGAGATGATGACGTCGTCGGGGATGGGGCGGCGGTTGTAGTACGGAATGAACACCCCGTGGGGCTGCAAAAGGTGGCGGATCTGGGTGCGCGCGGCGGCGTACAGCACCTGGAAGCGGAAGACCTTGATGCCGCACGTGGTCGAGCCGGCGCAGCCGCCGATGAACATCAGGAAAAAGAAGATGGGAACCGCGAAACTGCCCCACAGGCCATAGTCCGAGGTGGAATACCCGGTGCCGGTGATCACCGAGGCCACGTTGAACGCGGAATAGCGCAGCGCCTGAAGCGGATCGAACCCGTTGTCCAGCCACAGCCAGGCGGCGGAAGCGACGACGACCACGGCGACGATGGTGATGAACGAGCGCACCTGGGTGTCGCGGAAAAGGACCCGGAAATCGCCCTGCACCGTCCTCAGGTACAACAGGAACGGCAGGCCGCCGACCAGCATGCCGGCGGTGGCGATGGCGTCGATGGAAACGCTGGCGAAATGGCCGAGGGAGGCATCGGACGTGGAGAAACCGCCGGTGGCGATGGTGGTCATGGAATGGACGATGGCCTCGAAGCCGCTCATGCCGGCCATCCAGTAGGCGCCGGCCCAGAGGACCGTCAGCCCCAGATAGATGACCCCGATGGCGCTGGCGATCTGGGCCGCCCTGGGCATCACCTTCTCGGACTGTTCCGAGGCCTCGACGCGGAACAGTTGCATGCCGCCGACGCGCAGCATGGGCATGACCGCGATGGCCATGACGATGATGCCGATGCCGCCCAGCCACTGCAGCAGCGCCCGCCACAGAAGGATGCCCGGCGGCGCCGAATCGAGCCCGGTGATCACCGTCGATCCCGTCGTCGTGATCCCCGACATGGCCTCGAAGAAGGCGTCGGTGAAGCTCAGGTCGAGCGCGGAAAAGGCGAACGGAAGGGCGGCGAAGACGGTGATGGCGAGCCAGCTCAAGGTCGTCATGAGGAAGGCCTGGCGCACCGTAAACGAGATCCCGCCGGCGCGGCTGGTCAGCGCCATGGAGACGCCGACGAACATGGTCACGCCGGCCGACGCGGCGAACACCTGCCACTCCGGATGCCCCGCCGCGGCATCGACGACGGCCGGGATGATCATGCCCACGGCGAGGGTCGTGAGCAGGATGCCGACGACCAGGAAAACCGGTCGGAAATCCAACATTTTCTCCCGCCTTCTCCGCCCCCCGGGACGGGCCCACTCAAACCCACGCGCGGGGTGCGGTCAAGGGGGGAAGGGCGGTCCCGTCCACGGCCGTGCGCGGCCGGCGCCGGCCCCTGGCCCGGTGGCCGGGGCGTGGCCTGCCGCAAGGAAATTCAACCCAGACACCAGGCGAGGATGCCTTTCTGCGCGTGCAGGCGGTTCTCCGCCTCGTCCCAGACCGCCGAGCGGGGCCCGTCGATGACCGCGCCGGTGACCTCTTCGCCCCGATGCGCGGGCAGGCAATGCATGAACACGGCGCCGTCGGCGGCCCGCGCCATCAGGGCCTCGTCCACCCGGTAGGGCGTGAGCAGCCGGTGGCGGGTGTCCGCGTCCTCGTCGCCCATGGACACCCAGGCGTCGGTGACCACGCAGTCGGCGCCGGCCACCGCCTCGGCCGCATCGCGCACCAGGGTCACGTCGCCGCCGGCGGCCGTCGCCCAGTCGAGCAGCGCCGCCGGCGGGCCGAGGGGCTCCGGGCAGGCGAGCCTGAGGGTAAAGCGAAAGCGCACGGCGGCGTGAATCCAGGACGCGGCCACGTTGTTGCCGTCGCCGCTCCAGGCCACCACCCGGCCGGCGATGGGGCCCCGGTGCTCCTCGAACGTCATCACGTCGGCCATGACCTGGCACGGATGGGACCTGTCGGTGAGCCCGTTGATCACCGGCACCGTGGCGTGGGCGGCCAGGTCGTCGAGCCTTTCGGGGTCGTCGGTGCGGATCATGATGGCGTCCACGTAGCGCGACAGCACGCGGGCCGTGTCGGCGACGGTCTCGCCGCGCCCGAGCTGGGTGTTGCCCTCGCTCAGCACCACCACGTGGCCGCCCAGTTGCTGCATGCCGACCTCGAAGGAGACCCGGGTGCGCGTCGAGGGCTTCTCGAAGATCATGGCCAGGGTGCGGCCGGCCAGCGGCCGGCCTTCGCCGCCCGGGCTGTCGCCCCGCTTCAGCGCCGCCGCCGAGTCCAGGATGTGCCGGAGCGTCGCTTCGTCGAGACGGTCGATGTCCAGGAAGTGTCTGGGCGTGTCCATGTCATGCCGCCCGATCCGCCAGCTCGGCGCAACTGCGCTCGAGGATGGCCATCGCCTCGTCCACGTGGCGCTCCTCGATGACCAGGGGCGGCAGCAGCCTGACCACGTTGTCGGCGGCGGGGACCGTGAGCAGGCCGTTGTCCCGGAGGTGCGCCACCAGGGTTCCGTTGTCGAAGACGCACGCGAGGCCGACCATCAGGCCGGCGCCCCTGAGGCCGCCGAGAACCTTGGGATGGGCCTCGACCAGGGACTCCAGCCGCTTCCACAGAAGCCTGGCGACCGCGTCTACGCGGTCCAGGAAGCCGTCCGCCAGCACCACGTCGAGGACCGCGTTGGCCGCCGCCATGGCCAGCGGGTTGCCGCCGAAGGTGGAGCCGTGGCTGCCCGCACTCAGCGCCGCGGCCGCCTTTTCCGTGGCCAGGCACGCCCCCACCGGAAAGCCGCCGCCAAGGCCCTTGCCCGCGGCCAGTATGTCCGGCGCCATGCCCGCCCATTCATGGGCGAACAACTTGCCGGTGCGGCCCATGCCGCACTGGATCTCGTCGAAGAAGAGCAGAAGCCCGTATTCGTCGGCGACCTCGCGCAGGCCGCGCAGGTACTCCAGCGCCGCCGGGTGGATGCCGCCTTCGCCCTGCACCGGCTCGATAAGGATGGCGGCGGTCTCGTCGGTGATGGCGGCGCGCAATTCGTCGAGATTGCCGAACGCCACCTGGTCGAAACCGTCGACCACGGGATCGAAGCCCGTCAAATGCTTCTCCTGGCGTCCGGCGGCGATGGTGGCGAGGGTGCGGCCGTGGAACCCGCCGGCGCAGGTGATCACCCGGTAGCGTCCCGGGCTGCCGGTGTCGTCGAAATGCTTGCGGATCATCTTCAAGCCGCACTCGACGGCCTCGGCGCCCGAGTTGGCGAAGAAGACCGAATCGGCAAACGTGTTCTCCACCAGGCGCTCGGCCAGGCGCTCCTGGCCGGGAATCCGGTAGAGGTTGGAACAGTGCCACAAGGCTCCCGCCTGGCGCGCCAGTGCCTCCACCAGGTGCGGGTGGCAGTGGCCCAGCGCGACGACCGCGACGCCCGCCCCGAAGTCCAGGTAGCGCCGCCCGTCGGCGGCGAACAGGTACGCCCCCTCGCCCCGCTCGAAGGCGACGTCGGCGCGCGCGTACGTGGGCATGAGCGGAGGAATCACGGGCACCCTCCTGGAACAGCCGGAGCCGGTGCCGGGCACCGGTCCCGTCCGGGAAAGCGGCCCAGTATCTGCATCCCGGCACCGATGTCAACGGCGGCGGACGCTTACGGCTTCAGCTTGTATCCGCTGGCGAACATCCAGTGACAGAGCGCCCACAGGCCCCCGTTGACGCCCGCCATCACCACCACCCCGGCGGCGAGCGAGCCGTCGGCAACCCCGGTGAAGCCGTAGCGGAAGCCGTCGATCATGTAAAAGAACGGATTGAAGTGGGCGAAGACCTGGAACGCCTCGGGCAGGCGCTGGATGGAGTAAAACGTGCCCGAAAGGAACGACAGCGGCATGACCACGAAATTGGTCACCGCCGCGATGTGATCGAACTTGTCCGCCCAGATGCCGCCGATGGTGCCGAGCAGCGACAGCATCAGCGCCGCCGCCACCGCGTGATAGACGATAAAGGCGAAGTGCTGGATGTGCAGCGGCACGAACAGGCCCATGGCGGCGCCCACCGTCACGGCGACAAGGACGCCGCGGGTCACCCCGCCGAGGGCGATGGCCAGGGTCAGCTCGTGGGCGGTAAACGGGGGCATCAGGGTGTCCACGATGTTGCCCTGCACCTTGGCGATCAGGATCGACGACGAGGTGTTGGCGAAGGAGTTCTGGACGATCGCCATCATGATCAGGCCCGGGGCCAGGAACTCCAGGAACGGCGCCCCGCCGACGTTTCCCATGGCCGGCCCGATGGCGAGCGCGAAAATGGCGAGGAACAGCAGGGTCGTCACCACCGGCGCGATGATGGTCTGGGTATACACTTTAAGGAACCGGCGCACCTCGCGCGCATAAAGCGTCCACAGCCCGATCCACTTGAAGGCGCCGATGGCGGTCATGGGGGACCTCTCTGCCGATTGCGTG
Organism: Pseudomonadota bacterium; assembly: GCA_022545455.1. Lineage (GTDB taxonomy): Bacteria > Pseudomonadota > Alphaproteobacteria > Rhodospirillales > 2-02-FULL-58-16 > JACZQZ01. The sequence continues at coordinate 8,161 of JACZQZ010000091.1, forward strand.
TGGGCGTTTTATAGCCGCGTGCGGGGTGCGCGCCGAAGGAAAAAAAGGGTCCGCGGCCGCGCGCGCCGTGGGACTATACACCCCATGACCGATCCCGACGGGAAAGACCCGGCCGTGGCGGGGACGCCGGGGCGGCGCAAGCGGGGGCGCCGCGGCCCGCGCAAGGCGACGGACGCATCGCTCGGCAACGCGGCGCTCCATTACCTCGGGCGCTACGCCACGTCTTCTTGGAACCTGCGCCGGTTGCTGATGCGCAAGGTGGAACGCTCGGCCCGCTTCCACGGCACCGAGCGCGACGCCGGCGCGGCCGTGGTGGACCGGCTGATCGCCCGCTACGAAGACAGCGGCCTCCTCGACGACCGCGCCTACGCCGAGGCCCGGGCCGCCGCCCTGCACCGGCGCGGCGCATCGGCCCGCGCCATCCGCGCCAGGCTCCTGGGCAAGGGGGTGGACCGCGACCTCATCGAGGCGGCATTGGCGGCCCGGGCCTCGGGACCGGGCGAGCCCGAACTGGCGGCGGCGCTGGCCTGCGCCCGAAGGCGGCGGCTCGGCCCCTACCGCCCGCCGGCGGCGCGCAAATCCATGCGCGAAAAGGACCTGGCGTCACTGGCCCGGGCCGGGTTCGCCTATGACATCGCGCGGCGGGTGGTGGAGGCGGAGACGGCCGAGGAGCTGGAGCGGGAGCTCGACCCGTAGGGCCTGGTTGTGCCCGTACGCGACACATCGATGCACACCGGCCGCGCCGGGTGGGGTTGCACCCGCGAAGGGGAACCGGGGGGCCGCGCAAGTTGCCTGAGCCACCGCTTTTTCCTGGGGCCTTAAGATTCCGAAGCGTGAGGGGTGCGGGGCCTATGGCTCCGCGAAAGCCCGCGCGGCAGCGCTCAGGTCACGTAGCGCCCTTTTCAAGGCGACGGAGCGAACCCGGAAATTTGATTGCTGGTACGACGTGGGCCATGGCGGCCCCAACGGGGATGGTTCGGCGGGCATGACGAAACCGCGGGCGCGCGGCGGGCGGCCTAGCGCCGATAGAGGGCCTCCACGCCCCGTTCGCGCACGGCCTTGACCAGCTCGGGGATGATCTGGCGGACGATCTCCATCGCGTCCTCGCGCTTCATGCCCCGCTCGATGCGCGGATCGTAAAGGGTGCGGAGGATGATCTTGTCGTTGATCGGCAGATGATCCAGCTTCGCGCCATCGGCGCTGAAAACGGACGGCTGAACCACGTCGGAGTCGGCGAACAGGCCGAGCGCCCGTGTCATCAGCCTGACGAAGCAATGGCGCGTCTCCGCTTCGGAAAGGAAGTCCACGACGCCGATGGCCGCGAATGGTTCGTTTGCTTCACGCGGCGCATATTCCAGGCCCGGAGTCATAGTGCAAAATAAAGACGTCAATGATTCGACATCGACCTGTTTTTCCCGTGCGTAGGCATCAAGGTCGTCCCGCGTGCTCATGATTACAAGAAAATTGGAGTCAAGCCGCGGCTCTTCTTGGAGGTCCACCTGAAGCCCGGTCAGGCACGAGAGATCGTGAACCACGCGCCCGACAAGGGCCCTGTAGCGGTCCGGCGTTTCGACAAAGCCAACGCGGACCTGTCCGGCCCATTTACGGACGACATCCAACACCTTTTGATGAGTCTCAAATTCGATGCGGAATACGGTGAGATCGAACTTGGTGATGAGCCGCTCGGGCTCGGCAACGGTCTCTGTGGTTGTGGACCGCGGGCAGACCAATTCCGGGTCGACGCCGGCATGGGACGGAGGGGAAACCGCAGACAGTCCCCCGGCCACCGCCGCCATGGCCGCCGCGGCCACCCAGGGCCGATTCAGTTTGTGAATCCGTGCCGACATCGCGGACCTTAGCTCACACGTGCAGTGCGGGAACAATAACACAATGCACGCCGTAATGGTAGAGCGGTCTCCATTCCGACCCCACGGGTGTTGTGAACGATCGCTCCGGCGGGGGTCTTAATCTGTCCGCTGTATCAGGCCCCATCCGGTGGTCACGCTCGTCTTCCACCTTCAAGACGTGATCTGGAACCAATCGTTTCTTTTCTGACGCCTTATTTTCCCCCCTTCAGTCTGGAGAGCTCCGCCTCAATCTTTTTCCGCTCCTCTACCAGGCCGATCTTCTCTTTGACGATAATCAACGCGGCAAATGGGTTCGAGGCCTCCCCTGCCCGGCGCATGAGGAATTCCACACCCTTTATCCTCTCGTTGATCCTATTTAGCTCGGCCTTCAGGTCCTTGATCCGTTGGGAATCCTCCTGACTTGGTTTCGGCCCTTCCCGCCTTTCTGCGCTTGTTCGGCGCAAAGCGTCGTTCATGGCACGCTCGGTTGCGTGGCCGCGTTGCATGACGCCGTCGACTCGCAGCCCGTTGGCGCGCTGAAAGCGCTGAATTCCCTCGAACATGGCGCCGTCCGGATAGGGCGTCATGCCGTAGTCGGGCACGTCGTAAAAACCCATGCGGTTGAGGGCCCGCTTGACGTTGAGCACGTCGGCGGGACGGGCGCGGGTCTGGCTGACCACTTGCCTGAGGGTGAAAAAGGGAGGCATCGGAAATCTCCTCGTAAGCGCCGGTTACGGCAAACCGTTCCAAAAAAAAGGTCCGCCCGGTACGGGCAATGGCGATTGCCCGTACCGGGGTTGGCGTAGGCGCGGGCATTGGCGAGACCGCTTGGGTTCCTGGTCCGCCAAGCCATCGGCGCCTCCATAAAAACCAAGGCGACATTATAAGCCGTTCTTACCATCGTGTCAAGTTTTTCTTGTAACCAGGTGCGTAAACCGATCTCCGGCGGCGTAGACCCTATCCGAGTAATCGGACATGGCCG
>JACZQZ010000013.1 GCA_022545455.1 Pseudomonadota bacterium
AATGCATCCCCGTGGGTCATGGTCTTTGAGTTAAATCGTGCAGTCTCGAAACGTCCGCTTTGGGTCACAAGCAGACGTACAGCGCCTCCTTCGATTATGTCTGCTTTCGGGGGTAAAGCGGACGTAAATCAACGGCTCTTAAAACGTCCGCTAATAGCCATAAGCGGACATTCAGCCACGAGGGTTAGAAGTCCGAAATCTTCCAAAATCAACTGCACGGAAATCCCCCTCAAAATGCCCTTTTGAAGTCTAGATGTTTAGTCCCGGAGAGTGATGGAATCAGTTTACATGGTTTTCCGTCACAAGATGCGAACTGGAGCTGAGGCGGATGGAGTTATTGGTAGACCCAACCGGCGGAAACCGGTCGTGACCCGTGAAATTCAGCCCCCGGGCGGCGTCACCGGGCGCACAGGGGCGGCGGTCCAAGTCGCTCCCGCCCGCTGCCCAGAACCCTTTCGCAGGCCAACGCCGCGGCCAGCACGCGTTCCTCGTGCCCGCCCGGCGCCATGAACTGAAGCCCCACCGGCATCCCTGCTCCGTCCAGCGCCACGGGCATGGTCAACCCGCACAGGCCGAGCAGGTTGGCGGGGATGGTGTTGCGGGTCATCGCCGCCTGGGTCCGGCCGTAAGCCTCGTCCGTGGCGACCTCGTCGACCGTCGGCGGCGTGATCGGCACCGTGGGCGCGACCAGCACGTCCACTTGGCGCAGGCGCGTCTCCGCGGCCGCACCGAGCTCGCGCAACGCGCGCAGCGCCGTGACGTAGTCCACCGCCGAAACCTCGCGGGCAATGTCGAAGCGCACCCGCACGTTGGGATCCAGGGTGTCCATGCGATCAGGGTATTCCTCGGCGATGACCGACAGCCCCTCGATCCCGAAGGGTTGCAAATGGAGGGCGCGGCGCCCGGCCTCGCCGGCCTCGGGAAACGGCAGACGGACCAGGCGTGCACCCTTGCCGGTAAGTTCGTCGAGGGCCGCCTTGACGCCTTCGGCGATGCCCGGCGCGCAACCGTCCCAGAAATGCTCGTCGCAGATGCCCAGGCGCAGATCCGCGACGCCCACGCCATCGAGCCGCCGGAACAGGGCGTCCGCATCCCCGTGGGCCGGGTCGATGGCGGCGAAGGCGACGGCGGCGTCCTCCACCGATCGGGTCAACGGCCCGGGAGTATCGAAGGTCGGGCTCAGTGGCACGATGCCCCGGGTCGACCAACGCCCGGCGGTGGTCTTGAGCCCCACCTGCCCGGTGACGCTGGCCGGGATGCGAACCGAGCCGCCGGTATCCGTGCCCATGGCGATGACCGCCGAGCCCTCGGCCAGGCTCACCCCGGCGCCGGCGCTGGAGCCGCCGCACACCCGGTGGGCCGCCGCGTCCCAGGGATTGCGCGGTGTCTCCCAGTGGGCGGTCAGGCCGATGGCGCCGAGGGCGAACTCCACCGTATGGGTCTTGCCCATGACCACCGCGAGCCCGTGGCGGAGCGCCCCGACCACCGGTCCTTCCGTGCGCCACTTGCCGGGCAGCTCCTTGGGCGTGCCGGCGAAGGTGGGCATGCCGGCGACGCCGTAGATGTCCTTGATGGAAACCGGCAGGCCCATCAACGGCCCGGCGTCGTGGCCGGCCGCCAAGAGTCCACCGACCGCCCGCGCCTCGCTCCGGGCCCGCTCCGCATCCCAGTGCTTGTAGGCATGTAAGGCCCCGCCATAGCGCCCGTGCCGCGTCACCGCCTCGTCGATCAGGTCCTCGAAACCGATCATTCCGTCGCGCAGGGCGGCGGCAATCTGGCGCACGGGCCGCTCGATCACATGCGTGCTCACGGACGTTCTCCCCTCGCTCCTCGTCGATGGGCCTGATCAGCGGTCGAACATCCGGTTTATATCCGCGAACGGGACGGCATCCTTGGTAAAGTCGAAAGTCCCGGGGCCAAGGAGTTCTTCGGCGGCGCGCTTCATGAGCCCGTAGGCGGCGCGCGCCAGGCTGCTGCCGATGCTGACCCGGGCGACGCCCAGGGCCTGGAGTTCCGCAACCGGCACCGTCGTTGGCCCGGCGAGGACGTTGACAGGGCCGTCGATACGTTCGACCAGCTGGCCAATGGTCGGCGCGTCGCCCACCATGGGCACGAAAAGGCAATCGGCGCCTGCCGCGCGGTAGGCGTTGGCGCGTCGCACCGACTCCTCGAACACGTCTTCGCCGTTTCCACCGTTCACCATGTAGCCATCGGTGCGGGCGTTGATGACGAGGGGCACGCCGGCGGCATTGGCGGCCTTCCGAGCCGCCCGGATGCGCTCCACGGCAAGCGCAATCTCGAACAGTGGATCGCTGGCGCATCCCGTGCTGTCCTCGATGTTGATACCGACGGCGCCGGCCTCGACAGCCCTTTTGACCGACTCCGCCACGGCCTCGGGTGACGGTCCGTAGCCCGCCTCGATGTCCGCGGTGACGGGAAGGGGAACGGCGGCGGTGATGCGGCCGACCACGTCGAGCATCTGCTCACGGCTGATCCGTTCCCCGTCGGGATATCCCAGCGCGAAAGCTATCCCAGCGCTGGTGGTCCCCATGGCAGAGAATCCGGCCCCGGCGAGGAACCGGGCGCTGCCCACGTCCCAGGCATTGGGCAGGATCAGGATTTCCGGTCCCTTATGGAGTTCGCGAAGCGCTTCCGCCTTGGCTCGTTGGGTTTCGACGTCCATGGTCAAATCTCCCCGTGGAATGCATGATCCGGCAAACCGCGCCCGCCGCTCATTCGACGAACTCTTCGGGCGAGCGCTGAACGATGAAGGTGGTCTCACCGAGTTCGGTGTTGAAGGACAGGGTCGACAGATCGGTCATCCGCATGGGATACAGGATGCCGTCCAGGTGGTCGTATTCGTGCTGCAACAGCATGGCATGAAAGCCCGCCGCGGTGATATCGATGGGCGCCCCGTCGAGGCCCACGGCTTCCAGGTGGACCTTGGTGTAGCGCGGCACCATGCCGTGCAGTCCGGGAATTGACAGGCAGCGTTCCCAGATCGGCTTCTTCTCCTCGGTAAGCGGTGTCAGCACCGGATTGACGAGAACCCGCCAGGGAATCGGCTTCATCGTCGAACCCGGCGGGATTTGGCGTTCGGCCACCCGGTAGACCACCATGCGCTTCGAGACGTGCACCTGGGGCGCCGCGAGACCGTTTCCGCCGATGTCTTCCAGCGTCTCCCGCATGTCGTCGGCCAGCTTGGCAATTTCCGGCGCGGCGGGGTCTTCCACCGGCTCGGCCACCCGTTTCAACACCTCGTCGCCCATCCGGGCGATCTTCAGGATGGCCATGATTTTCTCCTTTTCCTCCCTGCATCCTCTCTGCGCTGCACCGGCGCCGGTCAATCCGCGTCGCCCCGGGGCGGATAGTCGCGGGCGCGGATCATGTCGATGGATTCGAGCACATCGGCGAAGTGGGGCCGGTTGAAGGGTGTCGAATTGTAGATGGCCGAATAAAGGGTGCCGTCGGGCCTCACCAGGCACGTTGCCGGCTCGTTGAACTGGCGCGGCTCCACATCGGTGATGGCATTGCTAAGGTAGAGCCCCCATTCCCGGGCCTTCTCCAGCGACAGGCCGTAGCCGATGGTCAGGCGATCGAGGCCCCAGTTTTCCTTGGCCTTTTCCGCCCGGTCGACGCCGTCGGTGCTGATGGCGATGACCTGGACCCCCCGTTCGGCGAAGCGGTCCAGCTTGGCCTGAAGGTCGATGAGATGCTGGCGGCAGCGCGGGCAGTGGTACCCGCGGTAGAATTCGATCAGGGCGAAGGTTTCCGGTTTTTGATCGGCGAGGCGCCAAATCTCGCCGCCCGCCGTCTCCACCTCCAAATCCGGAACCTTGGTGTTGGGTTTCAGGCCGCTCATGGGTTCCTCCGTGTTCGTGCCCGGGTTGCAGGCCGGGGGGCCGCTCGGGCCAAGGGTACCACGGAAAACCCGGCGGCGATCAACCTCTTTCGGCAACGGCGCCAAGGGGTCGGCGGCGGCGGCGTTTCGATCCCGTTCCCCCCGTTGGCGCCCGGATCGGCGTCAGATTCCTCCAGCTTTCGTCACGCCCGCTTCCCGGTGCGACGACGTTTCGCCTGAAGTCAACGAATAATTCCTCCATCGAATTGCAACCATGCACGTTGCGCATGCGTCCGCGCGCGCAGCCATTTCACGTGTCCATTGACTCACTGATGTAATACGGAGACGATGAAGGGACATTAATAAAAAAACCGAAGCAGCCGGTACTCGGGGCAGGGCAAAATCCCTGAATCGGCGTCAGGCCGAATCAATGGGCCCGACCAACGGCGCCCGGTCGCAAGACTGAAGGTCTGCGAGATCTGATTACAGAGGAGGATTCAATATGATTTCTAGGCTGTCAGAAAAACTTAGATCCCTCCGAACCATGGGGTTGTCCATGGCCGGGGCAGCAGCGCTCGCCACAGTCATGTTCCTGCCGACCCAGTCGGCGGCAGAAGAGGAGGTGGTGATCCTCGGCATTTGGCCAATCACTGGTCCCTATGCCGACATGGGACCCCTGCTTGACCGGGGCGTAGAGATCGCGCTCGAGGAGGTCGGCTACAAGGTCGCGGGCAAGAAGATCAAGTATATCACGCGCGATAGTGAGACCAAGGCCGGCACCGCCGCTCGGCGGGCCCAGGGGGCGATCGACTCCGAGGGTGTGAAGTTCATCATCGGGCCGTGGTCGTCAGGCGTCGCGCTCGCGGTGACCGAGGTCGCCAAGAAGAACAAGGTGATGTACTACTTCTCCGGCGGCACAGAGGACATCACGGGCAAGCGCTGTCACAAGTACGCCTTCATGTGGGCGGCCAACGCCTGGACGGCGATGGACGCCAACCTGAAAATCTTCAAGAAGTTCAACCCGGACGCCAAGTCGATCTATCTGTTCGTTGTCGATTATGCATTCGGTTGGACGCTGCAGAAATATGTCGAGAAGCTTGCACCGAAATACGGGCTCAAGATCGCTGGTGTCGACCGGCACCCCCTGGGCCATCGCGAGTACTCGTCCTTTATCACCAAAGCCATGGCGACCAAACCGGACGCCGTCTACATGATCAATTTCGGCCTCGACGCCATATCGGCGGTGCGCCAGCTCTACAACTTCGGCTTCACGCCGAAGAAGCCGGTGATCCTGTCGTGGTCGGCGGGTGTCGAAGAGCTAGTGCAGATGGATCCGGCGATGCGCGCCAACCTGCAGTTCGGAACCAACTATTACTACACGGTCGACACGCCGGGGAACAAATCCTTCGTCGATGCCTACAAGAAGAAAAGCGGCGGCATTCCGCCGGGATACGCCCCGGGCGCCGGCTATGGGTTAATGAAGATGACCCTGCTGGGGATGCAAAAGGCCAACAGCACCGACCCAAAGAAGGTCATCCAGGCCCTCGAAGGGCTGAAGGGCAAGAACTTCGTGGGCGACTTCGCGATCAACGGCCGCAACCACCAGACCGTGCGGCCCTACTTCGTCGCGCGCACGAAGCCCGAGGATAAGATGGCCAACAAGTACGACTTCGCGACAATCCAGGACATCAGTTCGACGGAACAACCGCGCGATCTCAACCAGTGCCAGGACATCGGCGGCTTTTAGTCCTGCCCCACGCGATGGAACCCGATCCCGGCCAAAAGGCCGGGATCGTTTCCCCGGTGCCTGAACAAGACGCAGGGTAGGCGGTTCCGTTGGCATGAGTTTCTTGATCCTAAGCCAGATCCTGAACGGTTTTGCCACGGGCATGCTGTATGCGCTGGTCGGCGTCGGCTTGACGCTCGTGTTGGGCGTCCTCAACCTCCCCAACTTCGCCCATGGCACACTCTTTGCCTTTGGCGCCTATTTCACATACACCGTCGCCAATTTGACGGATTCGTTTTACTTGGGGGTTCTTATCGGCCCCCTCCTGGTAGTACTGATAGGCTTCGTTATCGAAAGCCAGGGGGTAAGGCGGCTCTATGCGGCGCATCACGATTATCAACTTCTATTTCTGTTCGCGATCGCGCTCATCCTGCAAGAGACGGTGATCCTGATCTGGGGTCCGGTCGGCTTTTCGCTGCTGCCGCCGAAATTCCTCGCCGGCGCCGTCGATCTCGGCTTCACCGTCTATCCGAAATACAGGCTGGCGCTGATCTTGTTCACGGCGACCATCGTGGTGGCCCTGTACCTCATGCTGACTCGGACGAACGTCGGCGCGATCCTGCGCGCCGGAATCGAGAACCGGGAAATGGTCAAGGTCCTCGGGATCAACATCAACAAGGTTTTTCTTTTCACGTTTGGTCTCGGCGCTTATCTGGCAGGTCTCGCCGGGGGCCTAGCGACTCCCATCTGGGGCCTGACGCCCACCATGGGTTTCGACATTCTCCCCATATCCTTCGTCATCGTGGTGGTGGCCGGGCTCGGCAGTATCCTGGGTGCCATCGCGGCGGGAATCCTGATTGGTCTCGCTCAGAGTCTGACGACGATCTGGTGGCCCGAGGCCGCGAACGTCGTCATCTACCTGATCATGGGTCTGACCATCATTCTTCGACCGCAGGGGCTATTCGGAAGCCGGTGATGCGCGATCGAAACATATTCCTGATCGTTCTGGCCTTCGTCGTCATCGGCCCGTTCGTGCAGCCCAAGGTGATTATCACCGAGATGCTGATCTTCGGCATTGTCGCGGTGGCTAACAACATCATGATCGGCTACACGGGCATGCTGTCCTTCGGGCAGGCGATGTTCTTCGGCATCGGCGCCTATGTCGCGGGACTACTGCTCAAGGCGGGTATGCCGCTCATCGTCGCACTGCCGGTCGGCACTCTGTTCGTCCTGGTGCTGTCGATCGCGGTCGGTTACTTCTGCGTCCAGCGGACCGGCCTCTACTTCATCTGCATCACCTTTGCCTTCAACCAAATGTTCTATTTCATCGCCTATTCCTGGACCGGGCTGACCGGCGGGGAGGATGGTCTGCCCGGCATCCCGCGTCCGAGCTTGCTGCTCGATCCGGTCGCCTTTTATGTTTTTGTTGCCGTCGTGTTCTTGGCCTGCCTCGTCGCCATGAAGCGAATCGTCGACTCGCCGCTGGGACTGATCTGCCAAACCATCCGGGAGAACCCCTCGCGTGCCGCGGCGGTGGGGTATAACGTGAAGCTCTACAAGTTGACTGCCTTCACCATAGCGAGCACCTTCACCGGCCTCGCCGGCACCGTCTACGCCATGCTCTACGGTATCGTCCCCATCGATCAAATCCACTGGCTCAAGTCCGGCGACTTCATCTTCATGACGCTCTTGGGAGGCACCGGGAACTTCTTCGGGCCGATCATGGGCGCCGTCGGATACATCTGGATGTCGGAGACCTTCAGCCTGTACTGGGCGCGCTGGCCGTTAATCATGGGCATCGTATTCGTCGTCGTCGTCCTCTACCTGCGCGGCGGCATCGTCGAACTCATAGGCAAGGTCTACGGCAGCATTCAGCGGGCGCGGGAGGCGCCTTAGCGATGGCCGGGCTGCTCGAATGTCACGCCTTGTCGAAGAACTTCGACGCTGTCGCCGCGGTCGTCGACGTCAACCTCGAAGTGACGGAAGGCAGCGTCCACAGCATCATCGGTCCCAACGGCGCGGGCAAAACCACGTTCTTTAACCTGATTTCGGGCGAGGTTCCCCCGACGGCCGGGCGCGTCTATTTCAAAGGTCGGGACATCACCGGGCTCCCCTCCCACCAGATCCCTCACGTGGGCATTGCCCGATGTTTCCAACGGACCAACATCTTTCCGAAGCTCACCGTCTTCGAGAACGTGTGGGTCGCCATGTTCTCGCGGTCGAATTCAGGCGCCTTGGATTTTATCAAGCGAGTCTCCGATTTTGGGGAAATCGGAGACAAGACGCGGGAGATTATTTCCGAGTTGGGGCTCGAGGAAAAGCTGACTGAGCGTGCGGAGACGCTTTCCCATGGACAGCAGCGCGCCCTTGAGGTGGCGATCGCCCTCGCGGGGGCACCAACACTTATCCTCTTGGACGAGCCCACCCAGGGGCTGGCCCCCGAGGCCACCCAGCAGATGACCCAGCTCATCCAGCGCCTTGCCGGCCGATACACTATCCTCCTCATCGAGCACAAGATGCACGTGGTGATGGCGATTTCCCACTGGATTTCGGTAATGCACTTCGGGCAGATCATCGCCGAGGGCGGACCTGACGAGATCCGGCAAAACGAGGCGGTCCAGAAAGCGTACCTGGGAGGCCGTCGATGATCCTGAAACTAGAGGAGATCCACACCTATTACGGGCTCGTGCATATGTTGCAGGGCGTCTCCCTCGAGATAGCAGAGGGAGAGGTGGTGGCCCTTCTCGGGCGGAACGGGGCGGGGAAGACCACGGCGCTCAAGAGCATCATGGGACTGGCTCCACCTCGCCAGGGTAAGGTCCTGTTTGAAGACCAGGATATTACAGGCCTGCCTCCTCATGTGATTGCCCGGCTAGGCATTGCCTATGTCCCGGCGAGCCGCGGGATCTTCATGACCCTCACGGCTACGGAGAATTTGAAAATCGTTCGCACCAAGGGGGCTCGGTGGGACACGGAGGACGTTTTCCGGCGCTTCCCCAAACTTGCTCCTTTGAAACGACGCCGCGGCCGTTCTTTGTCTGGAGGAGAGCAGCAGATGCTTGCCATCGGCCGCGCCTTGGTCACCGGTCCTTCCCTGATCCTCCTGGATGAACCCTCCCAAGGGCTCGCCCCGATGGTAGTTGAGCTTGTCGTCGACATGCTTCGCGAGCTGAAAGCCGAAGGAGTGAGCATGCTGTTGGTGGAGCAGAACCTACAGATGGCCCTCGACCTGGCGGAGCGGGTGTACATCCTCGACCAGGGGGCGGTCGTCTTCGAAGGGTCCGCCCGAGAGTTGATCAACAACGACCAGCTGACCGCTAGTTACCTTGGGGTGAGCGCCTGAGGAGTCTTTGGAGGAGCGGGCTCGGCCGTCGAGGAGATGAAGAAAAATCCGGAAATTGTCGCAACTTACGTGGCTATCGGTTGACCCTATGAATGACGCACCGGTGCAAACCACCAACTACGTTGCCGATCCCGGCAGGATCGCGGACCTCGCCCGGCGCATCCGGGAGGGGGAACTCTCCCCGGCCGACCTGGTCCGGGGCTGCCTCGATCGCATGAAAGTGACTGAGCCGGTGGTCGAGGCATGGCGCGAAGTCTGCGCCGACACCGTGTTGGCGGAGGCCGAGCAGCGAGCGAAGGAGGTCGAGGACGGCCTGGTGCGTGGGCCGTTGCACGGCATCCCGGTGGGCATTAAGGACATCATCGACGTCGCCGGCGTTCCGACGCGCTGCAACAGCTTGAGCCGCGCCGACGCGGCGCCAGCGACGGCCGACGCCGAGATCGTCTCCGCCTTGCGCGCCGCCGGGGCGGTTATCCTCGGCAAGACCCACACGACGGAGTTCGCCTATTTCGACCCATCGCCAGCGCGCAACCCGCATGACATCGAGCACACGCCGGGCGGGTCCAGCAGCGGCTCCGCGGCGGCGGTCGCGTCGGGGACCGTGCCGGCGGCCCTCGGCACCCAGACCATGGCGTCGCTCAACCGGCCGGCCGCGTATTGCGGCATAGCCGCGTTCAAACCCAGCACCCAGCTCCTCAGCACCTTCGGGATCGAGCCGCTGTCGACGCTCTACGACACCGTGGGGTTCTATGGCTGGAGCGTGGCCGACGCAGTGGCCATTTTTGACACCGTTTGCCCGGCCCACGCACGGCTTGGGCGGGAAGAGCTGCGGGATGGTCCTCTGACCGTCGTGGTCCTGCAGGACCCGTTCATCGACGAGGCAGATGAGGACGTCAAGCAAGCGGTCGACCGGGTCGCGGGGTGCGTGGCGGACGCCGGCCATTCCGTTGAGTCGAGGGACACGAACCTGTCTTTCGCGCATCTTTACGACCTCCAGGTTCTGACCATGGAATACGAAATCGGTCGCATACAGCGGCGGCTTCTCGACGAGCCGGAGGGGCGCGTCGGCGCCAAGCTCAGCGAGACCATCCGGCGGGGCAGTAAGATCGACGACGCTGCCTACCTCGATGGGCGCCGTGCGCTGGATGACGCCCGCAGCAAATTTTTCGGCGCGTTAGAGGGTGTCGACGCCTTTCTCTGGCCGGCCACGCCGAAAACTGCCCCGCGAGGCATAGCGTGGACGGGAGAACCCAAGTTTATTTCGCCCTGGACCGCGCTCGGTGGTCCCGTGGTGACCATGCCCGCGGGGGCCGGCGCCGATGGACTGCCCATTGGATGTCTCGTCACGGGCGCGCCGGGCAGCGACTTTCGGTTCGGTCGGATCGCCTGCCGCATCGCCGAAGCGGCTGAGGCACACGGGACCGCCAGCTAGTCATTGTGGTCCCAGCGGTAATTATCACCGGTCTTGCGAAAGGAGGTATGAGCGGGTGACCGAGTCTCCGGCGATAAACGAATGTGGCGCGGCGAGGTACTGTCTCGCGTGTCACTCCCGTACCAAAATCACTGGTTTTCGGTACACACACCTTCTGAACCTCGTAATCCAACGAATGTCCGCAAAGGGTCAGAACCGGACGTTCAGTAGACCCGCGCTGGATGTCCGCTCATAGCCAAATTCGAACAATAAAGGAACCGCGTGATGTTGAAGGTACATGTCCTCGACGAACTCTATCATCATTCAAGCAACGTCGCCCACGGGGTCGAAGTGCCGGCCGGCGCGCGCCTGTTGTTCACCAACGGCCAGGTCGGTACCAAGCCTGACGGATCTACGCCCGAAGCGACGGCGGATCAGGCAGAGGTCATCTTCGGGAGGTTAACGGCGGTTCTGGAACGGGCGAACATGACCCTCGGCGACATCGTCCGCTTTACCGTTTATCTGACCGACCAGGCGGATGTAAAAACCTTCGTCGAGGTGCGTGACCGTTTCATGGGTGATCACAAGCCGGGCGCCACACTCCTTGTCATCAAGGGGCTGGCCCGACCGGAGTTGAAGATAGAGATCGAGGCCGTGGCCGCGAAGGTGGATCGATGACAACGTCCGGGTAGGGTCAAACCCGGTAGTTCGCCGGGTTGGTTACGGTTGACCGGTGTGGACCTGTGAGCGGACGTCGCCACCCGCCACACCGGTTAATGAGTCCTAGACCGCCCGCACGACGGCGTGGCGCTTCCTGCCGGCGGAGAGCTTGATCACCCCTTCGCCGGTGAGGTCGGCGAGGCCCACCAGCCGGGTCTCGTCGGTGATGACGGTGCCGTTGAGGCGGCCGCCGCCGCCCTTGATCAGGCGCCGGGCCTCGCCGTTGGTTTTGGCCAGGTTGGCGCGCCGCAAAAGCTCGAAGGCGGGGATGCCGTTTTCCAGGTCCGCCCGGGGCACGTCCACGGTGGGAAGCTGGTCGCCGCTGGCGCCTTCGTCGAAGGTTTGCCGGGCCGTCTCGGCGGCGGCGGCGGCCGCCTCGGCGCCGTGGCACAGGCCGGTCGCCGCGTCCGCCAGGACCTTCTTGGCCTGGTTGATCTCGGCGCCCTCGAGGGCTTCGAGGCGCCGCACCTCGTCGAGCTCCAGGTCGGTGAACAGGCGCAGGAACCGGCCGACGTCGGCGTCGTCGGTATCGCGCCAGTACTGCCAGTATTCATAAGGCGACAGCATGTCCTTGTTCAGCCACACCGCGCCGGCCGCGGTCTTGCCCATCTTGGCGCCGCCCGACGTGGTCAACAGCGGCGTCGTCAGCCCGAACAGCGGCCGGCCACCCAGCCGGCGGCCCAGTTCCACGCCGTTGACGATGTTGCCCCATTGATCGGACCCGCCCATTTGCAGCTCGCAGCCGTAGCGCCGGCTCACCTCGACGAAGTCGTAGGCCTGCAGGACCATGTAATTGAACTCGAGCAGGCTGAGCGTCTGCTCGCGGTCCAGGCGCAGCTTCACGCTGTCGAAGGCGAGCATGCGGTTGACCGAGAAGTGGCGCCCGAAATCGCGCAGGAACGGGATGTATTCAAGGCCGTCCAGCCAGTCCGCGTTGTTGACCATGACGGCGTCCGAGGGTCCCTCGCCGAAGGTCAGGAACCGGGAGAAGACCTCCCCGATCCCCGCCATGTTGGCGCCGATCTCGTCGTCGCTGAGAAGCTTGCGGCTTTCGTCCTTGCCCGACGGATCGCCGACCTTGGTCGTGCCCCCGCCCATCAGCACGATGGGCTTGTGGCCGGTGCGCTGTAGTATCCTGAGCAGCATGATGGAAACCAGGCTGCCGGCGTGCAGGCTGGGGGCGGTGCAGTCGAAGCCGATGTAGCCGGCGACGGCCTTCCCGGAGGCCAGGAGGTCGAGCCCCTCGAGGTCCGTGCACTGGTGCAGGTAGCCTCGCTCGACGGCGGTGCGGATAAACTCCGAGCGGTGGGTGGGCATCGACGTTCCGCGTTATTATTGCCGATGGGCCGCGCCTGTCCCCGGCCCTTGCCGGGCGGGCGCGAAATTAACACTATCACCGCCGGCGCACAACGCCACCGGCGGGACGGTTGGACAAAGGGATGTGGTATGGCCGGTCACGAGCCACTGACGGCGCTGGGATTGATGAGCGGAACGTCCCTCGACGGCATCGACGCGGCGATCCTGCGCACCGACGGGGAACGGGTGCTCTGCGTCGGTGCGGCGGCGACGGTTGCCTACGACGACGCCTTCCGGGAGCGCCTGCGCGGGGTGCTCGGGGACGGCCGCGCCACCGCCGGCGAGACGGCGGCGGTGGCGCGGGCGTTGACCCTGAAGCACGCCCAGGCGGTGGAGAGCCTGCTTGCGAAAAGCCGTGCCGGGGACCCGGAATTCCCGCCCGTCGACCTCATCGGCTTCCACGGCCACACCATCGTCCACCGCCCCGAAGGAGGCGTCACCCGCCAGATCGGCGACGGCGCGCTGCTGGCGCGGACAACGGGCATATCCGTGGTCGACGACTTCCGCAGCCGCGACCTGGCGCACGGGGGCGAAGGCGCGCCGCTGGCGCCGCTCTATCACGGCGCACTGGCCCGGGAGCTCGAGCGGCCGGTGGCCGTCCTCAACATCGGCGGCGTCGCCAACGTCACCTGGATCGGCGCCGGCGACGATATCTTAGCCTTCGACACCGGCCCGGGGAACGCCCTCATCGACGACTGGGTCCGCGCCGCCACGGGCCGGCCCATGGACGAAGACGGCCGTCTGGCGCGCTCGGGACGGGCCCGCGGCGACGTGGTCGCGGCCTTGCTGGATCATCCCTACTTCCGCCGGCCGCCGCCCAAGTCCCTGGACCGGGACGATTTCGCCGCCGACGCCGTGTCCCATCTGTCGCCGGCCGACGGCGCGGCGACGCTGACGGCGTTCACCGCCGGCGCCGTGGCCGCCGCCCGGGCGTTCCTGCCCGCCGCGCCCTTGCGCTGGCTGGTGTGCGGGGGCGGGCGCCGTAACCGGGCCCTGATGGCGGCCCTCGAAGATGCCCTGGAGACGGCCGTCGAGCCGGTGGAGACGGTGGGCTGGCTGGGCGACGCCCTGGAGGCCCAGGCCTTCGCCTTCCTGGCGGTGCGCTCGCTCTACGGCCTGCCGCTCAGCCTGCCGGCGACCACGGGCGTCGACCGGCCGATGGTCGGCGGCACCTTGTATAAGGCGCCCGGCGGCGGGTAGGGGGGTCGGGTCCCGGCCCTATGCCGCCTGGGCCAGAACCTTGTCCAGGTAGTCGTCGATGTGGCCGTTGAGGATATCCATGTGGTTGCCGTAGAAATGGTCGCCGCCTTCGATCACCCGGTAGTCGATGGTGATGTTCTTCTGGCTGGAGACCTTTTGCGACAGCTTCTCCACCGCCGCGATGGGAACCACCTCGTCCTTGTCGCCATGGACGATCATGCCCGAGGCGGGACACGGCGCAAGGAACGAGAAATCCTGATAGCTGGCCGGCGGCGACACCGAAATGAAGCCGCTGATCTCGGGACGGCGCATCATCAACTGCATGGAGATCCAGGCCCCGAACGAATACCCGCCGATCCAGCACCGGGGCGCATTGGGGTTGTGGGCCTGCATCCAGTCCAGGGCCGACGCCGCATCGCTGAGCTCCCCCTGGCCGCTGTCGAACCGGCCCTGGGAGCGGCCGACGCCGCGGAAATTGAATCGCAACGCCGAAAAGCCCCGGCGCACGAAGGTCTGATACATGGCATACACCACCTTGTTGTTCATGGTGCCGCCGTACTGGGGATGGGGGTGCAACAGCAGCGCAATGGAGGAATTGCTCTGTCTGGCGTGGTGGTAACGGCCTTCGAGACGGCCCTCGGGTCCGTTGAAGATGACTTCCGGCATGGTTCCTGGCGAAACGTTAGCGTTGTATGCGAACCCGGCCGTTCACGGGGAATTCCTGACAAACGCGCTCGGGTATTTCCCACCCGGCGCAGCCGCGCTGGCCGGATAATCTTGATACCAATGGTCGGCCATCGTATATACCAAAGAGGTAACAAGGGACACGCACACGCCCGCACACCGGGGAGCGTAAACGCGACCCTTGGGAACCCTGATGGCTACTCCTAAGATATAATAAAACCGATGTTTTTCAAGAGGTTTCAAGAGGATATCGACGCCTTTCTGGCCCGCGACCCGGCGGCGCGGTCGCGCCCGGAGGTGGTCCTCTGTTATCCGGGTTTTCACGCTTTGCTGTTTCACCGCGCCTCCCACGGCGCCTGGCGGCGCGGCTGGCGCCTGTTGGGGCGGTTCATCTCGCACATCGGTAGAATCCTTACCGGAATTGAGATTCATCCGGCCGCCCAGATCGGCCGCCGCTTCGTTATCGACCACGGGACCGGCGTCGTGGTGGGCGAAACCTCCATCATCGGGGACGACGTGACCCTTTATCACGCGGTCACCCTGGGCGGCATCGCGCCGTCCGTGGATTCCGGTTCCCAGGTCGACCAGAAGCGCCACCCGACGATAGAGGACGGCGCCATCATCGGCTCCGGCGCCCAGGTTCTGGGGCCCATCACCATCGGCAAAGGGGCCCGTGTCGGCGCCAACGCCGTGGTCACAAGGGACCTGCCGGCGGGGGTGACGGCGGTGGGCATTCCGGCCCGGGTCATTATGCCCCGCGACAAGGACAAGGCCAAAAAGTTCGTCGCCTACGGCACGCCGACCGACGGCGTTCCCGATCCCGTGGCGCGCATGATCGACAGCCTGCGCAGCCAGGTGACGATGCTGATGGAGCGAGTCGAGGAGCTGGAGGGACGCCTTCCCGAAGGGGAGGCGCCGGACCATGGAAAAACGGTCGAGAGCGAGGGTGACAGGATTGAGAAGATACCGAGCGCCGCGGCGTCGGGAAGGAAACCGTAACCGCGAACGGGGCGACGGTAGGGGAGGTGGCGGGTGAGACTAAGCACCAAAGGACGATACGCCGTGATGGCCATGGTCGACCTAGCGGCGAACAGCAGCGGAAGGCCGATCGCGTTGGCCGAGGTCGCCGAGCGCCAGGAGATATCGCTTTCGTACCTGGAGCAGCTGTTCGCGAAAATCCGCCGGGGCGGCCTGGTGAAAAGCGTCCGCGGGCCGGGCGGCGGCTATCTCCTGGCGCGCGACGCCAGCGCGCTCAGGGTATCCGACATCATCTTAGCCGTGGACGAGACCATCCGGGCGACGCGCTGCACGCCGGGATCCCCCGCCGGGTGCACATCGGACAGGAGCCGTTGTCTGACCCACGACCTGTGGGAGGAACTGGGCAACCAGATTTACCTGTATCTCAGTTCGGTGTCCCTCGCCGACGTGTGTGCCGGTCGCGTGCTGGGAACCAGCGGCGACCTGTTCCGCCGCGCCCGGACGGCCAAAATGGCCGCGCATGAAGGCGTAAATCGGGCGACCACGGCCCGCTAGAAACATCCGTCATGGATTACGGTGTCGACATGGACCGCGCTGTCTATCTGGATCACAACGCGACCACCACGGTCAGGCCGGCGGCGGCCGAGGCCGTGGCGGCGGCCCTGTCGCTGACCGGCAACGCCTCGTCGGTGCACGGCTTCGGCCGCGCCGTGCGCCGCACCGTGGAAGACGCCCGCGAGGCGGTCGCCGCCCTGGTCGGCGCCGCCCCGGCGGACGTGGTGTTCACGAGCGGCGGCACCGAGGCCAACAACCTGGCCCTCAGGGGCTCGGGGCGCGAGCGCATCCTGGTCTCGACGGTGGAGCACGAATCGGTGCTCATGGCGGGGGCGGGGGCCGCGTTGATCCCCGTGGACTCAGACGGCGTCGTCGACCTCGATGCCCTGGACTCCCTGCTGGCGGGCGAGGGGACCCCGGCCCTGGTTTCGGTCATGCTGGCCAACAACGAGACCGGCGTCGTGCAGCCGGTGGCCGGGATCGCCGGGGTGGCGCGGCGTTTCGGAGCCCTGGTGCACTGCGATGCGGTGCAGGCGGCGGGCAAGATCCCCGTCGACATGTCGGCGCTCGGCGTCGACATGCTGTCGCTGTCGGCCCACAAGATTGGCGGGCCGGCGGGTGTCGGCGCCCTGGTCGTCGCCGATTCCGTGCCGCTCAGCCCCATCGTGTTCGGCGGCGGGCAGGAGCGCGGGCGGCGGATGGGCACCGAAAACTTTTCCGGCATCGCCGGCTTCGGCGCCGCGGCGCGGGAGGCCCGCAAGGGCGTGGACGGATTCGCCGAACTTGGGCGGTTGCGCGACGGACTGGAGCGGCGAATCCGCGACGTCTCGCCGGGGACGCGGATATTCGGCGCCGGCGCCGGGCGCCTGCCCAATACCAGTTGTCTCACCATGCCGGGCATGGCCAGCGAGACCCAGGTGATGGCCCTGGATCTGGCCGGCGTGGCGGTGAGCGCGGGCTCCGCCTGTTCCTCGGGCAAGGTGCAGGCGAGCCACGTGCTCGCGGCCATGAACGCGGACGCGGCCCAGGCCGCCAGCGCCATCCGGGCGAGCCTGGGCTGGAACAGCACGGCGCAAGACGTGGACCGGTTCGTTGACGCGTGGACCGCGCTTCATATCCGCGCCGAAGCCGGCCAAGGTGTGGCGGCGCCGGCGGCCTGAGCGCGAACAGCAAGGGAATACGATGGGTAATTCCGGTGCCACGGACGGGGCCGGGCCGGGCCTTCGCAAACGCGATGTCCCCGTCTATCTGGACTACCAGGCGACGACGCCGACCGATCCGCGCGTCGTCCAGGCCATGCTGCCCTATTTCAGCGAGAAGTTCGGCAACCCCCATTCGCGCGAGCACTTTTTCGGCTGGGAGGCGGAAGACGCGGTGGAAAAGGCGCGCGGCGAGATCGCCCGCCTGATCGGCGCCACCGCCAGGGAGGTGATCTTCACCTCGGGCGCGACCGAATCCAACAACGTGGCGCTCAAGGGCGTGGCCCGTTTCTACAAGGACAGGAAGGACCACATCGTCACCTGTGTCACCGAACACAAGTGCGTCCTGGAAACCGCCCGCCACCTGGAGCACGAAGGTTTCCGGGTCACCTGTCTGCCGGTCGAGGCGACCGGGCTGATCGACCTGGACACGCTGAGGGACGCCATCACGGAGAACACCGTCATGGTCTCCGTCATGGCCGTCAACAACGAGATCGGCGTCATCCAGCCGATCGGGGAGATCGGCGCCATGTGCCGCGAACGGGGCGCCTTTTTCCATACCGACGCGGCCCAGGCCGTGGGCAAGATCCCGCTGGACGTGGACGCGATGCACATCGACCTGATGAGCATCTCGGGCCACAAGATTTACGGACCCATGGGAATCGGCGCCCTCTACGTGCGCCGCCGTCCGCGGGTGCGCCTGGTGGCGCTCATGGACGGCGGCGGCCAGGAGCGCGGCCTGCGATCGGGCACGTTGCCCACCCCCTTGTGCGTCGGCCTGGGCGAGGCCTGCGCCATCGCCGGGCGCGAGATGGGGGACGAGGCGGAGCGCCTGGCCGCCCTCAGGGACCGCTTCTACAAGGGCATCACCGGGCGCCTTCCCAGGGTCCATCTCAACGGGGACGCGGAACGGCGCATCCCCGGCAACCTCAACCTCAGCTTCGCCGACGTGGACAGCGAAGGCCTGATGGCGGGCATCAAGGACCTGGCGGTGTCCTCGGGCTCGGCCTGCACCTCGGCATCCGTGGAACCGTCCTACGTCTTGCGGGCGATCGGGCTCGACGACGGGCTGGCCAGGGGCGCCATCAGGGTAGGCTTCGGCCGCTTCACCACGGAAGACGACGTGGACTTCGCCGTCGACAGGATCGCCGGCGAAGTGGAGCGGTTGCGCCGGACGGGCCCGCTCCGGGAGACGGCTTGATCCCTGCCAAGCCCATGGGCCCGGCCGCATGCCCACGATGACCTTTATCGAACCCGGCGGACGGCGCCGCGAGGTCGATGCCCCGGAAGGGGTGTCGGTGCTTGAGATCGCCCATAGCAACGCCATCGACCTGGAAGGCGCCTGCGAGGGCTGCATGGCGTGTTCCACCTGCCACGTGATCGTGGACCCGGCGTGGTTCGTGAGGCTGCCCGAGAGCAGCGAGGAGGAGGACGACATGCTGGACCTGGCCCTGGGCCTGACCCGGACCTCGCGCCTGGGCTGCCAGATCACCATCACCAAGGAACTCGACGGCCTCGTCGTGACCTTGCCGGCGGCGACCCGCGATGTCCGCTAAGGCTCAAGCGCCGGTGCCCGGAAAGGCGGTGAAGCCGTTCGCCTCAGGCAGCGTCTTCGGCCGCCTGCGCGCCGGCTGCCGGGAAGACTGGCAGGCCTACACCGGGCACGCCTTCGTCCGCGCGGTGGGCGACGGCACCCTGGCCGAGCCCTGCTTCCGCCGGTACCTGGGTCAGGACTATCTGTTCCTCATCCACCTGGCCCGCGCCTATGCGCTCGCCGCCTACAAGGCCGACGGCCTGGACGACATCCGCCAGGCGGCGCGGTCGCTTTCCGCCGTCATCGACGTGGAAATGGGCCTGCACGTGACCTATTGTGCCGGCTGGGGCCTGAGCGAAGACGACATGGCCGCCCTGCCCGAGGCCCGGGCCACCATGGCCTATACCCGGTACGTGCTGGAGAAAGGCCTGGCCGGCGATATTCTGGACCTGCATGTGGCGCTGGCGCCGTGCGTCGTCGGCTACGCCGAGATCGGCGCCGGCCTGATCTCCGGCCCGGCCACGCGCCTGGACGGCAACCCGTATCGTGAGTGGATCGAGATGTACGCGTCCACCGACTACCAAGACGTCGCCCGCGCCGAGGTGGCCACCATCGACCGCCTGATGGAACGCCGCGGCGGCCCGGGGCGCATCGACTCCCTTCTCACCACCTTTCGCCAGGCCACCCGCCTGGAGGCGGCATTCTGGGACATGGCGCTCGACGCCCCGGAGTGACGCCGTGTTTGGAGCCGCCGTTGCCGACTACATTGCCCTGGTCTGGCTCTTTGTGTGCTGGGTCGGGTACACGGCCTTTGCCGACCGCCCGAATCGGGACGCGCCCAATCTGGTGGAGGCCCTGCACCGGTACCGGGTGCGCTGGATGGAGCGCATGCTGGAACGCGAGTTGCGCACCGGCGACGTCAATATCCTGGCGGCGCTGATTCGCAGCAACGCCTTGTTCGCCTCCACCACCATCTTCATCCTGGCCGGGCTGATGACCCTCCTCGGCGGGTTCGGCGCCGCCCGCGGGGCGGTGTCCGAGCTGTCCTTCGCCGTGCAGGCGTCGCGCGAACTGTGGGAGGTGAAGGGCATAGTGCTGCTGCTGATCTTTGTTTACGCCTTCTTCAAGTTCGTGTGGTCCATGCGCCAGTTCAACTTCGCCCTGGTGCTGATCGGCGCCGCCCCCATGCGCGAAGATGTCAACGCGCCCGACAGGCCAAGGTTCGCCGAGCGCACGGCGCGGCTCATCACGCGCGGCGTGAACACCCAGAACCGCGGCCTCAGGGCCTATTACTTCGGCCTGGCGACGCTCACCTGGTTCATCCAGCCCTGGGCGTTCGTGGTGGCCTGCATCTGGGTCGTTTTGGTGCTGTACCGGCGCGAGTTCCGCTCGATCACCCTGCGCGCCCTGATCGAGCCCGACGGCGATGGGCCCAAGGACGAAATCGCCGGGGACGAAATCCCCAAGGACGGCTGAGCTTGTACCGGCGCTCCGAATCCCTATATTCGCGCCCATGAATACCTTGGGCTTTGACAAGACGCCGGGCGAGACCCGCGTCGTCGTCGCCATGTCGGGCGGGGTCGACAGCTCGACCACCGCCGCCCTGCTCGACGAGCAGGGCTACCAGGTCATCGGCGTCACCCTGCAGCTGTACGACCACGGCCGGGCGGTGAAGAGCACCAGGTCGTGCTGCGCCGGCCAGGACATCTACGATGCCCGCCGGGTGGCGGACACCCTCGGCATTCCCCACTACGTGCTCGATTTCGAAAGCCGCTTCCTGGACGCGGTGATCGACGATTTCGCCGATTCCTACGTGCGCGGCGAGACCCCCGTCCCCTGCGTGCGCTGCAACCAGACGGTCAAGTTCCGCGACCTCCTGGCCATGGCGCGGGAGCTCGGCGCCGACGCCCTCGCCACCGGCCACTACGTGCGCCGGGTGGCCGGCGGCGCGGGCGCGGAACTGCACCGCGCCGTCGACCCCGTGCGCGACCAGAGCTATTTCCTGTTCGCCACCACGCAAGAGCAGCTCGAATACCTGCGCTTCCCCCTGGGCGACATGGACAAGGCCCGGACCCGGGACCTGGCCCGCCGGTTCGGGCTTGCCGTCGCCGCCAAGCCCGACAGCCAGGACATCTGCTTCGTGCCCGAGGGCTCGTACGCCGACGTGGTCGGCCGGCTGCGCCCCGGCGCGTTCCGGGCCGGCGACATCGTCGACACCCACGGCCGCGTGCTCGGCCGGCACGACGGCATCATCCGCTTCACCATCGGCCAGCGCCGGGGCCTGGGCATCGCGGCGCCCGAGGCGCTTTACGTGGTGCGGCTGGAGCCCCAGGCCAACCGGGTCGTCGTCGGTCCGCGGGCGGCGCTCCTGCGCGACCGGCTCCGGGTGCGCGAGGTCAACTGGCTCGGGCCGGGCGCCCTGCCGGGCGGCGGGGTCAGGGCGGCGGTGAAGCTGCGCTCCACCCAGGCCCCGGCGGCGGCCACGGTGTACGGGCGCGAAGGCCACACGGCCGAGGTGGTCCTCGACGAGCCCGAGGCCGGCATCGCCGGCGGCCAGGCGTGCGTGTTCTACGACGGCGAGCGCGTCCTCGGCGGCGGCTGGATCATGCGCGAGGAACAGGTCAAGGCGGTGTAATTCCGGCTGCCGCCGGGCGGGATTGCATCCCGCGCCCTGCTCTCTTGGGGCCACAGGCCCCAAACCCCATTGAAAGAAGACTAACCACAGAGCCCGCCGAGATGTTCACAGAGATGATTGAATGCGGTGCCGTGCGTCGCTTTTAGTTTCCTCTGTGTTTCTTCCTCCGCGTTCCTTTGCGGCCTCCGCGTTAAAATTTGAAACGCCGAGGACGCGGAGGGCCGCAGAGGCTTTCCAAAAACAGGAAGCGCTGTCACGGCGCGGCTGCAAAGGCGCGGCGCGTACCAGCAAAGCGCAGAAATTCTTTTCTCTGTGTTTCTTTCTCTGTGCTCTCTGTGTTCTCGGTGGTTCAAAACCCACACCCTCGAGCGGGCCTTCCCATTTGAGACGAGGGGCACTGGGGTTTGAACCCCGAGCTACTCCGCCGGCGCCGTTGCCTCGGCGCCGGTGGCCGTGTCGGGCGCCTCGCCGGTGCGTTCCAGGGCTTCGCGCGCCTTCGCCGCTTGCCTCTGGCGCGCCCACATGTCGGCGTAGCCGCCCCTGGCGGCGAGCAGTTGGGCGTGGCCGCCGCGCTCGACGATGCGCCCCTCGTCCAGGACCACGATCTCGTCGGCGTCGACAACCGTCGACAGCCGATGGGCGATGATCAGCGTCGTGCGGTCGGCCGAGACGGCGTTCAGGGAATCCTGGATCTCCCTCTCGGTGCGGGAATCGAGCGCCGAGGTGGCCTCGTCGAAGAGCAGGATGGACGGTCCTTTAAGGATGGTGCGGGCGATGGCGACGCGCTGTTTCTCGCCGCCCGAAAGCTTGAGGCCGCGCTCGCCGACCGCCGTCTGGTAGCCGTCGGGCAGGCCCATGACGAAATCGTGGACGCGGGCCAGCCGCGCCGCTTCCTCCACCTCCGCCGGGCTCGCCGCCGGGTTGCCGTAGGCGATGTTGTAATAGATGGTGTCGTTGAACAGCACCGTGTCCTGGGGGACCATGCCGATGGCGGCGCGCAAGGATTGTTGCGTCACTTGGCGGATGTCCTGGCCGTCGATGAGCACGCGGCCCGCATCGACGTCGTAGAAGCGGAACAGGATGCGCGAGATCGTCGACTTGCCCGAGCCGCTGGGGCCGACGATGGCCAGGGTCTTGCCGGCGGGCACCGTGAACGAGACGCCTTTGAGCACCGGACGCCGGGGATCGTAGCTGAAGGAGACGTCTTCGAATTCCACCCGGCCGCCGGTGATGCGGACCGGTCCGGCGTCCGCCGCGTCGCCGATCTCGGGCGCCTCGCCGAGAAGCGCGAACATGGCCTCCATGTCGGTGAGCGAGCGCTTGATCTCGCGGTAGACGAAGCCGAGGAAGTTGAGCGGCAGGTAGAGCTGGATCAGGTACGCGTTGACCAGCACGAAGTCGCCGATGGTCATGGCGCCGGCGGCGACGCCGCTGCCGGCCATGATCATGACCGCGGTGAGGCCGGCGGCGATGATGCCGCCCTGGCCGATGTTCAGCAGCGTCAGCGACGTCCTGCTCTTCACCGCGGCCTGCTCGTAGCCCTTGAGCGCCACGTCGAAGCGCCTCGCCTCGTGGTCCTCGTTGCCGAAGTACTTGACGGTCTCGAAGTTGAGCAGGCTGTCGATGGCCTTGGTGCTGGCCTCGCTGTCGTTCTCGTTCATCGTCCGGCGGAACTTGGTGCGCCACTCGGTGACGCACAGCGTCCACGCGATGTAGCCGCCGATGGTGACGAGGGTGACCAGGGCGAACCACACGGTATAAAGCGCCCACAGCACGCCGCAGACGAGCAGGATCTCCAAGAGGGTGGGGAGGATGTTGAAGACCATGAAGGCGAGCACGAACTCGATGCCCTTGGTGCCGCGCTCGATGGCCCGGCTGACGCCGCCGGTCTTGCGGTCCAGATGGAAGCGCAGGGACAACCGGTGCAGGTGGCGGAACGCACTCAGCCCGGCCAGGCGGATGGAGCGCTGGGCGACCTTGGCGAACACCGCGTCGCGGACCTCGCCGAAGGCCTGGGCCATGACCCGGGTCAGGCCGTAGGCGACGAGCAGGCCGACGGGCACGGCCAGCACCGCCCCGGTCTCCGCCGACAGCGCGTCGACCGCGTACTTGTAAAAGATCGGCACGACCACGTTGGTGCCCTTGGCCAGCACCAGAAGGCCGAGCGCGATGACCACGCGCACGCGCATCTCCGTGGCCCCCGCCGGCCACAGGTAGGGCAGCAGGGCGCGGATGGTCTCCAGGTCGTTGCGCGGGCCGATCGCGCCCGGCCCCGGCTCTCTGCTGCGCATGGTCCTCCCGCGTACACCGGCATCGGCGCCCGCGCCCGCAATCCGCGGGCCGGGGCGCCGTCCCACTATATAGGATCAGCGGGGCCTGGGCGCCATTGGGGGGAGAACTCGGCATGCCCCAAGTACTGAGAATTGCGAATCCGCGATACACTTGGTCAGGTCGGCAGAAGCTACTTGTACCAAGCGCTGCCGCGCGGGCTTTCTAAGGCGCCGTAGGCCCCGCACCCCTTGGGTTTTAGGGCCTACGGCCCTAAGAAAAAGCAGGGCGTGGGGTGCAACCCCACCCGGCATAGCCGGTGCGCACCGATGACTCGCGGATTTGCGCAGGTGAGTACCAGGCCCTCCCCTCACTCCCACTCGATCGTCCCCGGCGGCTTCGAGGTGACGTCGTAGACCACCCGGTTGATGCCCTTGACCTCGTTGATGATGCGGCCCGCGACGCGGCCCAGGAACTCGTGGTCGAAGGCGAAGTAATCGGCGGTCATGCCGTCGGTCGACGTGACGGCGCGCAGGGCGCACACGAAATCGTAGGTGCGCGCGTCCCCCATGACGCCCACGGATTGGACCGGCAACAGCACGGCGAAGGCCTGCCAGATGGATTCGTACAGGCGCGCGGCGCGGATCTCTTCGATGTAGATGGCGTCGGCCCGGCGCAGGATGTCCAGCTTCTCCGCCGTCACCGCGCCGGGGATGCGGATGGCCAGCCCCGGGCCGGGAAAGGGGTGGCGGCCGACGATGCGCTCAGGCAGGCCGAGCTCGCGCCCGAGCGCCCGCACCTCGTCCTTGAACAGCTCGCGCAGGGGCTCGACGAGGGCGAGCTTCATGCGGTCGGGCAGGCCGCCCACGTTGTGGTGGGACTTGATGACGGCGCTCGGCCCGCCGGCGAAGGAGACGGATTCGATGACGTCCGGGTACAGGGTCCCCTGGGCCAGGAAGTCGGCGCCGCCGGCCTTTTCCGCCTCGTCCTCGAAGACGTCGATGAAGGCGGCGCCGATGCGCTTGCGTTTGTCTTCCGGGTCGGTCACGCCTTCCAGCGCGCCCAGGAACAGGGCCGCCGCGTCCCGGTGGATCAGCGGGATGTTGTAGTGGTCGCGGAACAGGCGCGTCACCTCGTCGGCCTCGTCCAGGCGCAACAGCCCGGTGTCGACGAACACGCACTGGAGCTGCGCGCCGATGGCCTCGTGCAGCAGCACGGCGACGACCGAGGAATCGACGCCGCCCGAAAGGCCGCAGATGACGCGCCCCTTGCCCACCTGGGCGCGCACCTTGGCGATCCCGGCGTCGCGGAAGGCGGCCATGGTCCAGTCGCCGCGGCACCCCGCCACCCCATGGGTGAAGTTCCTCAGCAACCGGGCGCCGTGGGGCGTGTGCACGACCTCGGGGTGGAACATGACGCCGTAGAAGCGTTTCTTGTCGTCGGCGATGACGGCGAAGGGCGCGCCCTCGGAGACGGCGACGGCGCGGAAGCCTTTGGGGATCTCGATGACCCGGTCGCCGTGGCTCATCCACACCTGTTCGCGGCCGCCCTTGCGCCAGACGCCGTCGAACAGGCCGCAGTCGCCGGTCACGTCGACGTAGGCGCGGCCGAACTCCCTCTGCTCCGAGGCCGCCACCCGGCCGCCCAGTTGCGCCACCATGGCCTGCTGGCCGTAGCAGATGCCGAGCACCGGCACCCCCATGGCGAACAGCGCGTCCGGCGCCCGCGGCGTCTCGCCTTCGGTGACCGAGGCCGGCCCGCCCGACAGGATCACGGCGCGCGCCCCGAATTCGGCTAGGAACGCCTCGGTCACGGTGTTGAAGGGGTGGATCTCGCAGTAGACGCCGCTCTCGCGCACCCGCCGCGCGATGAGCTGGGTGACTTGCGACCCGAAATCGACGATGAGGACGCGGTCGGTCATGGGCGGCGGCGTTTCATGGCGGTAAACGCGGGGGCCGGACGATACCCCATCGCCCGGCCCCGCACCAACGCCGAATTTTGCGCGCCGGCTACTCCGCCGCGGGCGGCGTCTGTTCGGCGTCCTTGTACTCCTCCTTGTAAATCTCCCCGCCGCCGGCCTTGAACTTCTCGCTCATCTCCGCCATGCCCTTGGCGGCGTACTCGCGCACCTCGTTGGTGATCTCCATGGCGCAGAACTTGGGGCCGCACATGGAGCAGAAGTGGGCCACCTTGTGGGCCTCCTTGGGCAGGGTCAGGTCGTGGTAGGCCTGGGCCGTCTCCGGGTCGAGGCCCAGGTTGAACTGGTCCTCCCAGCGGAACTCGAAGCGCGCCCTGCTCAGCGCGTCGTCGCGCATCTGGGCGCCGGGGTGGCCCTTCGCCAGGTCGGCGGCGTGGGCGGCGATCTTGTAGGTGATGACGCCCGTCTTGACGTCGTCGCGGTCGGGCAGCCCTAAGTGCTCCTTCGGCGTCACGTAGCACAGCATGGCGGTGCCGAACCAGCCGATCATGGCGGCGCCGATGGCCGACGTGATGTGGTCGTAGCCCGGCGCGATGTCGGTGGCCAGGGGACCGAGGGTGTAGAACGGCGCCTCGCCGCAGGCCTCGAGCTGCTTCTCCATGTTGACCTTGACCTTGTGCATGGGCACGTGGCCCGGGCCCTCTACCATCACCTGGACGTCCCTGTCCCAGGCGATGCGGGTGAGCTCGCCGAGGGTCTCCAGCTCGGCGAACTGGGCGGCGTCGTTGGCGTCGGCGATGCACCCGGGCCTGAGCCCGTCGCCGAGCGAAAAGGCCACGTCGTAGGCCCGCATGATGTCGCAGATGTCGGCGAAGTGGGTATAGAGGAAACTCTCGGTGTGATGGGACAGGCACCACTTGGCCATGATCGAGCCGCCGCGGCTGACGATGCCGGTGACCCGCTCGGCGGTGAGCGGGATGTAGGCCAGGCGCACGCCGGCGTGGATGGTGAAGTAGTCGACGCCCTGTTCGGCCTGTTCGATCAGGGTGTCGCGGTAGATCTCCCAGGTCAGGTCCTCCGCCCGGTCCACCTTCTCCAGGGCCTGGTAGATGGGCACGGTGCCGATGGGGACGGCCGCGTTGCGGATGATCCATTCGCGGATGTTGTGGATGTTGCGGCCCGTCGACAGGTCCATCACCGTGTCGCCGCCCCAGCGCGTCGCCCACACCATCTTGTCCACCTCGTCGGCGACCGACGACGTCACCGCCGAGTTGCCGATGTTGGCGTTGATCTTGACCAGGAAATTGCGGCCGATGATCATCGGCTCGGATTCCGGGTGGTTGACGTTGTTGGGGATGATGGCGCGCCCGCGGGCGACCTCGTCGCGGACGAACTCCGCCGTCACGTGGTCGGGGATCGCGGCGCCGAAGGATTCCCCGTCCCTTCGCGCCTGTCCGGCCCGCTCTTCGCGGCCCATGGTCTCGCGGATGGCGATGAACTCCATCTCCGCCGTGACCACGCCGGCCCGCGCATAGGCGAGCTGGGTCGCCGCCCGGCCGTTCTTGGCGCGCAGCGGGGAGCGCTTGCCGGGGAAGGCGGGCACCGCCTTGTCGGCGCCGACGAAGCCGTTGTCCTCGGGCCGGAGGCCGCGGCCGGCGTACTCCTCCACGTCGCCGCGGGCCTGGATCCACGGTGCGCGCAACGGCGCCAGCCCCGCATCGATGTCGATGGCGACGGCGGGGTCGGTATACGGGCCCGACGGGTCGTACACCCGGAGCGGCGGCTCATGGGCCGTCTCGTGCAGGTCGATCTCGCGCATGGGCACGCGGATATCGCCGTAGCGTTCACCGTTGACATAGATCTTGCGCGAGCCGGGCAGGGGCCCGGTGGTGACGGAAATTTTCGGCGGCTTGGTGATGACGTTCATCGAAGGATCTCCTGTTACGGTACGTACCTAAGGAGACCCGGGGAAGGCTTAGGATTTCCGGAAGCGCCTTGGACTGCGTCGGCACGTCCCTGTCCCTTCGCCGGCATGACCCGGATCAGGTTCGAAGGGTAACCGCGTTGCGCTCGCGTCGTTCCGTCCCGGCGCCGGCGGTGTCTCAGCCCCCTATCGGGGCTCCCCTGGGAACGCCCCTAATGTTGTCCCTTCTGCGTGGTCCGTCAAGGGAGTGCATTCCGTGGGCGCCGCGATCCCCCTTCGTCGCGCGTCCTCAACCGCCGCCGGAGAGCAACTCGTCGCGGGACTTGTCGATGTAGAGGCCGCAGTCCCTGGGGTCTATGCCCAACCGGCTGCACAGGGTGACGATCTCGATCTGGTCGACCATGGAGACCTCGCCGCCGGCCTCGCTGATCGCCAGGCAGATGCGCAGGATCAGGGCCGCCGTCTGCGGGTCGCGGGCCACCGGCTCGACGGCCCCGACGGCGGCGTCGCGGCCGGCCTCCGAGGACTCGCGGATGGCGTCGGCGAACCCGTTGAACAGGTTCACGCCTTCGTGGGGGTCGAAGATCCTCAGGGCCTCCAGGGTCTCGAGGATCTGATCGACGCGCACCTGTTCGGGAAACGTCACCCGGCCGTCGGCCATGGCGACAAGCGCGCTCGCCGCCATGGTCGCCCGCAGGAACGGCCGGTTGCGGTTACGCTCGAGCTGCTCGCGGAAGACGCTCTTCAGGGTGCTCAGGAAGCCGGCCACGGATGCGCTCTCCCCTTTCGCCCGGCGCCCGCCCTTTGTCGCATCCCCGCCGGCGGACCTCAACCCCGGCGTTCGAGAACAGCGCCGAACAACCGATCGGTGCCGTTGGCGCCCGCCCGGCGGCGATTCCTTTATTTCCGGACGGAACGTTTGGCCTGGCGCCTCCGTGAAAGGCCCATTGCCGTGCGAGGCGCCGCGGGATCTGCTCAGCCGGTCGGTTCGTCGGGCCACATCTGGGCACCGTGGAGCACGGCGATGATCTCGACGTTTTGATCACGCACCGTGTATGGCACGATGAACGGTGTCCCAGTGATCACCAGTTCGCGGGTGCCCGGCAGACGCCCCGGCCGTCCCATCGACGGATGCCGCGCGAGGTTTTGCACCGCCTGCAGGATCGCCTTGGCGACGTTGGCCGCGGCGGCCGGATTCTGCCGGGCGATGTAGGAACGGACGTGCTTGAGGTCGTCGCGGGCGGTCGGCGACCAGATGATCCTCATCGAGGCCGATTTCGCTCCTCGTCCGTTCCCCACGTGGCCAGCCATTCGGCGACGTCTTCATGGGGGATTCCCTCGCCGCGGCGGAGTTCGTTCAGCCCCTTTTCGATATGGGCGATCTGCCACGACTGAGCGTCGAGGTACACGTCCAACGCCTGTTCCAGCAGCCATGATTTGGCGCGGTCCGTGGCCCGGGAAAGGGCCTCAAGCCGCTTCGCCATTTCCTGCGAAGTCCGGAAGGACAATGATACCGACTGGGGCATCCCGCATCCTCTGTCTACAATGAATATAATATATACATTGTATCCAGAATGGTCAAGGGATTGGGTATATCCATTGCCGGGGCCGGATACGCGCGACCCCGGACCGTGTGTTCCCGGTGGTTCATACCCAACGCCGCCCGCCGGCGACTCATACCAAGGAGCCCTGGTCTCAGGAACGGCTGCGGTAGTTGGGCGCTTCGCGGGTGACGGTGACGTCGTGCACGTGGCCTTCGCGCAGGCCCGCCGCGGTGATCCGCCGGAAGGTGCAGTTGCGCTGCATCTCGGCGATGGTGCGGCTGCCCGTGTACCCCATGCCGGCGCGCAGGCCGCCGATCATCTGGTGGATGACGTTGGCCGCCGGTCCCTTGAAGGGCACGCGGCCCTCGACGCCCTCGGGCACCAGTTTCAGGTCGTCCGACATATCCTGCTGGAAGTAACGGTCGGCGGAGCCCCGCGCCATGGCGCCGACGGAACCCATGCCGCGATAGGCCTTGTAGGAACGGCCCTGATAGAGGAACACCTCTCCCGGGCTTTCGTCGGTGCCGGCGAACAGGGAGCCGATCATGACGCAATCGGCGCCGGCGGCAATGGCCTTGGCGATATCGCCCGAATACTTGACGCCGCCGTCGGCGATGACGGGCACGTCGCGCTCGCGGCACGCCTCGGCCACCTCGAGGACGGCGGAAAACTGGGGCACGCCGACGCCCGCCACCATGCGCGTCGTGCAGATGGTGCCCGGCCCGATGCCCACCTTGACGGCGTCGGCACCGGCGTCGATCAGGGCCTTGGCGCCGTCGGGGGTGGCGATGTTCCCGGCCAGCACCTGGGTGTAGTTGCTGAGCTTCTTGATGCGATTCACCGCCTCGAGCACGCCGGTCGAGTGTCCGTGGGCGGTGTCGACGACGATGACGTCCACTTCGGCGTCGAGCAGGGCCTCGGCCCGCCTCAGCCCGGCGTCGCCGACACCGGTGGCGGCGGCCACGCGCAGCCGCCCCTTTTCATCCTTGCAGGCGTCGGGGAAGCGTTGCTCCTTTTCGATGTCCTTGACCGTGATCAGGCCGATGCACCGCCCATCGCCGTCCACCACCAGAAGCTTCTCGATGCGGTGTTGATGCAGCAG
This sequence comes from Pseudomonadota bacterium, assembly GCA_022545455.1. GTDB lineage: Bacteria > Pseudomonadota > Alphaproteobacteria > Rhodospirillales > 2-02-FULL-58-16 > JACZQZ01. Next base: position 29,939 of record JACZQZ010000013.1, read on the forward strand.
CCGCTTGGCTTCCTCGCGGTCGACCCCTTCGCGCACGGTGACCAGCGGGGTCTCCGCCGTGTGCCGGGTCATCAGCTCGCTCACCGGCTGGTCCGGGTCCTCGGCGAAACGGACGTCGCGGTTGGTGATAATCCCCACCAGCCGGCCGTTGCCTTTCTCCACCACGGGGATGCCCGAGATGTTGTGGGCCTCCTTGATATGCAGGGCGTCGGCCAGGGTCGCCTCGGGATGGATGGTGAACGGGTCCACCACCATGCCCGATTCGAACTTCTTGACCCGGCGCACCTCCGTGGCCTGCTCGTCGGGCTCCAGGTTCTTGTGGATGACGCCCATGCCGCCGGCCTGGGCCATGGCGATGGCGAGCCCGCTTTCGGTCACCGTGTCCATGGCCGCGGACAAGAGCGGGATGGCCAGTTCGATGGTGCGGGTCAGGCGCGTAGCGGTTGAGGCCTGGGCAGGGAGGACATTCGACTCGGCGGGGACCAAGAGCACATCATCGAAAGTCAGTGCCTCGGTAATGTTCATGCCGCCTCCATTGCAGAGTTGGCGGCCCATCATACACAAGCCGCGCCCCATGCCAAGGCGGTTTGATCCCGATCACAGACGCCGGCCTTCCCGGTGTATAGTGTGACATGGTGCGGGCTGCCGCACGCCAAACGTCGGCCGGTCCACGGGATGGGGAGGCGGCCATGAGAAAAAGAACGACATGGATCCTGATCGCCGACGGAGCGCGCGCCCGCATCGTCCTCAGCGAGGGCTGGAGCAGCGGTCTGGAACGGGCCCTGAATTACGATTTCGCCGCCTCCCACGTGCCGACGCGAACCTTCGGCACCGACAAGCCCGGGCGTACGTTCGGAAGCGCCGACGGCTCCCGCCACGCGGTGGAGCCGCGGGTCGACTGGCACGAATACGAAAAGCATCTGTTCGCCGTAAGCATGGCCAAGGTGTTGGACGAGGCCGCCGAACGCGGGGTGTTCAACAGGCTCGTGCTGGTGGCGCCGCCGAAGACCCTTGGCGCGTTGCGTGCCGCCCTCAAGCCCAGGACCCGCAAGATGGTGATCGCCGAGGTGGGCAAGGACCTCACCCATGTCCCGGTGCAGGGGCTTGCCGAACACCTGCGCGACGTGGTGCCGCTTAATCCCCGCGTCCCTTCCCGCGGAACCCCTGGGCGATGACATAGGTTTCGGCCGACTCGGCGCGGCTGGCGGGGGGCTTGGCGTGCCGCACCCGGGTGAACAGGCGTTTCAGGTCCGCAAGCACGGCGTGCTCGGTGCCGCCCTTGAGCATCTTGGCGACGAACACGCCGCCCGGGGCCAGCACCTCGGTGGCGAAGGCAAGCGCCGCTTCGCACAGCGCCGTGATGCGCAGGTGGTCGGTGCCGGCGTGGCCGGTGGCCGGCATCGCCATGTCGCTGAGCACCACGTCCGCCGGGCCGTCCAGGGCGGCGCGCAGGGCCGCCGGCGTTGCCGCGTCGAGGAAGTCGCGGCACAGCACGGTGGCGCCCGCCACCGGCTCCATCGGGTTGGCGTCGAGGGCGATGACGCGGCCGCGCCCCTTGTCCGCCTTCACCCGTTGCACCGCGACCAGGGTCCAGCCTCCGGGGGCGGCGCCGAGATCCACCACCCGCTTGCCCGGGGCCAGGAAATGGAAGCGGTCGTCGAGCTCCATCAGCTTGAAGGCGGCGCGCGAGCGCAGTCCCTGGCGCCCGGCCTCCCTCACGTAGACGTCGTTGAGCTGGCGCTGGAGCCAGCGGGTGGACGAAAGCTTCCGTCCCTTGGCCGTCTTTACCCGCCGGGTGAGACCGCGTCCCACCACCTTTGTGCCCCGCCCGGTGCGATGTCCGCGGTCCCTGGTCACGGCCGCGGGGGCGCGTGGCCGGCGGCCCGCGGCGCGGACGGCGGCACGGGCGCCTGGACGGAGCCGTCGGCCGCCATCATTCCGAGCAGCAGGCCCTCGCGGATGCCGCGGTCGGCGATGCGCAGGCGCCCCACCGGCCAGCGGCGGCAAATGGCGTCGAGGATGGCGCAGCCCATGACCATCAGGTCGGCGCCGTCGCGGCGGATGCAGGGGTAGGTGCTGCGCGCCTTGTAATCCATGCCCGAGAGCCGGGCGCTGATGGCGGCGATGGAGTCGAAATCGATCACCAGGCCGTCGACCCGCGAGCGGTCGTAGCGGGGCAGGCCCAGATAGATGCCGCCGAAGGTGGTCACGGTGCCCGACGTGCCCAGCATCTGCACGCCGCCGCGGGCGATTTCGCGGGCGATGCCGTGTTCGGCGTCGAAGGAGGCGAGTTCGGCCTTGATGCCGGCGACGATGCGTTTGTAGTCCTTGGGCGGTATGGCGTCGCGGCCGTGGCGCTCGGCCAGGGTCACCACGCCGTGCTTGAGCGACAACAGGCCGAGCAGCCGGGGCGCCCGCCCGGCGGCGAGCCCGATCCACATGAGCTCGGTGCTGCCGCCGCCGATGTCGAAGACCAGGGCCCGGGGGCAGGCGGCGTCCAACAGGGGCGCACAGCCGGCGAGCGTCAGCTTGGCCTCTTCGGCCGGCGAGATGGATTCAAGCGCCAGGCCCGTTTCCGCCTTCACCCGGTGCAGGAATTCGGCGCAGTTGCCGGCCCGCCGGCAGGCCTCGGTGGCGACGCCGCGCACCTGGCGCACCCCGTGGGCGCGCATCTTCTCGGCACACACCTTGAGCGCTTCGACGGTGCGCGCGATGGCCGCGTCGCTGAGGCGGCCGCTGGCCGCCAGCCCTTCGCCCAGGCGCACGATGCGCGAGAACGACCCGACGACGCGGAAGTCCCCGCCGGCGGGCTTGGCCATCAGCATGCGGCAGTTGCTGGTGCCCAGGTCGACGGCGCCGTAGACGGGCGCCCGGGCGCGTCCCGGACGCCGACCGGCGGACCGCGCGCGCGCCTGCCTGCCTGTCCCGTGGCGCATTCTCCAAGCCCTCCCCGTGGCGCCGCCGGTGGCGTGGTCTTCTTCGGGTGCCGTTGTCTTTTGCGGCGGAGACCGCGACGCACCGGGCGCACGGGACACCATGCAACATTTTCCGGCGGGTTGCCAAAAAAAGCGGAAACGGGATCGTCGACAACCGCCGCCGGCGGGCGCCATGGCGTCTACCAAACCGCCGGTAGCTGTGGTAAAAGCGTTCCCCTCGCGCCCGCGCCGCCGCCGGGCAGGCGCGCCGGATGGGGGATAGTTTAACGGTAAAACTCGCGGCTCTGACCCGCGCATTCCCAGTTCGAATCTGGGTCCCCCAGCCAATTTGTCTTTTAACACCGGTCGTTTGCACCACAGAAAATTTGTGTGTCTCCCCGGTGTCGGTATGGTCGCCCATGCCCGTCCACGAAATCGACCCGTCCGCCACCAGCCCCGAAGTCGTCGTCCTGACCATAGGCGCCGCCGTGGCGGTGCTCT
>JACZQZ010000092.1 GCA_022545455.1 Pseudomonadota bacterium
GCACCACAAGCGGCGCGCGACGACGTCCGGAAGCCTCGCAACGCCGCCCTTCGGGTCGCTTTTCCCGTCCCCTCGGGGCGTCGGGAAGGCTTGCCGATGGGCCGCCATCGCCTGCACCTCCCCTCCTGCCGAGGAAACGGGAAAAGCGATCGTATGGGTGCACTTTAGCTGATAAAGGCCACTAGTCTCATGCCGCCGGCGGCGCCGGGCAAGGCCCGGCCGGGCGGTGGTGCGTCCTGGCGTCGGCTCAGTCCCCCATGGCGACGCCGTCCCGGCGCTTATCGGCGCCGCCGGTGAGCCCGCCCTTCGAAACCATGATGCCGTGCAGGCCGCTGGTCAGGCGCTTGACGGTGACCTCGTGGCCCAGGGCTTCGAGGGCCGGCGCCAGCGCCTCCAGCGGCGTGCCGCGCTCCAGTTCCGTCGCACCGTTGCGGTTGACGAAGTGGGGAAGGTCGATGGCCGCCTGGATGTCCAGCTTCCAGTCCAGGGCGGCGGCCAGGGTCTTGGCCACGTACCCGATGATGCGCGAACCCCCGGGCGAGCCGAGCGCCATCACGACCAGGCCCTCGCCGTCGAACACCAGGGTCGGCGCCATGGAGCTGCGCGGCCGCTTGCCGGGCTCCAGCCGGTTGGCGACGGGTCCGCCGTCGTTTTCGGGCCGGAAGGAGAAATCCGTCAACTGGTTGTTGAGCAGGAAGCCACGCACCATGATCCGCGAGCCGAACGTGGTTTCGATGCTGGTGGTCATGGCGACGGCGTTGCCGTTTGCGTCGACGACGCTCAAATGGGTGGTCGAGACCCCGCGGACGGGATCATCAGGGGTGTGCCGGTTACCGGTCTCCACGCCCGGCATGCCCGGCTGCGCCTTGCCCAGGCTGCGCCCGACCGCGATCTCGCCGGCGCGCAGGCTCAGGTACCCGGGGTCGAGCATGCCCGCCGTGGGCACCGGGACGAAGTCGGGATCGGCGATGTAGGTGTTGCGGTCGGCGAACGCCAGCCGGCTGGCCTCGGCGAACAGGTGGACGGCCTTCGCCGACACCGGCGTCAAGGACCCCAGGTCGAACGCCTGGAGGATGCCGAGGATCTGCAGGGTGGTGATGCCGCCGGACGACGGCGGCGGCATGCCGCAGATCAGCCACACCCGGTAGAACAGGCACACGGGTTCGCGTTTCCTGGCCTTATACGCCGCCAGGTCCGCCATGCGCAGTGTCCCCGGGTTGACCCGGGCCTCGCGCACGGCCCGCACGATGTCGCGGGCGATGGGGCCGGTGTAGAAGGCCTCCGCCCCGCCTTTTGCGATCAGGCGCAGGGTCTCGGCCAGCGGGCGGTTGGTGAGCATGGTCCCGGCCGGCCTGGCCTGGCCGTCGGTGTCGAAGAAATAGTTTGCCGCGCCGGTGAAGGTCTTGAGATTGGCGTCGCGGGCGACCATGGCGTTCAGGAGTTTGGACATGGCGAACCCCTCTTCGGCCAGCTTGATGGCCGGCGCGAACAGCGTCGCCCAGGGCAGGCGGCCGTTTTCGCGGTGCGCCGCCTCCAACATCCTGATCAGCCCGGGAACGCCGACGGCGAGACCGCCGACGATGGCTTCGTAGAACTTCATCGGCGTGCCGTCGTCGCGCAGGAACAGGTCGGGGCGCGCCGCGGCGGGCGCCGTTTCGCGGCCGTCATAAGCCGCGATGTCGCCGGTCTTGGCATTGAAGTGCATCAGGAATCCGCCGCCGCCGAGGCCCGACGACTGGGGTTCCACCAGGTTCAGCACCATCTGGGCGGCGATGGCGGCGTCCACGGCGCTGCCGCCGGCGCGCAGCATCTCCAGCCCCGCCTGCGCGGCCAGGGGATTGGCGGCGGCGATCATGTAGCGCCTGGCGCGCACCGGCGCACCCGGGGCAGGCGTGGGGATGGCTTCCGGCTCCGCTTCCGCCGACGGTGTGGAAACGGCGGCGATTTCGGGCGCCTCGACCGCCGTCGAGGGTTCGGGCGCCGCCGGTTGCTCCGCCGTGGAGGGTTCGAGTGCCGCCGGTTGCTCCGCCGTGGCGGCTGCGGCCTGGAGCGAAAGGTCCTGGGGCTCGGCGGCGATTTCGGGCTCCGGCACCTCGGTTTCGGAGGCGGCTTGCGCCATCGGTCCCGGTTCCGGCATCGGCGCGCACGCGCCCGCCGCCAGCAAGGCCGCGGCCAGGGTCGCGCCAAGGGCCAAGCGGATTGGCCGGGCGCCGCGCAGCCGGCCGGCGGGCATGTGGTCCATGAAACTCTCCCGAGCGTGTCTGTCCGTCATGCTACTCCGAGCCGCGGCGGAAGTGGAGCGCTTCGTTCCTGCGCAGTACTGTCGCTAGGCATACTATTAAACCCGAATTTGGACATTTTGACGGCAAGGGCGGGGGCGGCGCTGGTAGAGGTGGTAGAATTGTGTTCCCGTGCCCTCCCGGCAGGGGAAACGACGGGGGGAGCCCATGGACCTTTCGGCCGTTTTCGACGCCATCGGTGTGGTCGGAGTCGTGTGGCTGGCGATCCTCTTCGCCGGGGTCCTGTTCTGGGCCTTCCGGCCAAGGAAGCGGCGGCGGTCCACGGGCGATGCACCGGTCCCCTTCGACGACGACGATGGCAGGAAAACGTAAGGCGCCGGAGCGGGCGCCCGGGCAAGGGCGAACGGACGCCCCTATGCCTCGCCGGGCGGCCTCTTGAACTGCTTGGCCAGGGCCAGGCCCTGGCGCTGGTAAGACGAGCCCAGGGCCGCGCCGTACAGCTTGTCGGGGACCCCGGTCAGTCGCTCGTAGACCAGCCGGCCCACCACCTGGCCGTCCTCGACCAGGAAGGGCACCTCGTGGGACCTGACCTCGAGGACGGCCCGCGTCCCCTGTCCGCCGTTCTCCGCAAGGCCGAATCCGGGATCGAAAAAGCCCGCGTAGTGGACGCGGAATTCACCGACCAGGGTGTCGTAGGCGATCATCTCGGCGGCGTGGTCGGGCGGCACCGTAACAGGTTCCTTGGAGGCCATGATATAGAAGTCGCCGGGATTGAGGATGAGGCGCTTGGATTCTTCCGCGTGGATCGGCTCCCAGAAATCCAGGGGGTCGTAGTGGTTCGTCTTACCGACGTCGATGACGTCGGTGTGCTTCTTCGCCTTGTAGCCGACGATGCCGGAGGCCGGATCACCCTGGAGATCGACGGAGACGGCGATTCCCTTCGAGATATTTTCTTCCCCCGGCTCCGCGTGCACCAGCGGGGTTTCCTCCTGGAGTTTGCGCATGGCCGCGTCGGTGGCCGGCGGGCTGCCCTGCTGGATGCGCAACTGACACAGTTTCGACCCTTCGCGGACGACGATGCTGAAGGCGCGTGGCGAAATCTCGGCGAACAGCGGACCTTTGTAGGCGCTGCGCACGCGGTCGAACTCGGCGCCCCCGTCGGTGATCAGGCGCGTGAAAATGTCCAGGCGCCCGGTCGAGCTCTTGGGGTTCGCCCTTCCGGAGACCCGCTTCCCCAGCTTGAGGGACTCCATCAACGGAACGATGTAGACGCACCCCTTTTCCAGGACCGCACCCTGGGAGAGGTCGATTTCATGCATGCCCAGGACTTCGATCTTGTCCTGCACCCGGACCCCGGCGCCGGGGAGAAAGCTGGCGCGCACCCGGTAGGCCGTGGACCCCAGGCGCAAGTCGATGCTGGCCGGCTGGATCTGGTCCTCGGAAATGGCTCGCGTGGCAAGAATGCGTTTCTCCCTGACGAGCGCCTGGATTTCCTGGTACGGCAGGATTCCCGTCGAATGGCGCGACAACGACGGCCTGTCGTCCTCGGCCATGTCGGGGAAGAGCAAACTCACGTTCTCAGCCATGGTGACGCGATCTCCGCGCGGCCCTTGGTGAATATTCGGGCGTGCACCCGCGGTCGTGGCGATTCGGCGGCACGCCTCGTCCAGGCCCGTCGGCGGTGGCGGCGCAGGGGCCCGGTCTGCCGTGGCAAGGCTCGGAGCCACCGCAAAAACATCGTTATGCCGCACCGTATTATAAGGCGCATTTATCCCGAGTGGTCCAGAATCAACCCCCGGGGTTGCCCACAATCCGGTGGCGCCCGCCGCCCAGGCAGACTTGACAATACCACGTTTTCCCCGGCTTCCACAGCCGCCGGCCGGCTCCCGGTTTCGGGTGAACCGTGGGGCGAGGCGCCGCCGGCGACAGCGGCCCCTGTCCGGGCGTCGACGGGGCTGATCCTGACGGAGGCGGGATGCGGCCCGCGGCCGCGGGCTTCTCATGTCGCAACGACCGGGTCGTTTCGCCTTGCGGCGCTAGGTCGTATTTCGGTACTCGACGTGCTGGGGCGTTTCCTTGACGCTCCAGTCGGCTCTCGCGGCGAGCTCGAAGGTGTAATAGGCGCCATGGCAACGGATGGAGCAGAATCCGCCTTCACGCGCATCCCCGCTGACCACCCGCGCGCCCTCGCGCACATGGGTGCCGCAGTAGGGGCAGATGCGCCTGTCCCAAAGGTCGAGAAGGTGAGCCACCTCGGTCGTCGCCATGTTCGTGCCCCCCCGCCGGTACGTTTTCCGTAACGCTGCTTCCATCCCCGGTTATGCCACCCGGGATCCTGTCCCCGACCGGGTTAGTAACAATTTTCGTGTTACTTTTCAACGACTTAACTGTCCCCGCTTTTCCATACCTATCCCCAAAATTTTCCACAACCGGAACGCAGGAAAGCCCATTTCCCATAACCACTTAGGGGTTTTTCCACATTATCCACGGCGGGCCCGTCCGCGTAATCCCCAGGACCGGGCGCCGCCGACGGCGCGCCACGTAAAACCCCTTGCGAAGACGAATCTTGGGTTTAGTGTACGGCGACGCCGGAACGGCCCCGCGGCGGGCGGGGTAGCGCCGGCCCATCCCGCATCCGGGGCCGCGCGCGAGGACCGGCACGGCGCACAGGCGGCGAAGCTACTTCGGAGTTTCGGTGTTGGACGAACCGGTCAGGACACGACGGACCACCGTTCCCGATTTGCGGGCGCGCAAGGGCGGCATTCCCATCGTCAGCCTCACCGCCTACACCACGCCCATGGCGCGCCTGCTGGATGCCCAGGTGGACATGCTGCTGGTCGGCGATTCGCTGGGCATGGTGCTTTACGGCATGGACACCACGTTGGGGGTGACCCTGGAAATGATGATCGCCCACGGGGCCGCCGTGGTGCGGGGGACGCAAACGGCCTGTGTCATCGTCGACATGCCGTTCGCGTCCTATCAGGAGTCGCCGGCCGCCGCGTTCCGCTCCTGCGCGCGGGTCATGGCGGAGACGGGCGCGGCCGGGGTCAAGCTGGAGGGCGGCACCGAGATGGCGGAGACCATCCGCTTCCTGACCAAGCGCGGCGTTCCCGTTCTCGGCCACGTCGGGCTTCTGCCCCAGTCGCTGCACACCGCCGGGGGATACCACGCCCACGGCAAGGACGAGGCGGCGGCGGCCGCCATCCTGGCCGACGCGCACGCCGTCGCCGAGGCCGGCGCCTTCGCCATGGTCATCGAGGCGACGGTGGAGTCCCTGGCCCGGGAAATCACCGCCGCCGTCCCCGTGCCCACCATCGGCATCGGCGCCTCGCCCGCCTGCGACGGGCAGATCCTGGTCACCGAGGACGTGGTCGGGCTGTTCACCCAGTTCACGCCCAGGTTCGTCAAACGCTACGCCGAGCTGGGCGAGCAGGTGGAGAGGGCGGCGGCGGCCTATGCCGGGGACGTGCGGGCGCGCCGCTTTCCCGGACCGGAACACTGCTACGGGATCAAGAAGCCGGGAAAAGGCCGCCGTGGCTGAACCCAAGGCGACCATGGCCGCGCCCGACGACAGATCCATCGACACCGTGCGCACCGTCGCCGATCTGCGCGCCCGTGTCAGCGCCTGGCGGGCGGCCGGGGAAACGGTGGGCCTTGTGCCCACCATGGGCGCCCTGCACGAAGGGCACCTGTCGCTGGTGCGCCTGTCCCTGGCCAGGGCGGGACGCACCTGCGTGAGCCTGTTCGTCAACCCCACCCAGTTCGGGCCGGACGAGGATTTGCAGGCCTATCCCCGCGACGAGGCGGCGGACGCGGCCAGGCTTGCCGCCCTCGGCGCCGATCTGTTGTTCGCTCCGGAAACGGGCGAGATGTATCGCGAGGACAACGTGACCGAAGTCTCGGTGCCGGGACTCGGCGACTGCCTGGAGGGAGAGCATCGTCCCGGCTTCTTCACCGGCGTCGCCACCGTGGTCGCCAAGCTGCTCATGCAGGTGCAGCCCGACATGGCCGTTTTCGGCGAAAAGGATTACCAGCAGCTGCAGGTCATCAGGCGCATGGTCAAGGACCTGGACATCCCGGTCCGCATCGAAGCCGCACCCACCGTGCGCGAGGCCGACGGCCTCGCCATGGCGTCCCGCAACGCCTATCTGTCGGCCGCGGAGCGCACCGCCGCACCGGCGCTGTTCCGCACCATCAGCGCCGTCGCCGGACAGGTGGCCGGGGGCGCCGACGCCGGCGAGACGGCGGCCTGGGGCGAAGGGCTGTTGCTCAAGGCCGGGTTCGCCCGGGTGGACTACCTCACGGTGCGCGACGCCGAAACCCTCGAGCCGGTGGACAGGATAGAGCGGCCGGCCCGGGTGCTGGCGGCGGCCTGGCTGGGCGAAGCGCGGCTCATCGACAACGTGGCCGTACAGGCCGGCGTACGAAAAGGGCATCGCCCCGCCTGACCCCCGGCTGGGGGCCCTCGGGCGCAAGAGAAAAACAGGCGGCGGGGCAATGGAAGGCTACCTGGGGCTTTTTTTCAGCGCGTTGCTGGCGGCGACCATACTGCCGTTTTCCTCGGAAGCGGTGCTCGCCGCCCTCTACGCCGTCGACCGCTACGACGCGGTTCTCCTGTGGCTGGTGGCAAGCGTCGGCAACACCCTGGGCGGACTGGTCAACTGGGTGCTCGGGCGTTTTTGCCTGCACTGGCGGGACCGCCGCTGGTTCCCCGTCGCGCCGGAGCGGCTGCAACGCGCGCAGGGGTGGTTCGGCCGTTACGGCACGTGGTCGCTGCTGTTCGCGTGGCTGCCGGTGGTCGGCGACCCGCTGACCTTCGCCGCCGGCGTGATGCGGGTCAATGTGTGGGTGTTCCTGGTGCTCGTCGGTATCGGCAAGGCGGCACGCTATGCATTGGTGTTGCTGGCGGCAAAGGGCCTCCTTTAGTCCAAGTAGTCAAGGTGCCCTGTAGGTGATGCGGTAGACGACCCCCTGGCGGTCGTCGGAGACGAGCAGCGACCCGTCCGCCAGTTCCTTCACGTCCACCGGGCGGCCCCAGGCGCGGCCGCGCCGCAGCCAACCCTCGGCGAAGGGCTCCCAGGAGACCGCCCGACCCGCCGCGTCGAAGCGCACCCGCGCCACCCGGTAGCCGTCGGGTACGGTGCGGTTCCACGAACCGTGCTGGGCGACGAAGGCGTCGTTGCGGTAGGCGGGCGGGAACAGGCTTCCCCGGTAGAAATGGATGCCCAGCGCCGCCACGTGGGCGCCGAAGCGCACCGCCGGCATGGTCACCGGCCGGGCCGGCGCCGGGCCGATATAGTGGGTGAGGGCGTCGCCGCCGCCGTAATAGGGGAAGCCGAAATGCAGTCCCTTGCGCGGCGCGTGGTTGAGTTCGTCGGGGGGCACGTCGTCTCCCATGTTGTCGGCGCCGTTGTCGGTGAAAAAGAGCTCGCCCGTCCCGGGGTGGAAGTCGAGGCCGACCGAATTGCGCACGCCGCGGGCGAAGATTTCCGGCGCGCCCCCTTGCGGCTTCAAGCGGATGATGGTGCCTTCCAGCCCCGTCACCGCACAGACGTTGCACGGGGAGCCGACCGAGACGTAGAGCATGCCGTCCGCGCCAAACGCGGCGTAGCGCCGTCCGTGCCAGGAGTCGTCGGGCAGGCCGTCGAACAGCACCTCGGGCCGGGCACGGCGCAGCCCTTCGATGTCGGGTCCGTGGAAGCGGACGATGCGGTGCCGTTCGGCCACGTACAGGTACTTGTCCCGCCAGGCGATGCCGTTGGCGACCTTGAGGCCGTCGACGACCTTCACCACCCGGTCGGGGCTCCCGTCACCGTTCTCATCGACGATGGCGTACACGGAATCCCCGCGGGTGCCGACGAAGACCGCGTTCAGGTCGCTCGCCACCGCCATGGAACGGGCGCCGGGGACGCGGGCATAGATCTCGATGGCGAAGCCGTCGGGCAGGGCGATGGTCTCGAGCACGGACTCCGCGTCCGCCGCGCACGCCGGCAGACCCGTACCGGCGGCCAACACGACGGCGGCGGCGCGCCCCAGCCTCAACAGCCCGCCCATGGCGGTTCCCCTTGCGGTGGTCCCGGGAATTGTGCGCCGGCCCGGGGGCCGGCGCAAGACGGGACGCCGGTCCGCCAACCCGATGCCGAGCCGGCCTCGCGTCAGCGCAGGTAAAGGTGAACTTCGTTGGTTCTGGCGGTGGGGCTGGTCTTGCCCGACATGGCGACACGGCTGGGCGGCAGGCCCATGTCCATCAGGGAGCGCAGCACGCCGTCGGCGAAACGCCGCGACTTATTCGTGTTCAGGGCTACCCTGGCCGGACCGCCGGCGCTGGGGGCGACCGCGACCAGATCGAAGACCGCGTTGGGCCGCCGCTCAAGGACCCGGCCGATGGCGCTGTAGAGGGCCTGCTGGTAGGGCACGTTGGCGCGGTCGAAGCGGATGACCACCAGCGGGCGCTTGCCCGTGGTATCCATGGGCCGGGCGGCGAAACTGTTGGCGCCGACGCCGGAGGCCGCGACCATGGCCCGGTTGACCAGGCTGACGCCATAGATCTCGCCGCTCTTGATGCCGACCGAAAGCAGGTTGAGGTTACTGCGTTCGGTGGCCACGTAACTGGACTGCCGGCGCACGTCCTCGGAGACCTCTTTCAACAGGCGGTCGATGAGGACGACGGTGCGGTTGACCTCGTCCTCGAGGATGGCGAGCTGCCGGTGGTCCTCGTCCACGGCGCCGGAGATGCTGAACGCGGCGCGGGCCGATTCCGAGAGGAACCCGGACATGGTGGAGTCCGCCGCAATGGCCGTCGACAGGCTGTTCATCTGGGCGATGTCCGCGCCCAGGCGATCCAGATCGGCCTGCGCGCTGTTGAACTGCTGGACCAGGATGGGGTTGCCCGGCGTCGTGCCCACCTGGAGGCGGGCGTTTACGGCCGCCAGGGTGCTATGATAGTGCCGCGAATCCTGGACGACCCGCGCGCGCGTCTGTTGCAGCGCCTTGTTGTTCTCGGAGATGTTTTTCTGCAGCTGGGTCAGCTCCCCGCGCAACTCCACCACCTTCTTGCCGACGAAGGTTCCCGTGGGCGCGCCCGGGGTGACGCCTGTGGGTTGGAAGTCCGTCGTGCCCAGCGGAGGCTGCGGGCCGGCGGCGACGACGGACGGGGCGGGGCGGGGCGCCGGTTTGGCCGCCACCGGCGCTTTCTCCGGTTTCGGTTGTTCCTGCCTTTGCGCCTGCTGCCTGGCTTTGGCCCCGGCCGGCTCCTCGCCGGTCAGGGAAGGCCACAGTGTCTCGTCGGCAAATGTACAAGCGGGCGACAACAGCGCCGCCGCAACCAGGAGGGTCCAAAACTTGGAAAATACCATGTTTGCGGGTTCGCCTTTGATGGCTGAAACAAACCAGCCAAAGGTGGGACGACAATTACAAAGGGAATAAAATTAATACCCCTCCCCATTTTATTCTTTCGGATACTACTGAAAGGTTAATGGCGCGACAAGGACCGATTTTCCGCGGCCGGACGGGCCTCGGCCGGGCTTCCCGGACGCTTGCCTTCACCGTGGGCGTGGAGTACGGTCCCCACCCTTTCCCCTGGCCCTCGAGGACGCCGCGCGCCGGGCATGCGCCCGTAGCTCAATTGGATAGAGCATCTGACTACGGATCAGAAGGTTGGGAGTTCGAGTCTCTCCGGGCGCGCCATGTTTTCAATGGCTTACTCTATTTCTCGGCAAACGTCAGCACCTATGGGAAGCAAGCGGGAAGCAGCAAAGAAAATAACGTAGGTCCAACCCGCGGCTGAATCCGTTGTCCAACGATCCGTTTTCTTAGCGATTTATCAATCGCTCAGAGCTCCTCGGGCACGCGATGATGCTCCCTGCCCCACGAACTCGTCCGACATCCCCCGAGGCCGCTTTTCTGGGCCGGGCGTGTACCACGGGGGTGATCGGTGATGGCGGGACAGACCCGCGAGAATTGCAATCCGCTGGTCGAACCGGCAAAATCGGGCCCCCGATTGGAGCCGTGCCGGTCGAACCCGGCCGTGGCATTCTGGCGCGATGGCAAAGCCGATGAGAATACTTGTCACTGGAGGCGCCGGTTTCATAGGCTCCGCGCTGGTCCGGTATCTCATACGTTCAACCGACACAACGGTCATTAACCTCGACAAGCTCACCTACGCGGGCAACCTGGACTCGCTGGAGACGGTTGCCGACAACCCGCGCTATCATTTCGAGAAGGTCGACGTGTGCGATGCCGACGCCGTGCAAGCGGTCTTTTCGCGTTACCGCCCGGACGCGGTGATACACTTGGCGGCCGAATCCCACGTCGACCGCTCCATCGACGGTCCCGGGGCCTTTGTCGAGGCCAACATCGTCGGCACGTATACTCTCCTAAAGGCGGCACGGGCTCATTGGAGCGGCCTCGATGGCGCGGCCCGGAAGGCGTTCCGCTTCCACCACATCTCGACCGATGAAGTGTACGGCAGCCTCGGCGGGGAAGGCCTGTTCGACGAGGACAGCCCCTATCGGCCCAATTCGCCCTACGCCGCCAGCAAGGCGTCGTCGGATCACCTGGTGCGCGCCTGGCACCACACCTACGGGCTGCCGGCCATTATCACCAACTGCTCGAACAACTATGGTCCCTATCAGTTT
>JACZQZ010000093.1 GCA_022545455.1 Pseudomonadota bacterium
CCGCAACGGCGGCTTACCAAGGCTTTCGGACGGCGTCGCGCACCCTTTGCGATGCCCCCGCATCGCCACGGCGCACGCTTAGGGCCGAAAACCTTGGTAAGCCGGCTCGTTGGGTCATGATCAGCGCCCCTTGGTATTAATCCACCCCGGGACATGTCCGATGACCAATCCCCTTTACGCGATACTGGTCGCCCTGGCCCTGGCCGCGGCCGGCCCCGTGTCCGCCGCGGCCGCGGAGTCGACCGCGGCGAAGGACTCCGCCGCCGCCAAAGAGGCTCCCGCGGCGGCGGAAGACGACACCTTCGACAAGGACGAGATGCTCGAAAAGGCCCAGGAGTTTTTCGGGAGCACGACCAAGGGCCTGGCCGAGGCGATCCAAAAGGTCTTCGAGGATCAAGGACGCCCCAACGGCTACGTCACGGGAGAGGAGATCAGCGCCGCCTTCGGTGTCGGGCTGCGCTACGGAAACGGCATGCTCCATCGCAAGAGCGGAACACCCCTGAAGATCTACTGGCAGGGGCCTACCGTCGGCTTCGACGTCGGCGGCAACGCCTCCAAGGTCTTCACCCTGATCTACCACCTGAAAAACAACGAGGAGATTTTCCAGCGCATCCCCGGGGTGGAGGGCACCTTTTATTTCGTCGCGGGCCTCGCCATAAATTACCAGCAGAGCGGAGACCTCATCCTGGCGCCCATACGCACCGGCGTCGGCCTGCGCGGCGGGGTAAACATTGGCTACCTGCACTATTCCAAGACGCACTCCTGGATCCCGTTCTAGTGCACAGACGCGATCAGATGATTCATCGCGCACCTTGGAATCTCTCGCTGTTGCAGGCCATCCAGGTGCATCATCCGAATGAGTCCGTGCATTAGTACCCTCCCCGTTTGCCGGTTCGCCGCCGCCATCGGCGCACTGGCTCTGCTCGCCCTGGCGGCGGGCCTTTTCGCGCCGCCCGGGGCCCGGGCCAGCTATATCCTGTACTTCCACACCTTCGGCGACTGGTCGGTGATCTGCTGGACCGATGAAGCCTCGCGCCGCAACGGCTGCTCCCTGACCGGCCCGCCGCCGGCCATCGATCTGGACGGGGGCCACTCCCAGGTGACGGTGGCGGAACAGGCCGCCGGCGCATTCACCGTGACGCTGCGGGTGCGTGGCGCCATCCAGCCGGGACAGCCGGCCTTCCTGCGCGTCGATGGGAACCCGGTGCATCGGGCGGCGCCGGACCGCCTCGGCAGCGCCGCCTGGAGCGGGCCGGAGGCGGCCAAGATAATCGACGAACTCAAGGCCGGCTCGGGGATGGTGGTGCGCTCGTTCGCCGCCGGAAGCGGCGCGGCGCGGGACGAGTTCCTGTCCCTGGGCGGATTCGGCGACGCGCTGACGGCCTACCGGGGCAACCTGCGCACCTTCGGCATCTTAGTACCCTCTATCATAAAAAGATGACACGTGTGACGGCCATGGGTGGTCATTCGGCTAGGAGCGTGGTTCGGCGTGATGGGGACCCATCATGAGAGCCGCGCGACGACGTCCGATGGCCACCCATGGCCGCCCGAAGGGTCGCTTTTCGCGCCTTTTGGGGGCGTCAGCGCCGCTTGACGATGTCGCGCATCGCCGGCGCGACGCTTCCTGCCCAAAAGACGGGAAAAGACGATCACACGTACCATCCTTTTATGATAGAGGGTACTAGGCCGGAAGTGAGCGGCGGGACGCCCGGGCAGGGGTCTATCGGCGAAGAAGGAAGTTTTGAGACGTTATTAGATCATGGACTCATTAACCGGTGTTGCGAGTGGCGATGTCCGCTCACAGGTCCACACCGGTCAACCGTAACGAACTTGGCGACGTCCGCAAATTACCCAAAAGCGGACATTAAGGCAGGCCGCCCTCGACGTCCGCAAATGACCCAAAGCGGACATCTGTTGGATTAATGAATTCAACATCTATGCGTCGATCATCAGGGCAAGTCGCACAACATCATGCCGCCTCAAATGGTTCCAGAACGGCACTCTTTCGGCGGAAGTAGAAATACAGAGCACCGCCGATAATCAGATTGACCGCGCCCGCCGCCGCAGCGTTGGCATAGGGGATCACATAGGACCCGCTAAGGTCGAAGAAGAAGCCGGCCTGATAGCCGCCGATACCCATGCCGGTCCAGGCCAGCAAAACGACAATCCCATTGGACATTCCGCGCATATGGACTGGCGTCAGTTCGCGGACGCAGACGATCAACCCGGTCATCACGCCAGCCATGAAAAATCCGAAAATGACGGCGTGGACGTAAAACCCGGCGAGAGACTGCATTTGCGTGAACCAGAAAATGAGAACCGTTTGCCCGAACGACGCCAGCCAGTACGAACGAATTCCGCCGATGTGATCCGATAACTTGCCGAAGGCGATGCGGCCGAAGAAGCCGGAAATGTAAATCAGCATTATGATCCCGGCGGCTTTGTTGGCGTCAATTCCCGTGTCCTGTGCAATAGCCACCGCATGGACCATTGCCGTCCCCATGCAGATACAGCAAAACAACCCGGCCCCACTAAGCCAGGCAACGACCAGCTTCGGCGGCATAGGATAGGCTTCGGCTTGATCAGACGCGCTCACTTTACGTGATGCTTTTTTGGCTTCCTGTAGACCCGGCGGGTTCCTTATGAAGAACGCGAGGGGAAGCAATACCACCAAACTAATGATGCCTACGGTAGCGTACGCATCACGCCAACCCGAGGCCGAGATCAACAGACCTGAGCCAAAAGGAACAAACCCTTGCCCCAGCGCCCGTCCCGCCATGGCAAGTCCTATCGCCAAACCCTTGTTGCGGTTAAACCAGTTGCCGACGTTGGCGAGAAGCGGCGCGTCGAGGGCCGAAGCGCCGAAGCCGCCGAGGATGCAGTAATAGAGATAAAATTGCCAAAGCGCCGACTGGCTTGCCAGCAAAAACATCGACCCGCCTAGACAAAGGATGCCTACCACCACAACTGGCCGTGTTGAATACCGATCGGAAAGGTAGCCCATGCCGATACCGCCGAATCCCATGGCAATAGCGCCAGCCATATAGCCAAGGGATGTTTCGCCACGGAGCCAGCCGAAGTCGGCGATGATGGGCTTGAGAAAGGTGGCAATCGAGATTAGCGCGCCGGCACCCATTCCCATGATCACGGACGCCACCACAACCAAAAACCAGGCGTACCGGGATTCGGGCCGGTCTCTATCGCTATCCATTCCCCCCCTCCGATAGATGCGCATCATAACCGAAACGCATAATTCCCGGTAAATGCATATTGAAGCTGACGAGAAATGACCGCTGATAATGGCTACTAAACAGTAGCTATGTTACCCACATCCGAACGTCCGCTTATGGCTATAAGCGGACATCCAGCACGGGTCTACTGAACGTCCGGTGTCCGCCCTAAAGCCGACATCGGCGCCCCGCCGCTGACCCGACTCTCGTTTATGGGGGACACGACCCAGATCGGTATCTCTGACTTCGCGTATCAGACCCTGCCGTCCGTCAAGTGCTTGCGCGGGTCCACGGCGCGCCTGCCCCGGCGCAGTTCGAAGTGGAGCTGCGGGGCGCTCACGTTGCCGGAACTGCCGACCTTGGCGATCACCTGGCGTTTCCTGACCCTGTCGCCCCGCTTGACCAGCAACGTCTGGTTATGGGCATAGGCCGAAACCCAGCCGCCCGTGTGCTTGATCAGCAGCAGGTTGCCGAAGCCCCTGAGTTCGTTGCCCGCATACGCCACGACGCCGTTCTCGGCGGCCCGCACCGGGGTCCCGCGGGGAGCGGCGATGTTGATGCCGTCGTTGCGCAGGCCCCTGGCCTTGGCCCCGAAGGCGGACAGCACCCTGCCCTTGAGGGGCCAAAGGAACCCCCGGCCGCTCCTCGGCGGGGGCTTGGGCACGGCGGCCGGGGCTTTCGGTGTTTTCGGCCGCAGCGCCGGTATTGCGGCCTGGACGGCCGGTTTTTTCCTCGCGGCGGGCCGGGGACCGGGGGCCGCCTTCGCACCCGGGGGCGTCCCCTTGCCGGCCGTGCCGGCGCTCCCCGGCACGCGCAGGCGCTGTCCGGCGCGAATCGTATACGGCGGCTTCAAGCCGTTGGCCCGCGCCATCTCGTACACGCCGACGCCGTTCAGCCGCGATATGCCGTACAGGGTCTCGCCGCCCCTTATCACGTGCTCCCGCCCGCGCGGCAGGACGACGCGCTGGCCCACCCGCAGACGGTAGGGCGGCCTGAGCCGGTTGGCGTCGATGATGGCGCGGACGAAAACCCCGTGCCGGCGCGAAAGGGCGTACACCGTGTCGCCGGCGCCGACAACGACGGCGCCGCCGGCGGCGACAACGGGAGCACGCTCAGGCACGGGCAAAGGTATCGCCGCGGGCACGGGCAAAGGTATCGCCGCGGGCGCCGGCAAAGGCGTCGCCGCGGGCGGCGGCGGGCGGTTGACGTCCCGCGGCTGGCGCCCCGGCGGCGGCCATTCGGCCCATCCGCAGGCCGCGGTCAGGAACAGCACGGCCACTATCCCCACGGCGGCCCGCCCGGCGGCGCGCGTCGCATTCATGGCCGGATTATCGCCAAGCGGCGCCTCCCCTTCAACGTCAACGCCCCTCAATCCGACGCCACGCCGGGCACCAGGGGCACGAAGCGCACCGGGTTCAGGTCCTCGGTCTCGGCGCCGTCTTCCGTGCGCAGGACCCGCACCAGGCGTTGATCGTCGTCGTCGCCCACGGGCACCACCATCACCCCGCCCACCGTCAGGTGCCCGACCAGGACCGGCGGCACGTCCGCCGCCGCCGCGGTGACCACGATGCGCTCGAAGGGTGCCTGCTCCGGCCAGCCCAGGGTGCCGTCCCCGACGCGGGTCGTGATGTTGGTGAGCTTGAGCCGGGCGAACCGCTTCTCCGCCTCCACCAACAGCGGCCGGTGGCGCTCGATGGAATACAGACGCCGGCACAGCTTCGACAGGATCGCCGCCTGATAGCCGGACCCGGTGCCGATCTCCAGCACCTTCATGCGCGCGCCCACCTCCAGGGCCTGGGTCATCTGGGCCACCACGATGGGCTGGCTCACCGTCTGGTGGTGGCCGATGGGCAGGGCCAGGTTGTCATAGGCCCGGTCGCGGAAGGGCTCGGGCACGAAGATTTCGCGCGGCACCCGCTCCATGGCCGCCAGCACCCGGGTATCGGTGACGCCGCCGCGCCGCAACTGGAGGACCAGACGGATCTTGCGGGAATCGGGGTTCACCGGAAAACCGCCCTCAGCGGCTTGAGAGACGGCGCGTGGGTGAGGTCGAGCGACAGGGGCGTGACCGAGACGGCGCCCCGTCTCACCGCCTCCAGGTCCGTGCCCCGCCGGGAACCCGGCTCGACACGCTGGGAGCCGATCCAGAAGTACGCCTCGCCCCGGGGGTCGGTGCCTTGCACGAGCTCGCCGCCGATCTTGCGGCGGCCCTGCCGGGTGATCTCGACACCGGTGACCGCGCGCGCCGCGACATCGGGGAAATTGACGTTGATCATCACGTTGGAGGGCCATGGGGCGGCCGCCAGCCGGCCGACCACGTCGGCCGTCCACCGCTCGGCGGTCTTCCACCTGGGCGCGTACCGGTCCTCGGTCATCAGGCTGAGGGCGATGGCCGGAAAGCCGAGGAGGGTCGCCTCCATGGCCGCGGCGACGGTGCCCGAATAGGTCACGTCCTCGCCCACGTTGCCGCCCCGGTTGATGCCGGAGAGCACGATATCGGGCGGGCAGTCCTTCATCACGTGATGGACGGCAAGGAGCACGCAGTCGGTGGGCGTGCCGTCGACGGCGTAGCGCCGGCGGGACACCCTGCGCACGCGCAACGGCCGGCGCAGGGTCAGGGAATGGCCGGCGGCGCTCTGCTCGGTTTCGGGGACGACGACCCAGACCTCGCGGGTGATCGGGCGCATGACGCGTTCCAGGAGCTTCAGGCCGGGCGCGTGGACACCGTCGTCGTTGGAGATCAGGACCCGCGCCTTGGCCAGATCCAGGGGCCGAGTACTCACTTGCACAATTTCGCGTATCATACGATCGCGTTTCCCGTTTCCTCGGCAGGAGGGGACGCGCGGGCGATGGGGGCCCATCGGCAAGCGTTCCCGACGCCCCGAGGGAGCGGGAAACGCGACCCGAAGGGCGGTCTTGCGAGGCCCCCGGGGGGAACAAGGGGGGTGTCCCCCCGGCTACGGTATGCGGGGGACGCCCCCGCGGCCCCCGGCGTCGTCGCGCGCCGCTTGTGATGCTCCAGCATCACGGCGCGCCGCGCTCCTAGCCGGAAACCTCGCAAGACCGTCGTATGATGCGCGAAATCGTGCAAGTAAGTACTAGCGCGCCCCGCCGCCGGGTGCCGTCCTCTTCGCCTTCGGCAGGTCGAGGCGGATGTGCAGTTCCTTGAGCCGCTCCGCGTCGACCGGCGCCGGCGCCCCCATCAGCAGGTCTTCGGCCTGCTGGTTCATGGGAAACGCGATGACCTCGCGGATATTGGGCTCGTCGGCGAGCAGCATGACGATGCGGTCTATGCCCGGCGCCGAGCCGCCGTGGGGCGGCGCGCCGAACTTGAGCGCGCGGAGCAGGCCGGCGAACTGCTCTTCCACCTGTTCCCGGGAATACCCGGCGATGGCGAAGGCCTTGTACATGATCTCGGGCCGGTGGTTGCGGATGGCGCCGCTGGAAAGCTCGACGCCATTGCACACGATGTCGTACTGGTAGGCCATGATCTCCAGAGGATCCTTGGTCTCCAGCGCCTCCAGGCCGCCCTGGGGCATGGAGAAGGGATTGTGGCTGAACGCGATCTTCCCGCTCTCTTCGTCCCGCTCGTACATGGGATAATCGACGACCCAGCAGAAGCGGAAGACGTCCTTTTCCAGGAGATCCAGCGTCTCGCAGATGCGCCGGCGGGCCAGGGCCGAGAAGGTTTCGGCGTCGCGCCTTTTGCCGCAGACGAAGAATACGGCGTCGCCGTCGCCGACGGCCGCACTTTCACGGATACGGCCGATGCGATCGTCCGCCAGGTTCTTGGCGATGGGCCCCTTGGCCCCGCCGTCGGCAAAGACGATGTACCCCAGCCCTCCGGCGCCCTCGTCGCGGGCCCAATTGTTCAGCTTGTCGAAAAAGCTGCGGGGCTTGTCCGCCGCCCCGGGGGCGGGGATGGCGCGCACCTGCGATCCCTTGTCGACGGCGCCGGCAAACAGCCCGAAGCCCGACCCCCGGAAGGCTTCGGTCACGTCCACCATCGTCAGGGGGTTGCGCAGGTCCGGCTTGTCGGTGCCATACCTGACCATGCATTCGGCGAACGGGAGGCGCGGAAACGGCGGCTCGGTGACGGCGCGGCCGCGGGCGAATTCGTCGAAGACCTCGTACAGCACCGGCTCGATGGCGTTGAACACGTCTTCCTGGGTGACGAACGCCATCTCGAAATCGAGCTGGTAGAACTCGCCCGGCGAGCGGTCGGCGCGGGCGTCCTCGTCGCGGAAACAGGGCGCGATCTGGAAGTATTTGTCGAAGCCCGACACCATGATCAGCTGCTTGAACTGCTGGGGCGCCTGGGGCAGGGCGTAGAACCGGCCCGGGTGGTGCCGGCTGGGAACCAGGTAATCCCGCGCCCCTTCGGGTGAACTGGCCGTGAGGATGGGAGTCTGGAACTCCATGAACCCCTGCTCGATCATGCGCCGGCGGATGCCGGCGATGACCTGGTTGCGCAGGACGATGTTGTTGTGCAGGCGTTCACGGCGCAGGTCCAGGAACCGGTGCCTGAGCCTCATTTCCTCGGAATATTCGGCCTCGCCCGCCACCTGCAGGGGCAGCACGTCGGCCGGCGACTCCACTTCCAACGCCTCGATGGCGAGTTCCACCTCGCCGGTGGGCAGGCCGCGATTGATGGTGTCGTCGGAGCGCTTCACCACCGTTCCGGTCACCGTGATCACGCTTTCCGGGCGCGCCGCCTCGGCGATCCCGAACAGGGAGCTGGAGACGTCGATGACGCACTGGGTCAGGCCGTAGTGATCGCGCAGATCGATGAACAGGAGGTTGCCGTGGTCGCGCTTGGAGTGGATCCACCCCGACAGCCTGGCCGGTTGTCCGGCGTGTTCCAGCCTGAGCTCTCCGCAGGTATGGGTACGATAGGGATGCATGAAGGGAAGCCCTCGCCGCCGCTCGCCGGCTCGTTCCGGAGGTAGTCCTGGCACCCGATCACGGCGCCGCCGGTGGGCGCAAAAGCACACGCTCGGCCACCGTTTGTCAAGGCGCGTGTCCGGGGCCGGGGCGAGGGCCCGCGACGGCCGGGCGGGGCGCCCGTTGGAGGCCGAGGGGACGGCGATGGGACCGGGTGCAGGCCGTTCCGGCCGGCGGAGGCGGGCCTTCCTCCGTTATCCGGTCCCGGTGTCCTGTCCCAGAGATTCGTACGCTATACGACGGTCTTGCGAGGTTTCCGGCTAGGAGCTGTCATGCACGGCGGCGCGGCGCAGGCGGTCGTTGATGGCCCGGCCCAGGCCCTCTTCAGGTATTGGCATGACGGCGATGGCTTGGAACCGGGGCCGGTCAAGGGCGCGGATCATGGCGAACAGATTGGCCGCCGCTTCCTCCACGTCGCCACCGGGGCTCAGGTTCAACGCCGCCCCGGGGGGGCCGGGACCGAAGGCGAGCAGGGCTTCGCCGGGCCGGGCCTCCACCGCGTTCAGCCTGAGGGGCAGGCCGGGAGCGTAATGACGCTCCAGCATGCCGGGGGACTTGGGCCGTTCGCCGGCCGCCTCCGCCGCCGCCAGCGGCCCGACGACGGCCTCGATGTCCTCCACCGGCACGCCGCCGGGCCTGAGCACCGCCGCGCTTCCGCCGCCGAGGGCGACAACGGTGGATTCGACACCCACCGGGCACGGCCCGCCGTCGACGATGGCGGCGCAGGCGCCGCCCAGGGACTCGGCCACGTGGGCGGCGGTCGTCGGGCTGAGCAGGCCGGCACGGTTGGCGCTGGGGGCGGCCACGGGGCATCCGGCGGCGCGCAAGAGGGACCGCGCCACCGGGTGGCTGGGGACGCGCACGGCCAGGGTGTCGAGGCCGGCGCTGACAAGCAGCGAAACGGCGCACCCGGCGCGCCGGGGCAGCACCAGGGTCAACGCCCCGGGCCAGAAGGCCCGGGCCAGATCCGTCGCCCGGCCGTCGAAATCCCCCGCCTCGGCGGCGGCCGCGGTCTCCGCAAAGTGGACGATCAACGGATTGAAGCGGGGCCTGTCCTTGGCGGCAAAGACGGCGGCCACGGCGTTGTCGTTGGTGGCGTCGGCACCCAGGCCGTAGACGGTCTCGGTGGGAAAGGCGACGAGCCGGCCGTGGCGGATCAGCGCCGCCGCCTCGGCGATGGCGTCCGGGGTGGCGGGAAGGATTCTGCTATCCGCTTGCGGGTGTGTCACGTCCACGCCGCCGTCCGCCCAATGCCCAACAGTATCGACGATTGGTATACGCGCCGACTCCTAAAAAGAGCCGCCGGCATGGCCGACGGCTCCCCTTCATTTTCGCTGCTATGTGCCCGAACCACCCGCGGAAATGATCCGGCACCGCAGTCACCGCAAAGAATTGCGGCGGCTCATACGTGGCCGGTTTCCCGAACACGGGAATAAATATGATCCTGAATCGGGACGACGTCAAGCCTCGGCGGCACCCCCGGCGGCGGCCCTGACGATGAAGTCGGGGTTCTCGAATCCGGGCTTGCCGTACGTGAGGTCGCTGCCGTCCAGTTTCGTCACCTGACCGCCGGCAAACCGCACCACGGCATGGCCGGCGGCGGTGTCCCACTCCATGGTGCGTCCGAACCGCGGGTAGATGTCGGCGCGGCCGGCGGCCACCATGCAGAATTTCAACGAACTGCCGGTGCTGGTCTCTTCCTTGACCGCGATCCGGGAAAGGAAGGCGTCCGTCTCCGGGGTGCGGTGGTTGCGGCTGACCACCGCCACCAGCCCGTCCTTCGGGACCGGCCGGCATTCGATGGGGCGCGCCGCGCCGCCGTTGGTTTCGGCGAAGGCGCCGTAGCGGCTGCCCCAGTAGGTGGCGCCGACGGCGGGCGCATGGACGACTCCCAGCACCGGGCGGGCGTTCTCGACGAGGGCGATGTTGACGGTGAAATCGCCGCTACGCTTCACGAACTCCTTGGTGCCGTCCAGCGCGTCCACCAGCCAGAAAGGGGTGCCTGAGACGTCGGGAACGTTGCCGGCGGCGAAGGCCTCCTCGGCAACGATCGGGAACTTATCGGTGATATCGTCCTCGATGGTCCGCATGATCAGACCCTCGGCAATCCTGTCGGCCTCGGTCACCGGCGTGGAATCCTTCTTCGTCTCCACCGAGAAGTCGGTGGCGTAGATTTTCATGATCTCCCGGCCGGCGCCCTGGGCCAGCGCCCGCACCTGGTCGATGAGACCGAGCGTGATGTTGAGGGTCAAGGCGGGCCTCCACCGGTGGCTGACAGGTGGACGCGATGATAGGGCCGTCCGGTGGCCGGACCAACCCTTATACCAAGGAGCGCCGATCATGACCCATAGAGATCGCGTAGGCGGCTCGTCGGGCAGGAGGAAAGGTGCAGGCGATGCGGTGCATCGTCAAAACTTTTCGACGCCCTCCGACGGGCCGCATACGCGACCGCAACGGCGGCTTACCAAGGCTT
>JACZQZ010000175.1 GCA_022545455.1 Pseudomonadota bacterium
CAGCGTCGTCGCGGCGGTGGACTGCGCCGTGTCGATCCAGCGGCAGCTCGCCGAGGGCAACGCCCAGGTTCCGGACGGCAAGCGCCTCCAGTTCCGCATCGGGGTCAATCTGGGCGAGGTGATCGTCGACCGGGACGACATCTATGGCGACGGCGTGAACATCGCCGCCCGGTTGGAAGGACTGGCCAAGCCGGGGGGTATCTGCATCTCCGGACGAGTCTACGACCAGGTCGAGGGCAAGCTCGACGTGGGATTCGAATATCTTGGCGAACGGGAGGTCAAGAACATCAGGAAGCCGGTGCGCGTGTACCGCGTGCTTCTGGAACCGGAGGCCGCCGGTACGGTGATCGGCGGCGAAATAATGCGCCCGCCAAAGGCCTGGAAGTGGGGGGCGCTGGCCGCGGGGGTGGTCGCGGTGGCGGTGGGCGCAGCAGTGTTCGTTTGGCTTCGCCCATGGGCGCCACCGCCGGAGGTCGCCTCCGAGGCGCCGATGGCCGTCCCCCTGCCCGACAAGCCCTCGATCGCGGTGCTGCCGTTCACCAACCTCAGTGACGACCCGGCCCAGGAGTACTTCGCGGACGGCATGACCGAAGACCTGATCACGGATCTTTCCAAGCTGTCGGGACTGTTCGTGATCGCCCGCAATTCGGTGTTCACCTACAAGGGCAAGGCCGTGGACGTGCAGAAGGTGGGCCGCGAACTCGGGGTCAAATACGTGCTCGAGGGAAGCGTCCGCCGGGCCGGCGATAAGGTCCGCATCAACGCTCAGCTCATCGACGCCGGCAACGGCAGCCACCTGTGGGCCGAACGGTACGACGGCCGGCTGGATGATATCTTTGCCTTACAGGACAGCGTGTTGAAGAAAATCATCGACGAACTCGCCGTGAAGCTGAGCCCCGCCGACGAGGACTTGCAGGCTCAAAAAGAGACCGCAAGCGCCCTGGCCCACGATGCTTTCCTGCAGGGCTGGGCGCATTACCTGCGCGCCACGCCCGAACATTATGTTATGGCCATTCCCTTCTTCGAGGAGGCCGTCCGGCGGGACCCGGACTACGGCCGCGCCTACGCGGCGCTCGCCTCTATCTACGGCGACGCCCGGGAAAAGGGTTGGCAGACCCACCTCGGCCTGACGCCCGACGACACCCTTGAGAAGGCCTTCGAATACCTGGACAAGTCCAAGGAACACTCAACGCCGCTGGGCCACCAGGTGGCCTCCGGCTTCCTCTCGTTTGCCGAGCAGCATGACGACGCCATCGCCGAAGCGGAAAGGGCCATCGCCCTGAACGCCAACAATCCGGCCGGATATTTCGCCATGGCCAAGGCACTGACCTACGCCGGCCAGCCGGGCAAAGCCGCCGAGTTGATCGGCAAGGCCATGCGGCTCAACCCGCACTACCCGCCGGATTACCTGTTCCATTTGGGGATGAGCCGGTTCGGCATGGAACGCTTCGACGAAGCCGCCAAGTCCCTGGAAGAGGCGCGCAAGCGCGTCCCCACCCACCGGGGCACGCTCACTTTTCTGGTCGCCGCTTATGGGTTCCTGGAGCGCCCCGCACGGGCCAGATCCGCCCTCGACGAACTCAAGCAGCTCGCCATCAACGCTTTGGTGGACTTCAGGTTGAGCACCACCGTGCTCGAGGCCAACCGGTGGCCGTTCAAGGACCCGGCGGACCTGGAGCGCCTCCGCGAAGGCCTCCGTAAGGGAGGCATGCCGGAATTTAAGGACGAGTGGGGACTGCGCCGGGAGCACAAGCTCACCGGCGGCGAAATCCGCCAGCTCGCCTTCGGCCGTACGCTACAGGGGCGCCACCCGATTTCCGGGCTGGCGTTCACCATCACCCGCGCCGCGGACGGTCGGTTCACGGTGGAAGGGCTGTGGTCGGACACGGGCGTCAGCCGGATCGTCGGCGACCGGCTGTGCAACGAGTGGAAGACGTACGGGCCATCGTGCGCGTTGATCTACCGCAACCCGGGTGGAACCCGCGAAGAGCGGAACGAGTACCTTCTGGTGCGGCGTTCAGGCGCCTTCCCTTTCTCGCCCACGGACTGACAGCGCCCGGGGCGGGGGCTCAGGGCGGGTCGGTGGGGTAGCCGGCGGCCCGCCACGCCGGAAAGCCGCCGCGGAAGTAGTACACCTTCTCGAAACCCCAGGACACCGCCTTGGCGCAGCCCTTGGACGACCGTTTGCAGCCGGGGCCGTCGCAATAGATGACCACCTCCTGGTCCTTGGCTACCACCTTCAGGAGATTGTCCTTGTTGAAAGCCCCGAACAGGTTGAGGAACGCGGCTCCGGGCACGTGACCATCTTCCCAGAGCTTCTTGGTGCGCACGTCCACAAAGGCAACGCCCCGATCGAACAGCGCCTTGGCCGTCGCCGCCTGCACCGTCGTCGCCCCCTCGACACGGAGCGGCGATTCCTGGCCACGGACCTCCGGTGAGAGGACAAGCGCCGCGAGCACCAGAGAAACAAGAAGACCGTATCGCTTCATAGACAGTTCTCCTCCCAAGAACGACCCCAAAGCGACACCAGTATACCGTCTAAACCGTCGATTGGCGAATCGGGAAACGCGAAACTGCCCCGCCGATGTCTGGAAGTCCAAGTCCGCGCGACGGCCGGGCGGGGGCGCGCCGGGGATGTGGTCGGCGAGGATGAGGCGGTGTCGAAGCCAATCTCAACCGGCACGGATCAGCGTGTACGGAAACGAACTGTTTTCCGTACAGCTGACCTTGGATAATTTCGAACTTCTAACCCTTGTGTCCGAATGTCCGCTTATGGCTATTAGCGGACATTAAGACGGGCCGTGATTTAGGTCCGCTTTGCCCCCGAAAGCGGACATATTTGCCAGCTACCTCAGAGGTCCGCTAATGACCCAAAGCGGACATTCAGTCGCGATGAGTCTATGATCTACCGCAACCCGGGTGGAACCCGCGAAGAGCGGAACGAGTACCTTCTGGTGCGGCGTTCAGGCGCCTTCCCTTTCTCGCCCACGGACTGACAGCGCCCGGGGCGGGGGCTCAGGGCGGGTCG
>JACZQZ010000094.1 GCA_022545455.1 Pseudomonadota bacterium
CCCGGCGCACGGAAATTCCGGCGTTCGTCGCCAAGTTCACCGTCTCCCCGGAGAACATCGAGGACATCATCGCCTTCGTCAAAACCCTGGAGGGGAAATAGAAGGACTGCCCCCGCCGGACCGCCGTGGCGGTAACCGGCGCCGCATCCGACGCGATTGAACCCGGCGCCGCGATTGGGGCGGGTAGGGGAGCCGACCGATGCGCCTGTCCGGGTCTTCCCCGGCCAGCCGCGCCGCCCGTTTTCCACAGGTGGAATCTGACAATTTTTGGCAGTCAATGGCGGTGCGGGTTGATGTGCCCTCACCGTGGGGGATATAACTGACAAAAATAGACATGGGGGATGTCATGGAAAAACCGACCCGGGGGGAAATCCCGGAGTATGGGCCCGGCCGCTTCGGCGCCCAGGGCGGCAGGCGGGAAACCCGAACCGGAAAAGAGGCACCGGACAACCCGGAGGCGAAAGGCGCCGGCGGCGCCGGTGTCCCGCCATATGGCGGGGAGGGGAGCGGCGGGTCCAGCCTGTTCGAGCGCCTGGTGAACAAGGCCTGCGAGGGCACGGATGGGAAGGCCCTGGAAGCGGCCGCCGCCAACGCGTATCCCCTGCCAGCGACTGTCGAGCAGGCGTGGGCGGAGTACCGCTTCATCGAGGACAAGGCCATGGTCATCGACGAGCGCAACCCCGGCGCGACCCTTGGGCCGGCCATGGTGGCCAGACGGCGGGTCATCGAAAGGCTGCTGCTCTCGGAGCTGCCCGCCGCCGGTTTCGCCGATCTCAAATGCCGCCTGATGTTCCTGCGCCAGCGGCATGAAATCGACATCTCCTACGACCCGGAAGCGAATGCGCCGCTTATCGATGCGCTTCTCTCCGATCTGGATCGGCTCGCCGCCAAGGCCAGCGAGGGCGGGTCTCCGCCGCTTCGCCGTTCCAATGCGGACAAGCGCCGGGACGTCATGGGATTCCTCCGCGACCCCGAGCGCCGCCAATGGTCCAACCGGGAAATCGCCAGCCAGGCGGGCGTGTCGCCGCAGACCGTCGCCAATCTCCGCAAGCGGTTGTCTGACCAAACTGGACAGAGCTTCAGCACCCGGCGCACGGTGTTCCGCAACGGCAAATTCTTTACCATGAGCACTGCCAAAATTGGGCAGAGCGGAAAGCCCGGCCCGGTGCGGCCGCCGCCGCCAAGCCCCGCCAGGCATGGACGACAGGCCGCACCCGGTGCGGATGTCGAAGGTGCCCGGCCCTTCCAGGGGACGAGCGTCAAAAGGCCCCTGCGTGAGCAGCTTAACGAGCAGTTGAAGCGGCGGCTGAAAGAATATTACGCGGAGCGCGAACGCCTGTCTCCGCGGCCCTAGGTCCCTCTATTATGGTAGAGGGTACTAAGCCTTTTGGCCTTGATCGCGCTTTTGAATAAGTTTGCGCACGAACTTGACCACCTCGTCGCCGTCCTCGCCCACCATGAGCATGGAGAAGACCCCGACCTGAAGCAGGGCCGCCGCGTAGACGTCGGGGCGGACGCCTTCGTCGCGGAAGGTTTTCAGGGTCCCGGCCAGGATTTCGTCGGCCCGCGTGAATTCTTCGTCTATTCGATCGCCCATTGGCCACTCCCGTGCCGTTTTTTTGTATGTTAATGGTGCTGGCCTAGACCCGTCCACCGCGGGTATTGTCCACCAAAATCATGCCCGTGTGTTGCCGGGTTTCGCGTGAGGGAAGGAATTGGCCCGACCCGTTTCGACCAAGCCCTTGATTTATTTTGCGAATATGCAATGGATCGATCCGCTGACTGCCTTTCGCAAGGCCATGGCGGCGCTTGGCCATAATGCCTTCTGAGGAGACTGTGCGTATGACGCCCGCGCGCCCGGAGACGGCCATGCCAACGGAAACCGGGGCACCGGCCGCCCACAAGGACATGGCCAACGCCATCCGCTTTCTCGCCGCGGATGGGGTTCAGCAGGCCAACTCCGGCCATCCCGGCATGCCCATGGGCATGGCCGACGTGGCCACGGTGCTGTTCACCCGGTACCTGAAGTTCGACCCGTCCGCCCCCCGGTGGGAGGACCGCGACCGCTTCGTGCTTTCTGCCGGCCACGGCTCGATGCTGCTGTATGCGCTGCTGTACCTCACGGGGTACGAGGGCATGACCCTGGAGGAGCTGAAAAACTTCCGCCAACTCGGGTCGAGGACGGCGGGGCACCCCGAATACGGCCACGCGCCGGGCATCGAGACCACCACCGGGCCGCTGGGCCAGGGGATCGGCAATGCGGTGGGCATGGCGTTGGCCGAGCGTCTCCTCAACGCCCGCTTCGGCGACGGCACCGTCGATCACTACACCTACGTGCTGGCGAGCGACGGCTGCCTGATGGAGGGCATCAGCCACGAGGCCATCTCCCTCGCCGGCCACTACGGGTTGTCGAAGCTGATCATGCTGTGGGACGACAACCACATCTCCATCGACGGCTCCACCGACCTTTCGGTCTCCGACGACCAGCTTGCCCGTTTCCGGGCCTGCGGCTGGGATGTCGAGGCGGTGGACGGTCACGATGCGCAGGCCGTGGCGGCGGCCATGGAGACGGCCCGCGCCTCGGCCAGGCCGTCCCTCATCGGCTGCCGGACCACCATCGGGTACGGGGCGCCGGGCAAGGCCGGCACCGCGGCCACCCACGGCGCGCCCCTGGGCTTGGAAGAGATCGCCGGCGCCCGCGAAAAGCTGGGCTGGCCCCATGCGCCCTTCGTGGTGCCCGACGCGGTGCTGTCGGCCTGGCGCGAGGTGGGGGACCGGGGCGCCGCCGCCCGCGCCGCCTGGGAGGCCCGCGTGGAGGCGATGGAGCCGGCCCCGCGGGCCGAGTTCCGGCGCATGATGGCGGGCACCCTGCCCGCCGGATGGCAGGCCGCCCTGGATGCACACAAACGCCGGCTCGCCGACGAGCCGCCCGAATGGGCGACGCGGAAGGCGTCGGGCGAGGCGCTGGAGGTGCTCACCAATGCCATCCCCGAGATGATCGGCGGGTCGGCCGACCTCACCGGCTCCAACAATACCAGGACGAAATGCACCGAGCCCATCACGGGCACGAATTTTTCGGGCCGCTATATGCATTACGGCGTGCGTGAACACACCATGGCGGCGGCGATGAACGGCATGGCGCTGCACGGCGGGCTCATCCCCTACGGCGGCACGTTCCTGATCTTCACCGACTACATGCGGCCTGCCATCCGCTTGTGCGCCTTGATGAAGCAGCGGGTGATCTTCGTGCTCACCCACGATTCCATCGGCCTCGGCGAAGACGGCCCGACCCACCAGCCGGTGGAGACGCTGGCCGCTCTGCGCGCCATCCCCAACCTGAACGTGCTGCGTCCGGCCGACGCGGTGGAAACCGCCGAGTGCTGGGCCATCGCGCTTGGCCAGGACGCCGCGCCTTCGGCCATGGTGCTCACCCGCCAGGCGGTGGCGCCGCTGCGCACCCGGTACACGGAAGAGAACCTGTGCGCCCGCGGCGCCTATGTGCTGGCCGAGGCGGAAGGCGGGGAGCGCAAGGTCACCCTTCTTGCCAGCGGCTCGGAGGTCGCCGTCGCCCTCGATGCGCGCCAGACCCTGCAAGGGGACGACGGTATCCCGACGGCCGTGGTGTCCATGCCGTGCTGGGAGCTGTTCGACGCCCAGGACAAGACATACCGCGAGCACGTTCTCGGTCGTCCGGGCGCCGTCAGGGTCGGGGTCGAGGCCGCGGTTTCCCTGGGTTGGGGGCGCTACCTGGGCACGGACGGCGCCTTCGTCGGCATGACCGGGTTCGGCGCGTCGGCGCCCGGCGGCGCGTTGTTCGAACACTTCGGCATCACCGCGGAGAACGTTGTAACGGCGGCCCGGGCGCGGCTGTAATCCGCACGCGACCGGCGCCAACGGAAGAGGAGGACCAGCGATGACCACAAAGCAGCTTGGATCGACGGCTCAAGCGATGGTGGCCGACGGCAAGGGCATCCTGGCTGCCGACGAGAGCACGCCCACCATCACCAAGCGTTTCGACAAAATCGGCATCGAGCCGACCGAGGACAACCGCCGCGCCTACCGCGAAACCCTGTTCACCACCCCCGGGCTGGGAGAGTTCATCAGCGGCGCCATCCTGTTCGACGAAACCATCCGCCAGGAGGCGTCCGACGGCACGCCGCTCCGCGACGCGCTCAAGCGCCAGGGGATCATGCCCGGGATCAAGGTGGACACGGGCGCCAAGCCGCTGGCCGGCGCCCCCGAGGAGACGGTGACCGAGGGCCTGGACGGGCTGCGCGGCCGGGTCGCCGAATATGGCGAGCTCGGCGCCCGCTTCGCCAAGTGGCGCGCCGTGATCAGGATCGGCGCCGGCATCCCGAGCGCCACCTGCATCGGGGCCAACGCCCACGCCTTGGCCCGCTATGCGCGGCTGTGCCAGGAAGGCGGCCTGGTGCCGATCGTCGAGCCCGAGGTGCTGATGGACGGCGCCCACGACATCGACCGCTGCGAAGAGGTCACGACGGCCACACTGCATGCCGTGTTCGATGCGCTGTCCGACCACGGCGTGATGTTGGAGGGCATGCTGCTCAAGCCCAACATGGTGATCTCCGGCACCGACTGCCCCGGGCAGGCGGGTGTCGGCGAGGTGGCCGAGCGCACGGTCCGCTGCCTGCGCCGAACCGTGCCGGCGGCGGTGCCGGGGGTCGTGTTCCTCTCGGGCGGGCAAAGCGACACCACGGCGACCGAGCACCTGAACGCCATGAATGCCGGAACCCATCCGTGGAAGCTCAGCTTCTCCTACGGCCGGGCGCTTCAGGATCTGGCCTTGAAACGCTGGAACGGCGCCGCCGACAACACCGAATCCGCCCAGCAGGCCCTCTTTTTCCGCGCCAAGTTCAACAGCGCGGCGTGCAAGGGTGCCTACACGGGAGACATGGAACAGGAGTTGCGGGCGGCTTGACGGCGGCTTGCCCGGTCGCGCGGCATCCGCCGGGGAACTCCGGCGGGCACCGGGAAATGGGCCGTCTTTCATGCCTTTGACCCTATTATCACCCTCTTTTTCCGTCATTCTGCAATTTTGCAGATGCAATTGTGCGAAAATGCATTTATGGTCTCTCCCGCCATGCCCGACGAATCCGCGAAATTGATTCCCTATCTGGACCAGCTCGAGGTCCGCGCCGCCGAGCTTGGGTTGGATCTCGCCGATGTGTG
This sequence comes from Pseudomonadota bacterium, assembly GCA_022545455.1. Classification (GTDB taxonomy): domain Bacteria; phylum Pseudomonadota; class Alphaproteobacteria; order Rhodospirillales; family 2-02-FULL-58-16; genus JACZQZ01. The sequence goes on from JACZQZ010000094.1 coordinate 5,191, forward strand.
CGCCGCCGAGGGGGTCGCCCCGACCACGCTCGCCCGCTGGCGCAAGGGCGAGGGGAACTGCCGGGAGGGAACGGCGCGGGCGCTTTTCGGGCGCATGGATGAGATGGCATCGCAAAAGATCGCCGCGGCCCCGACGGCCCCGGTCAAGATCGCGCCGTCCATCCTGTCGGCCGACTTCGCGCGGCTGGGAGAAGAGGTTCGGGCCATCGACGAGGCCGGCTGCGACTACGTGCACGTCGACGTGATGGACGGCCACTTCGTGCCCAACATCACCATCGGTCCGGACGTGGTGAAGGCGCTTCGGCCGCACACCGAAAAACCCCTCGACGTGCATCTGATGATCGCGCCCGCCGATCCTTACTTAAGCGCCTTCGCCGACGCCGGCAGCGACATCATCACCGTGCACTATGAGGCCGGGCCGCACCTGGACCGCAGCCTGCAGGTCATCCGCGCACTCGGCAAGAAGGCCGGGGTGTCGTTGACCCCGTCGACGCCGGAATCGGTCATCGAGCACGTGCTCGACAAGGTCGACCTGGTGCTGGTGATGACGGTCAATCCCGGATTCGGCGGCCAGGAATTCATTCGCTCCCAGGTCGACAAGGTGCGGCGCATCCGCGCCATGATCGGCGAGCGCCCGATCGAGCTCGAGGTGGACGGCGGCATCAACCCGGAGACCGCCAGGGAGGTCGTCGAGGCCGGGGCCAATGTCCTGGTCGCCGGCAGCGCCGTCTTCGCGGGCGGCGATTACCGGGCCGCCATCGCCGCCCTGCGCGCCGCGGCGGGGTAGGCGGGGCGCAGGCGCCGACACGCTTCCTCCCGACGGACGCACCGCAGGGCAGGGGAAGTCCCGCCCTGTCGATGCCGTGGGCTTACCGGGACTTGAGATAGCCGAGCATGGTATCGGCGTCCGACACCGCGAAGGGATCGTCCGGGCAATTGTCCATGAAACCGTCCTCGGCGAACATTTTCTCGATCCTGCCGTCGACCACGTACATGGAATAGCGCCAGCTTCGCATGCCGAAGCCGAGATCGGCCTTGTCCACCAGCATGCCCATCTTGCGCGTGAACCCGCCATTGCCGTCGGGCAGCAGGAACACCTTTTCGGCGTTCTGGCCCTTGCCCCATTGGTACATGACGAAGGCGTCGTTGACCGAGAGGCAGACGACGTCGTCGATCCCCAGGCGCCCGAACTCGTCGTAAAGTTCCTCGTAGCGGGGGAGATGGCTGGTCGAGCACGTCGGCGTGAAGGCGCCGGGGAGCGCAAACAGGACGACCCGCTTTCCCTTGAAAATGTCGTCGCTGGTCAGTTCCTTCCACTCGAACGGGTTGGGACCGCCCAGCGCGCCGTTGCGCACGCGGGTCTGAAAGGTGGCTTGGGGGACCGTGGTCATGGTGTTCATCCTTGGCTGAGGGGCCGCGGTCCGGCCCCGACAGCGAGAAGGATAGGGGCAGGAAATATATTGGTAAAACGAGTTATTCTTCTTATATTGATTGGGTAAATCGATTAATAACGGGGTGGCGTCATGCCCGTTCTCAGGCCGTTGCCGTCCTTGAAACAGCTCCGGCATTTGGTCGCCGTCGCCGACCACGGGCACTTCGGGCGGGCCGCGGCGGCCTGCTTCGTCACCCAGTCCAGCCTGAGCGCCAGCATCAAGGAACTGGAAGGGCTGCTCGGCAAGGTCCTGATCGAACGCACCCGGCGATCGGTGATGGTGACGCCCCTGGGCGAAGACGTGGTCGCCCGTGCCCGCGCGGTGCTGACGGACGTGGACGAGATCGTCGATCTGGTCACCGCGTCGGGCGACCCGCTGACGGGCTCGTTGCGGCTCGGCGTCATCCCGACCATCGGCCCGTTCCTGCTGCCACGGGTGCTGCCGGCGCTCAGGCGGGCCTATCCGCGGTTGAGGCTCTATCTGCGGGAGGACCGCTCGGCGCGCCTGACCGACGGACTGGCCGGGGGCGACCTCGACCTTCTGCTGCTCGCCTTTCCCTATCCGGCGGAGGGGTTCGAGACCTATCTTTTCGCCGAGGATCCGTTTTGGATCGCCTTCCCCAAGGGCCACCGGTACGCCGGCGAAGAGCGCGTGGCGGGCACCGGCCTCGAGGACGAGACGGTGCTGCTGTTGGAGGAAGGGCATTGCCTGCGCGGTCACGCCATGGAAGCGTGTGGACGGGCCGGCGAAATTCCGGCGACGACGGAGTTTCAGGCGTCGAGCCTGCACACCCTGGTGCAGATGGTGGATAACGGCCTTGGCCTGACCGTGCTGCCCAAGATGGCGATCGACGCCGGTATCGCCAAGGCGACGGGGGTCCAGATGCGGCCGCTCGAAGGACAAGGGACCTCGCGGCAGATCGGCTTCGTCTGGCGCACGTCCTCGCCACGCAGGGAGGAGTTCGCCCTGCTCGCCGGGTTTTTCCGGGACGAACTGGGGACGCCGTTGCCGCCGCGGCGCAGGAAAATATGAATGGCTAACGCAAAATTCGTGCCGATGCGCTGGGCCGGCCCCAGCAACGGCGCCACGTTCCCACTTACCTTCCGCCGTGCCCTACCGCATAATGGCGGGCCGGGATTTGCCGTATCATTGGGGGTGAGGGACGCGCCGTGGGTTTTCCGGGAATGATTGCCGCCGTCGCTCCTGCCCCGGGCGCGACGGCATGAGCGATGCCGGGACCGCGGTCGGGGAAGGCGGCCGCGACCATATCCGCGACGTCATCCGCGACGACGTGGCCGCCGGCCGGGTCGGGACCGTGGTCACCCGCTTTCCGCCGGAGCCCAACGGGCACCTCCATATCGGCCACGCCAAGTCGATCTGCCTGAATTTCGGCGTTGCCCGGGAGTTCGGCGGCCGCTGCCACCTGCGCTTCGACGACACCAACCCCGTCAAGGAGGAGCTGGAGTACATCGAGTCCATCCAACGGGACGTCCGCTGGCTCGGCTTCGACTGGGGCGGGCATCTCCACTTCGCCTCCGATAATTTCGAGCAGCTTTATGACTGGGCCGAACACCTGATCGGCGCCGGCAAGGCGTATGTCGACGACCTGTCCGCCGACGACATCCGCGCCCACCGCGGCACCTTGACCGAGCCCGGCCGCGACAGCCCGTACCGCGACCGGACGGCGGAGGAAAGCCTGGACCTGTTCCGCCGCATGCGCGCCGGGGAATTCGCCGACGGCGCCCGGGTGCTGCGCGCCAGGATCGACATGGCGTCGGGCAACATCAACATGCGCGACCCGGTGCTGTATCGCATTCTCCACGCGCCGCACCCGCGCACCGGTGACGACTGGTGCCTCTATCCCACCTACGACTTCGCCCACGGGCAGTCGGACGCGATCGAGGGCGTGACCCATTCTCTGTGCACCCTCGAATTCGCCGACCACCGGCCGCTGTACGACTGGCTGGTCGAGAACCTGCCGGTGCCGTCGCGGCCGCGGCAGTACGAGTTCGCCCGGCTGAATCTTTCCTACACGGTGCTGTCGAAACGCAAGCTCGTGCAGCTTGTCGAGGACGGCCACGTGGGGGGCTGGGACGATCCCCGCATGCCGACTCTCGCGGGGCTCCGGCGGCGCGGCATTCCGCCGGCGGCGATCCGCGACTTCGTGCGGCGCATCGGCCTGACCAGGAGCGACAGCATGGTGGAAGTCGGGGTGCTCGAACATTGCGCCCGCGAGCTGCTGAACAAGACCGCCCTGCGCCGGATGGCGGTCCTGCGCCCGCTGAAGGTGGTCATCGAGAACTATCCCGAGGGCGAGACGGAGAACCTGCAGGCGGTCAACAATCCGGAAGACGCAAGCGCCGGGTCGCGCGAGGTGCCGTTCTCGCGGGAGATCTATATCGAGCGCGAGGACTTCATGGAGGACCCGCCGCGCAAGTTCTTCCGGCTCGCGCCCGGGCGCGAGGTGCGGTTGCGCTACGCCTATTTCCTCACCTGCCGCGAGGCGGTCAGGAACGACGCGGGAGAGGTGACCGGGCTGCGCTGCACCTACGACCCGGCGAGCCGCGGCGGAAAATCCCCCGACGGACGCAAGGTCAAGGCGACGCTCCATTGGGTCTCGGCCGCCCATGCCGTCGCCGCCGAGGTGCGCATCTACGATCAACTGTTCACCCGGCCGGACCCGGGCGCCGGCGGCGACATCCTCGGCGATCTCAGCCCCCAGTCGGTCGACGTGCTCCGGGAGTGCCGCCTGGAACCCAGCCTGGCCGACGCCGTACCCGGCGAGCCGGTGCAGTTCCCGTCGGTTCATGCGCACAGCCCTGGCGGCCGCAGATTCCGACCTTGGCCTGCCCTGGCGGCGGAACCTATATTGGCTGCCGGGCTTGCTGTCCTGCCGGATGGGGGGCCCGGCTGACCTCCGCCGCGGAGGGGCAGCAAACCCCAGCCCCTGGGGGGCGTGCTCTCAAGGACCACCAGCTGTGGTGTGTTTCTTGGGCGCCGTCGCTGCCAGTCCGGTTGACACCCGTTTCGCGCGTGTGCTAGCATCCGGCCGGTTTTCCCAAAAATTGACTGCTGAGAGCGGAGTCCATGGCCCGCAGATTCTATACCATCTACGTCGTCCCGCACGCGCGCGCGCGTTTCCGCGAGATCCGCCTTACACCGGGCTTTCTGGTGGTCTCCGCGGCTCTGGCTGTGGCCCTGGCCGGCGGCGCCTTGGTGCTGCCGGGCATGGCTCTGACCTCATGGAACCGCGGCAACACGGTGCAGCGCCTGCAGCAGGAGAACCAGGAGCTGCAGAGCGCCAACCAGGGCTACGAGCAGGATCTGGCCGGCTTCCGGGGCCAGATCGCCAGGTTCGAGGCCATGGCCACGAAGTTTGCCCTGCTGGCCGGTGTGGACGATCTGCCCACCGACCGGCTGCCCTCGGGGTCGGCTGGAGATGGATATTGGTGGTTTGGCTCCCTCCAAGGACATCACTCTAGGTGTAACCTGCTTAAACGGCGAAGGCGGGACGCTGACGGCCGCTACAACGGCGGAGACAAGGCGCACGCCCGCCGGTGCGACGCCCGGATGGCTCGGTGTCTCGTATATCGGCCCGGCGATCACGTAGTCGGCGCCCTCCCGTTCAGCCTGCAGGGCGGCCTCGACCGAGTGCACCGAGCGCCCGACGAGTGTTATGCCATCCGGACGCGCGAACGCCGCGTCAGCCGGCAGGTGCAGGCCGTCCGCCTGGACGCCCCACGCCACGTCTGCGTTCCCGTTGACGATCAGCAACGCCCGCTGACCGATCACCTCGTCGATGCCGGGCAGGAACACGTCGAAGTCGACGGCGTCGCTGCGCCGCGCCTGCGAGCAACGCCTCGCCAAGCCGCTGGCCGCCGTCGATACCGAGACCCTACCGAGTGTGGTCAGCGCGCAGCTCCAGGAATTCGTGCGTCAGTCCGACGGCGAACTTCGCGACGTAGTCGGCGCGGTGCGACGACGACCGCGGGTCACATTGGGCGTGCGGTCGG
>JACZQZ010000095.1 GCA_022545455.1 Pseudomonadota bacterium
CCGCCGGCGGCGCGCCAGCCGCCCGGCGAGCCCGGGGCACTCCGGCCGTGGCGGCGCTTCGCCGCGTTGGCGCCGGAAACCGGCGGCCGTCCGATGATCGCCCTGGTCATCGACGACATGGGCGTGGACAGGAAACGCTCGGCCCGGGTCATCGGTTTCAAGGGACCGCTGACCCTGTCGTTCCTCGCCTACGCCGACGATCTGGGCACCCAGACGGCGGCCGCCGCCGCCGCCGGCCACGAACTCCTCGTGCACCTGTCCATGGAACCCGACAGCGCCACCGTGGACCCCGGGCCGAACGTCCTGATGAGCGGCCTCGGCGCGGACGAGTTGCGCCGCCGCCTGCGCTGGGGCCTGTCCCGGTTCGAGGCCTACGTCGGCGTCAACAACCACATGGGCAGCCGGTTCACGGCCGATGCCGCCGGCATGACGGTGGTCATGGAGGAGCTCAAAAGCCGGGGTCTGTTGTTCCTGGATTCCCGCACCACCAGCAAGACCGTGGCGGCGGCCCTGGCCCGGCGGGCCGGCGTGCCCTTCGTCGAGCGCAACATCTTCCTCGATCACGTCAACGACGTGGCGACGGTCCGGGGCCGCCTGGCCGAACTGGAGCGCCTGGCCCGGCAGAACGGGTTCGCCGTCGCCATCGGCCACCCCCGGGACGCCACCCTGACGGCGCTTTCGGCGTGGCTCGAAGAAGTGGAGGGCAGGGGGTTCGTGCTCGTGCCGCTGACCGCCGTCGTCGACCTGGCCCGGCCGTCCGGGTGAGGGGGCGGGGGAGGATCGCGGCGCCGAACGTGTCTACTAGTAGATAATCAGGCGGTTCCGGATTTCCCCGACAGGGGCCTACCCGCCCCCGGCGGCGAAGCGCACCGCCTCCTGGGCGGCGCGGATCAGGGCCAGGGCCTTGTTGCGGCTTTCCTGGTATTCGGATTCCGGGTCGCTGTCGGCGACGATGCCGCCGCCGGCCTGGACGAACATGGTCCCGTCCTTGACCACCGCCGTGCGCAGGGCGATGCAGGTGTCCATCTCCCCGTTGGCGCCGAAATAGCCGATGCAGCCGGCATAGACGCCCCGGCGCTCGGATTCGAGCTCGTCGATGATCTCCATGGCCCGCACCTTGGGCGCCCCGGAGACCGTGCCCGCCGGGAAGCCGGCGAGCAGGGCGTCCATGGCGTCGAACCGGGGATCGAGATCGCCTTCCACGTTGGAGACGATGTGCATGACGTGGGAGTAGTACTCGATGGCCATCCGCTCCGTCACCTTGACCGAGCCCACCCTGGCCACCCGGCCCACGTCGTTGCGCCCGAGATCCAGCAGCATCAGGTGCTCGGCCAGCTCCTTGGGGTCGGCGAGAAGCTCGTCGGCCAGGGCCTTGTCCTCTTCCTGGGTGGCGCCGCGCGGACGGGTGCCGGCGATGGGACGGATGGTCACCTTGCCGCCGCGCACGCGGACCAGGATCTCGGGGCTGGAGCCGACCACGGCGAAGGCGCCGAAATCGAGGAAGAACAGGAACGGCGACGGGTTGAGCCGTCTCAGCGCCCTGTACAGCGCGAACGGGGGCAGGGTGAAGGGCACCTGGAAGCGTTGGGACAGTACCACCTGCAGGACGTCGCCGGCGACGATGTACTCCTTCGCCGTCTTGACCATGTCATGAAAGGCCTCACGCTCCATGTTGGACCGGGGCTCGGCAGGGGCGGGCGTGCCGGACCCGGCGCCGCGCCGGTGGGGCGGGCTGCGCTCGAGGTCGGCGACCGCCTCGGCGAGGCGCTGCCTGGCCCCGTCGAACGCCGCCCCGGCGTCCACGTTCCCGTCCGGCCACACGGGCGTGATCACCGCCACCGAGTCCTCGATGGTGTCGAAGACGGCGATCACCGTCGGCCTGAGGAAAATGCCGTCGGGCGTCCCCAGCCGGTCGGGGTTGGGGTCGGGCAGGCGTTCCACCAGGCGCACCATGTCGTAGGCCATGTACCCGACCAGGCCCGCCGCCATGGGCGGCAGGCCCGCCGGCAGGTCGATGCGCGATTCGGCGACCACGGCGCGCAGGGACTCGAGCGCGCCGGCCCCGGCGGGCTCGAACGCATCGGCGTCGGACAGGGCCCGGCGGTTGACCTCGGCCTTCTCGCCGAAGCAGCGCCAGACGAGGTCCGGCTTCATCCCGATGAACGAATAGCGCCCGCGGATGGCGCCGCCTTCGACGGATTCCAGGAGAAAACTGTTGGGCCGGCCCTCGGCCAGCTTGAGCATGGCCGAAACCGGCGTTTCCAGGTCGGCGACCAGGGTCGTCCACACCACCTGCGGACGCCCCGCCGCGTAGGCCGTCCGGAAGGCGGGAAAGTCGGGAAGGGTCTTCATCCGTTCGGGCCGGCGGGATCGTCTAGTGCCCTCTATCATAATAGGATGGTACGTGTGATCGTCTTTTCGCGTCTTTTGGGCAGGAAGCGTCGCGCCGGCGATGCGGGACATCGTCAAGTGGCGCTGACGCCCCCAAAAGGCGCGAAAAGCGACCCTTCGGGCGGCCATGGGTGGTCATCGGACATCGTCGCGCGGCTCTCATGATGGGCCCCCATCACGTCGAACCGCGCTCCTAGCCGAATGGCCACCCATGGCCGTCACACGTGTCATCCTATTATGATAGAGGGTACTAAAACAGGTTGTCGAAGACCTGCCGGTTCACGCTCACGGGATAGCGCTTGCGCAGGGCGCCGGCCAGTTGAACCAGCAAATCGGAACGCATCGATTCCGTGATCCGCGCGCGCAGCGCTTCCAGGCCGTCCTTGTCGGCGAAGGGATCGGCGGCCCGCACTTCCTTGAGGCGCGCCACGTCGTAGCCGTCGGCGGCCCGCGCCATGGTGGCCTCGGCGGGCCTGATCTCGAACAGCCCGCGCACCAGGGCGCCGGGCAGACCACTGGCGGCGCCGCCGGACGACCGGGTGAAAGGCTCGGTGGTCTTGATCCCGAGCCCCATTTCGGCGGCGACGGCGGCCAGCTCCACGCCGTCGCGAAGCCGCGCCAGGATGCCTTCGGCGGTCTCCTTGGCCTTTTCGGCGCGGCGCTCCGCCTTCCACGCCCTGGTGACCTCGGCGCGTATGGAATCCAGAGGCCTGAGCGCGGGCGCCATGATGCTGTCGACCCTCACGATGAAGTACGCGTCGGTGCCCGCTTCGCTGAGTAGGCTTTCCGTACCCTCCGCGGTCTGGAACGCGGTGGCCAGGAACTGGGTTCCCGGCGGCAGGTCCCGCACCGGATCGCCGCCGGCGCCGCGGCCGCCGCGGTCGATGGCGGGGACCTTGGTCAGCTTCAGGTTAAGCTGCGACGCGGCGTCCTCCAGGGTCGCGCCGCCCCCCAGTTCGTCCTCCAGCCGGTTGGCCAGGTTGACCAGGCCGTCGATGGCCCGGTCCCGGGCGAGTTCGGCGGTGAGCGCCTGGCGAACGTCGTCAAGTGTCTGCCGGCGCGCCTCCTCCACGTCGACAAGGCGCAGCAGGTGCCAGCCCAGCGGGCTTTTCACCGGCTCCCCGTACCCGCCTTCCTGGAGCGAGAACACGGCGTCGGCGAGCTCGGGCAGGAGCTGATCCCGGGTGACCCAACCCAGATCCAGGGTTTCGGCGTCCGCGTTCGCCACCTCCTTGGCGACGGCGGCGAAATCCCGGCCTTCGCCAAGCATGCCGTAGGCGCGCCTGGCGGCATCCTCGTCGTCGAGAACCATCATCTGCAGCCGGCGCCGTTCGGGCCGGTCGAACTCGTCCTCGCGGTCCTCGAAGGCTTCGCGGAGCGCCTCATCGGAGATGGCGATCTCCTTGGCCAGGTCCTCCGCCGTCAGGGTGACGACGGTGAGCGCCCGGTACTCGGGCGCGGTGAAGCGGCCCGCCTTGTCCTTGTGAAACGCGGCCAGCGTCTCCGCGTCGGGTTCCGGGATGCCGGTCATGGCGCCGTCCGCCACCCTGAGCACGTCGGCGATGCGCTTTTCCTGGCGGCGATTGTACATGGCCGTCACCAGCGTGCGCGGCGCCGCCGCACCGGCCTGGACGCTGTCCAGGAAGTGGGCCCGCGTCAGGTCCCCGCGGACCAGCGCGACGTATCCGTCCTCGCTCAACCGGTTGGACTGGAGGACCTGTTCGAAGCGGGCCCGGTCGAACGTTCCACGGCTGTCGCGGAAGGCCCGGGTGTTGCGGATCTCGCCGGACACCAGGTCGTCGCTGATGGCCACGCCGAGGGCGTTTGCGCCCTGGACGAAGAGGATATCGTTGATCATCCTGCCGAGCACCGAGTCCGCCAGCCCCAGGGCCCGCGCCCGTTCCAGGTCCAGTTCGCCGCCGAACACGGTGCGCAGGCGGTTCATCTCGCGCTGGAATTCCTTGTTGAACTGGTCGGGCCGGATTTCCACGTCCCCCACCTGGGCCACCATCGACGTGCGGGAGCCGCCGCGGAACACGTCGCCGATGCCCCAGATGGCGAAGCTGACGACGAGCAGGCCAAGGAGACCCTTGACGAAGATAGAGGCGGTACGCTTGCGGATGGCTTCCAGCATGGGCGTGATCTGTGGTTGTGGGTATGGAGGGGCGCTTTTCCGCGCTCCCCGGCGAGATGCGCCGCATCATAAAAGCGCGCTTTAAGCCCCGCAACCTCGTAATCGGCGCCGTCGGCCCTGCGCGGTGTTGGAGGCGCCATCCCCCGTGTGCTAAACAAACCGACGCCGCCGGGCCCGGGGGCCGCGGGGGCGTCCCCCGCATACCGTAGCCGGGGGGGCCCCCTTGTCCCCCCGGGGCCCGCGAATGGTGCACCGCAGTGGAGACGGACATGGCCCGACGCCCCCTGATCGCCGGCAATTGGAAGATGAACGGATTGCGGGGCGACGGCCTTGCCCTCGCATCGGCGCTGGTGCAGCGCATGAAGGCGGAAACCGGTCCCGCCTTCGACATGGTCGTCTGCCCGCCGTTCACCCTCGTCGCCGGTGTCGGGACGGCCATTGCCGGCTCGGCCATCGCCCTTGGCGGACAGGACTGCCACGGCGACGAAAAAGGGGCGCATACGGGGGACATCGGCGCCGCCATGCTGGCCGATCTGGGTTGCGCCTTCGTCATCGTCGGCCACTCCGAGCGCCGCACCGACCACGAAGAGACCGACGCCCAGGTGAAGGTCAAGGCCGAAGCCGCCCTGGCCGCGGGCCTTACGCCCATCGTCTGTATCGGCGAGACCGAATCACAGCGCGATGCGGGCGACACGATGGAGGTGGTCAAGGGCCAGCTCGCGGGCTCCATTCCCGCCGGGGCGTCCGCCGCCAACACCGTGATCGCCTATGAGCCGGTGTGGGCCATCGGCACGGGCCGCACCCCGACCACCGGCGAGGTCCAGGAGGTCCACGCCCTGATCCGCGGCGAACTGGCGGCCCGCCTCGGCGGCGGGGAAGGGGGGGCCGGCGGCCTGCGCATCCTTTACGGCGGCTCGGTAAAACCGGCCAATGCCGGAGAACTCATGGCGCTGCCCGATATCGACGGCGGCCTGATCGGCGGCGCCAGCCTGAACGCCGACGACTTCTGGGCCATCGCAGAATGTTGCCACTAATACTAGCCATGGCGCTCGCCACGGATTAAATACCACCGGCGAGGGACGCAGGACCCTGCCGCCGGGGACGGCGGCACAACCGGGTAAGAGAGGCCATGACCGCGGTCATAATCGTCATCCATCTGATCCTGGCCATCGCCCTTGTCGGCGTGATCCTGCTCCAGCGCAGCGAAGGCGGCGGCCTGGGAATGGGCGGCGGCGGGGGCGGCATGGGCGGTTTCATGACCGGGCGCGCCGCGGCCAACATGCTGACCCGCGCCACGGCGGTCATCGCCGCCCTGTTCATGCTGACCAGCCTGTCCCTCGCCATCCTGGCCGGCGGCGACCGCGAATCGCGCTCGATCCTCGACCAGCCGCCGGCGGCGGTGGAGCAGGAACCGGCCGAACCGGAGGGGCCGAGCGCTCCCCTTGCCCGTTAGTATGGGCGGTTTCGCGAAAGATTTGGCGAGGCGGCGGCAATGCCGCCTCTTCTTCTTTGAGGGGACGCGCCGGATGGTGTACAGTGTCCGTCCATGACGCGGTTCATCTTTATCACCGGCGGCGTGGTCTCATCACTCGGCAAGGGATTGGCATCGGCGGCCCTTGGGGCTTTGCTCCAGGGGCGCGGGTTCAAGGTGCGCCTGCGCAAACTGGACCCCTACATCAACGTCGATCCGGGCACCATGAGCCCCTATCAGCACGGCGAGGTCTACGTCACCGACGACGGCGCCGAGACCGACCTCGATCTCGGACACTACGAGCGCTTCACCGGCGTCGCCTCGCGCCAGAGCGACAACATCACCACGGGACGCATCTATTCCGACGTCATCGCCCGGGAACGGCGCGGCGATTACCTGGGCGCCACCATCCAGGTGATTCCCCACATCACCGACGCCATCAAGGCGTTCATCACCCGTGACCTCGAGGACGAGGACTTCGTGCTGTGCGAGATCGGCGGCACCGTCGGCGACATCGAAGGCCTGCCGTTTCTCGAGGCCATCCGCCAGATGGGCAACGAGCTGGGCCGTGAGCGCGTCATGTACCTGCACCTGACCCTGGTGCCGTTCATCCCCAGCGCCGGCGAATTGAAGACCAAGCCCACCCAGCACTCGGTGAAGGAGCTGCTGAGCGTGGGCATCCAGGCGGACGTGCTCCTGTGCCGGGCCGACCGCGAGATCCCGGACGCCGAACGGCGCAAGATCGCGCTGTTCTGCAACGTCCGCCACGAGGCCGTGATCCCGGCCCTGGACGTCGACAGCATCTATCAGGTGCCCATCAGCTACCACGAGGAGGGGCTGGACGAACAGGTGTGCCGCCATTTCGCCATCGACGCCCCGGCGCTGGACCTGTCCCGCTGGCGCGACATCGTCCACCGCGCCACCAAGCCCGAGGGCGAGGTCAGCATCGCCATCGTCGGCAAGTACACCGGCCTCCTCGATGCCTACAAGTCCCTGGCCGAGGCCCTGGCCCACGGCGGCATCGCCAACAACGTCCGCGTCCATACCAACTGGATCGATGCGGAGATCTTCGAGCGCGAGGACACCGTCCAGCACCTGAACGGGGTGAACGGGATCCTCGTGCCGGGCGGTTTCGGCGAGCGCGGCGCGGCGGGCAAGCTTGCGGCGGCGCGCTTCGCCCGCGAACGCGACGTGCCCTACTTCGGTATCTGTTTCGGCATGCAGATGGCGGTGGTGGAGGCGGCGCGCAACATGGCCGGCATCGAGGGCGCCGGCTCCACCGAGTTCGGTCCCTGCGACGAACCGGTGATCGGCCTGATGACCGAATGGATTCGCGACGGCACCGTGGAAACCCGCGCCCGCGACGGGGACATGGGCGGCACCATGCGGTTGGGGGCGTACGGGTGCGTGCTCAGCCCCAACAGCCGCGTCCGCCAGATATACGGCACCGAGCGCATCAGCGAGCGCCACCGTCACCGCTACGAAGTCAACAACACCTACGAAGCGCGGCTGGCCAAGGCGGGCATGATCTTTTCCGGCAAGTCCCCCGACGGCGTGCTGCCCGAGATCGTGGAACTCCCCGATCATCCCTGGTTCATCGGCGTCCAGTTCCACCCCGAACTCAAGTCCAGGCCCTTCGAGCCGCACCCGCTGTTCACCTCCTTCATCGGCGCCGCCGTCGACCAGGCGCGTCTGGTCTGAGGCGGGGAAAAAGCCTCCATGACCAAACCCCGCCACGTGTCCATCGGCGGCCTGACCCTCGGCAACGACCGGCCGGTCGTCCTGATCGCCGGGCCGTGCGCCATGGAGAGCCGCGCCCATGCCCTGGAAACGTCCTGGGCGCTGTCGGACATGGCGGAGAAACTGGGCGTCGGGCTGATCTACAAGACCTCGTTCGACAAGGCCAACCGCACCAGCGCCGACACGCCCCGCGGCGTCGGCCTGGACGCGGCGCTCCCCATATTCGCCGAGATCCGCGAAACCGTGGGCTGCCCGGTGCTCACCGACGTCCACGAACCGGGCCAGTGCGCCGCCGTCGCCGAGGCCGTGGACGTGCTGCAGATCCCGGCCTTCCTGTGCCGCCAGACGGAGCTCCTTCTGGCGGCGGGCCGGACGGGCCGTCCCATCAACGTGAAAAAGGGCCAGTTCCTGGCCCCCTGGGACATGGCCAACGTGGTCGCGAAGATCGAAAGCACCGGCAACAAGAATATCCTGGTGTGCGAACGGGGCGCCAGCTTCGGCTACAACACCCTGGTCTCCGACATGCGGGCCCTGCCCATCCTCGCCGCCACCGGGTGTCCCGTCGTCTTCGACGCCACCCACTCGGTGCAGCAGCCGGGCGGCGAGGGGACGCGATCGGGCGGCCAGCGGGAATTCGCCCCGGTGCTCGCCCGCGCCGCGGTCGCGGTGGGCGTCGCCGCCGTCTTCATGGAGACCCACCAGGACCCGGACAAGGCCCCCAGCGACGGCCCAAACATGATCCCGCTCAGCCAGTTGCCGGAAATTGTTGAGACCCTGCTTGAAATAGACCGGGTGGCCAAGGCGCGGCCGGTCGTCCTCCGACCGGGGCCGGAAAAGGACACCGGATGACCGCCATCATCGATATCCACGCCCGCGAGATCCTCGACAGCCGCGGCAACCCCACCGTCGAGGTCGACGTGGTGCTGGAGACCGGCGCCTCGGGGCGCGCCGCCGTCCCTTCGGGGGCCTCGACCGGCGCCCACGAGGCGGTGGAACTGCGCGACGGAGACGGCGGGCGCTACGGCGGCAAGGGGGTGCAAAACGCCTGCGCGGCGGTCGACGGCGAGATCTTCGACGCCCTTTCCGGCATGGACGCCGAGGACCAGTTCCTGATCGACCGGACCATGACCGCGCTCGACGGCACGCCCAACAAGTCGCGGCTGGGCGCCAACGCCATCTTAGGGGTCAGCCTGGCCGTCGCCAAGGCCGCGGCCGACGAGGCGGCCCTGCCGCTTTACCGCTTCGTCGGCGGGGCGTACGCGCACCTGCTTCCGGTGCCCCAGATGAACATCATCAACGGCGGCGTCCACGCCGACAATCCCATCGACATCCAGGAATTCATGATCATGCCGGTGGGCGCCGGCACGTTCGCCGACGCCGTGCGCATGGGCGCCGAAACCTTCGCCGCCCTGAGGGCGGCGCTGAAAGCGGCCGGGCACAACACCAACGTCGGCGACGAAGGCGGCTTCGCCCCGGCGCTCAAGGGGTCCGAACAGGCCCTGGAGTTCATCATGAAGGCCATCGAGACCGCCGGTTACAAGCCCGGCGCCGACATCGTGCTGGCCCTGGACGCGGCGGCCAGCGAGTTCTTCACCGACGGAACCTACGCGCTCACGGGCGAGGGCAAGACCCTGGATGCCGCCGGCATGGTCGCCTACTACGAGGGCCTCGTCGGCGGCTATCCCATCGTGTCGGTCGAGGACGGCATGGCCGAGGACGACTGGGAGGGCTGGAAGGCGCTCACGGAGTCCCTCGGCGGCAAGGTGCAGCTCGTCGGCGACGACGTGTTCGTCACCGCCCCGGCGCGCCTGAAGGACGGCATCGACAAGGGGGTGGCCAACGCCATCCTCATCAAGCTCAACCAGATCGGCACCCTGACCGAGACCCTGGAGACCGTGGAGATGGCCCACAAGGCGGGGTACCGGGCCGTCATCTCGCACCGCTCGGGCGAAACCGAGGACACGACGATCGCCGACGTCGCCGTCGCCACCAACGCCGGCCAGATCAAGACCGGCTCCCTGTCGCGCTCGGACCGGCTGGCCAAGTACAACCAGCTGATGCGCATCGAAGAGGAACTGGGCCCGGCGGCCCGGTACGCCGGGCGCGGCGTCCTGCGTTAGGGCGTGTACTCGTAAATAGCGTTATAATCAGCTCCCAGGCCTGCCTCGCCGATGTCCGTTGTTAGCCACAAGCGGACAGACAGCGGCGCGTCCGAAGTCCAAATCGGGTGTACGGGAAAACCCCTCTGGAACAGCTAATTCGGCCTCAGGAATACTGCGGGACAGGAACGGGCGCGAAGGATGTACGGAAACCAGTGCGTTTCCGTACCCCGCCGAACCACGTTGTCAATCGGCGTCCGGCCGCGGCGTTTTCCTCCGACAGGAGCAGAGTACCGGACGACATTTGACCCGTAGCACCCGGCAACAATCCCCGACTGCCCCCTTATAGCCCAAGCGTTTTGATACCCCTACCGATTCGGTCTAGAGAATCGGGTTGCTAAAAGCAACCAAAGGGAAGAAAACGGTCTCGCACCTACGATGCACACAAATTAGATAAAATTTTATACAATAATAGTTTAACATTACATAAAATGTTTTAATTTCTTACTTATAAAGTATATTTTTTGTTGACTTATAAATGAATTCGTTTTAAATAAGCTTAATCTTTTCTCATGATTGTTTGAGGTGCCCACGTAAGACCGGGGTGGGAAACAGGCACCGCACATTGGCGATGGAGGCTGTTTTGGGAAGTCGAAACCCCGTTGAGCCCACCTCGAACGCAACCGAGTCCGATGTTTGCAGCAGGGGTTGGTTAAGGATTGTTGCGGCAA
>JACZQZ010000096.1 GCA_022545455.1 Pseudomonadota bacterium
ATGATCAGCGCTCCTTGGTATAAGCCCGGCGCCGCCGACGGGCGCGGCGGGGCGCGCGCGCAATCCTGTGGATAAAGGTTTGCGGAATATTAAGTATTTGTGTGTAAAGGAATTTCCGGAACTTATGCACAAGTTTCCGCAAGCCATCCGGGGGTTATCCGGGGCGTTTTCCACAGCCGGACGGCGCCCGGACGGTGGGCTTCGGCGTGCGCCCCGTGGTAGCTTTACGCGGGCCGGGATGAACGCCGGTTGCCGGCGGTCCGGCACGGGCGCGCGGTAGGGGAGACAAGGCCAATGACGCGATTCTTGATTTCCAAGGAGAACCCGGAAGGCTACAAGCTGGAGGACATCCTCCGGGCCCTCCGCAAGGATATCCTGACCCGGTGCACGAAGATCGTGGACGACCAGCGCGCCGAGGCCAGTCACGTCCTCGACAACAACATGAAGATCCTCAACCTGCTGAGCGACGCCATCCACCTGGCCGAGGACTCGACGAACACCCTGGACAAGGCGTTCGGCCCCAGCGCCGCGACCGAGGGCGGCCCGCCGCGCATCGGCGACGCTTAGAACCAATCCGAAATACCCGGCGCGGCCCCTGGTTGCCGTTAGGCGCCCCCGTTACCGCCCCTCCATCGCCTTCGGGTCGAGGGCGTCCTGGAGGCCGTCGCCGAGGAAGTTGAAGGCGATCACCGTGACGAAGATGAGGATCCCGGGATAGAAGGCCAGCGCCGGGGCCGTCCAGATCAGCTCCTGGGCGTTGGTCAACAGGTTGCCCCAGCTCGGGATCGGCGGCTGGATGCCGAGCCCTAGGAAACTCAACACGGATTCGAGCAGGATCACGCTGCCCACCGACAGGGTCGTGGCGACGATGATCGGCGAGATGAGGTTGGGCAGGATGTGCACGGCCATGATGCGCAGGGCCCCGGCGCCCTGGGCGTGGGCGGCGAGCACGAAGTCGGCCTCGCGCAAGGTCAGGGCGGCGCCGCGCACCAGCCGCGCCACCGTCGTCCAGCCGACCAGGGCGACGATGGCGATGATGCGGTACAGGCTGACGTTCTCCGACTGCACGAACGCCGCCGGCAGGCCCACCTTTTCCAGGTCCAGGGCGGCGAGCACGATGAGCAGCGGCAGCAGGGGCAGGGCGATGACCCCGTCGGTGAAGCGCATGAGCAGCCCGTCCACGCGGCCGCCGTAAAAGCCCGCGATAAGGCCGACGATGGTGCCGATGACCGCGGCGGCCAGGGCCGTGACCAGTCCGACGAGCAGGGACACCCGGCCCCCGTACAAGAGGCGGACCAGGACATCGCGCCCCAGCTCGTCGGTGCCCAGGGGATGCGCCGCCGTGGCCGGGGCGAAGCGGTTGAACAGGTCCACCACGCCCGAGTCCACGCCCAGGGCCGCCTCGACGAGGGGGGCGGCCACCGCCAGCACCGCCAGCACCACCAGCGCCGCGGCGCTGCCCAGGGCCAGCCGGTGGCGGCGAAACCGCCTGAGGGCCAGGCCGAACATGCCCCGGCTATCGGTGGCGGTGCTCATCGGTAGGCGATCCTCGGGTCCAGCCAGGCGTAGGCCACGTCGGCCAGCAGGTTGCCGACCAGCGTCACCAGGGTGGCGAACAGCAACGCCACCAGGGCCAGGTTGAAGTCGTTGCCCATGATCGAATCGAAGATCAGCTTGCCCATGCCCGGATAGGCGAAGATGGTCTCGGTGATCAGGGCGCCGGAGAACAGGTATCCGAACTGCAGCGCGATGATGGTGACCACGGGGATCATGGCGTTGCGCAGCGCGTGCCCGAGCACCACCCGCGCCCGGCCGGCGCCCTTGGCCCGGGCGGTGCGGATGTAGTCCTGGCGGAGGGTCTCCATCATGGCGGCGCGCATATAGCGGGTGTGGCCGCCGACGCTGGCCAGGGTCAGGTTCACCACCGGCAGCACGAGATATTTGGCCTGGTCCCAGAACCCGGCGCCGCCCACGGTTTCCGTGCCGCCCGCCGGCAGGACGCCGAGGATGACGGCAAAGACGATGATCAGCAGAAGCCCGAGCCAGAAGGCCGGCACCGAGATGCCGGCGAAGGCGAAAAGATTGATCGCATAGTCGGTCCTGGAATAGGGCCTGAGCGCCGCCACCACGCCCGCGGGCAGTCCGATCGCCAGGGACAGCACCAGGGTCAGGCCGAGCAGGATGAGGGTGTTGCCGAGGGCCGGCAGCAACACGTCCAGCACCGGCGCCGCGTACAGCCGGGAATAGCCCAGGTCCCCGCCCAGCGCCGCCATCAGCCAGTTGGCGTAGCGTTCGACGACCGGCTTGTCGACGCCGTAAAGGGCGCGCAGCCGGGCCGCGTCCTCCGGCGTCATCTTGGGGTCGGCGCTGATCATCAGGTCGATGGGGTCGCCCGGCATCAGCCCGATCAGGGCATAGATGGCGAACGACATCAGGGCGAGCACGATCACCGACTGCGCCACCCGGGTGGCCAGGAACCGGGTCATGGGCCGGCCTCGTCCTTGAAGTGACACGCCGCCCGGTGCCCGGCCTCTCCGCCCGCCGCTTCCAGGGCCGGCGCCGATTGCCGGCAGATGTCGGCGGCCAGGGGACAGCGCGGGTGAAAGGCGCAGCCCGGCGGCGGCCTGAGGGGGCTGGGAATGTCGCCGGGGAGCACGTCTCCGGGCCGCCGCTTGCCCCGCCCGACCACCGGCTGGGCGGCGATCAGGGCGCGGGTGTAGGGGTGGCGGGGATCGGCGAACAAGGCGTCCGCCGGCGCCTCCTCGACGATCCGGCCCAGGTACATCACCGCCACCCGGTCGGCGAAATGGCGGACCACGGCCAGGTCGTGGCTGATGAACAGGTAGGTAAGCCCGTGGGCCGCCTGCAGGTCGCGCATGAGGTTGAGCACCTGGCTCTGGATGGAGACGTCGAGGGCCGAGACGGGCTCGTCGGCGATGACCAGGCTGGGCTCCACGGCCAGGGCCCGGGCGATGGCGATGCGCTGGCGCTGGCCGCCGCTGAACTGGTGGGGATAGCGGTCCATGTCGGCGGCCCCGAGGCCCACCTGCCGGGCCAGCATCGCCACCCGGTCGCGCTGTTCGGCCCGTCCGCCGAGGCCGTGGATGACCAGGGGCTCGGCGATGATGGCGCCCACCGGCAGGCGCGGATTAAGCGACGAATAGGGGTCCTGGAAGATCATCTGGATGCGGCGCCGCGCCGGCTTCAGGTCCCGGCGGCCGAGCCCCGTGAGCTCGCGGCCCTGGAAGCGGACGGATCCGGCCGTGGGCGCGTACAGCAACGCCACCGTGCGCGCCAGCGTCGTCTTGCCGCACCCCGATTCGCCGACCAGGGCCAGGGTCTCTCCGCGGCCGAGGCGGAAGCTGACGCCGTCCACGGCGCGCACGGTGCCGGTGTCGGCGGCGAACAGGCCCCCGCCGCCGGCGGGGAAGTGCTTGACCAGGCCCTGGACCTCGAGCAGGGGCGTCTCGGGAGAAGGGCCGGCGGTCATGGCGCCGCCTTGTAACAGGCCACCCAGCGCCCGCCCGGCGCCCGGGTCAGGGGCGGATCGGCGGCGCGGCAGCCGTCGTCGGCCAGGGGGCAGCGGTCGGAAAACCGGCAGCCGTCGGGCAACGCGCCGAGGTCGGGCACGGTCCCGGGGATGGCCGGCAGCCGCCCCCGCCCCACCCCGTGCCGGGGCAGGGTCTCGATCAGGCCCTGGGTGTAGGGGTGCAGGGGATGGGCCAGCAGCGCGTCCGCCGGGGCCCGCTCCACCACCCGGCCGGCGTACATGACCATGACCTCGTCGGCCATCTCCGAGATCACGGCCAGATCATGGCTGATGAACAGGATGGCGACGCCGAATTCGCGCTGCATCGCCCCCATCAGGTCGAGGATCTGGGCCTGGATGGTGACGTCCAGCGCCGTCGTCGGCTCGTCGGCGATGAGGATGTCGGGGCGGCAGATCAGGGCCATGGCGATCATCGCCCGCTGGCGCATGCCGCCGGACATCTGGTGGGGGTAGGTCCCGGCGCGCTCGGCCGGGTCCGGGATTCCCACCTTGTCCAGCATGCCGACGGCGGCCGCATGGGCCTCGGCGCGGCCGGCGCCGCCGTGGATGATGAGCGCCTCGGCGATCTGGTCGCCGATGGTGAGCACCGGATTGAACGCCGTCGTCGGCTCCTGGAAGACCATGGAGATGCGCTTGCCCCGGATGTCCTCCATGGCGCGCTCGGAGAGCGCCAGCAGGTCTTCGCCGCCGAACAGGACCCGGCCCCCGGTGATCCGCCCCGGCGGCGGCACCAGGCGCAGGAGCGCCAGCGCGGTCACCGTCTTGCCGCATCCCGATTCCCCGACCAGGCCCAGGGTCAGGCCGGGCTTAAGGTCGAACGACACCCCGTCGGCGGCCTTCACGGCCCCCCGGTCGGTGGCGAACGTCACCTCCAGGCCGCGCACCTCGAGGATGGCGTCGGACGGGGCATTTGGGCTTTCGCGCGCCGGCTCCATGGGCGGGGATTATTCACGCCCCGGTGCCGAGACACAAACGGGTATCGAC
Organism: Pseudomonadota bacterium; assembly: GCA_022545455.1. Classification (GTDB taxonomy): domain Bacteria; phylum Pseudomonadota; class Alphaproteobacteria; order Rhodospirillales; family 2-02-FULL-58-16; genus JACZQZ01. The sequence goes on from JACZQZ010000096.1 coordinate 4,535, forward strand.
GGGGCGGCGTTTTATTTTCCCGGCCCCGCGGGTCCATAGGCATGGGAATGAAAGAGGACAGTCCCTTTTTTACACAGATATTGCGTTCTAACCACAGAGAACACAGAGCACACAGAGATAAAGGAAAATAAAATTTTTACTAATATAAAGATACTTATTTAATGGCGCGAAACGTGTTGCTATTTCTCTGTGAAAATTCCTCTGTGGTCTCTGTTGTCTCTGTGTTCTCTGTGGTTACACTATCATTGACTATCAGACGCATTGTGCCGTTTGTATCGCTCACTCCGCCCGCCAGCGTTCCACCCACAGGGTCGAGATGTCCTGGTGGCCGGTGGGCTCCAGGCCCTTCAGCCACTTGGGGAGGACGTAGGGCTCGGCGCGGAAATACAAGGGGATGGCGGGCAGCTCGTCGGCGTAGATCACCTGCAGGCGGCGCCACAGGCGGGCGCGCGCCTTGCGGTCCAGCTCGACCTCGATGCGCTCGATCAGGTCGTCCATTTCCGCGTTCACGTAGCCGGTGAAGTTCTGGCCGGCGAAGTTGTTCTCAGGCGTCGGAATGTGGTCCGAATGGAGGATCGTGCGCGGCACGCCCTCGGGCGCGCTGATCCACGCGAACATGGCCATGGCGGAGAATTTGCGTTGGGTCACGGTCTGGCCGAAGAACACCCGGGCCGGCTGGTTGCGGATGCGCACGTCGATGCCAAGGCGCTTCCACTGGCTCTGCAGGACCTGCTGGACGAGCTCCCGGCTGCGGTTGCCCGCCGTGGTCATGATCTCGAGGGTGAGGGGGTCGCCGGCCGTGTTGCGGCGCACCCCCTTGCCCGTGGCCGTCCACCCGGCGGCGTCCAACAGGGCCGCCGCCTTGGCCGGGTCGTGGGGGTATTTGGGGATGTCGTCGGCGTACACCCAGTCCAGGGGGTTGACGCTGCTGTGGGCGACCGGCTGGCGTCCGGCGAAAAGTTTTTCACTGATCGCCTCGCGGTCCAGGGCATAGACGAGGGCCTTGCGCACGCGGCTGTCCCTGAGGATGGGGTTGTCCAGGTTCAGGTCGATGTGCTCGTAGATCAGCCCCGCCTTGTAGACGATGTTGAACCTGTCGCCGTTGCGTTTCTCGAACGCCAGGGCCTGGTCGATGGTGAGGCCCAGCTCGCCGGCGATCATGTCGATGGCGCCCGACATCAGGTTGGCCTCCAGGGCCGCGGTGTTGCCGATCACGCGCACGACGATGCGCCGGAAAAACGGTTTTTCGCCCCACCATGTGGGGTTGGGCTCGAGCACCACGTGGGAGCCGCGGGCGACCTCGGAAATCCGGTACGGGCCGAAGTAGAGGCCCGCATTCGTGGTGTCGGTGTCGAACGTGGTGCGGTTCTTGTACGCCATGGGGTCGGCGAAGCGCGCCTCGTCCAGGTGCTGGGGCAGCAACTGGAAGCCGTTGATGGCGTTGTACTGGAAGGTCAGCTTGTCGAAATGGAGGGTAAACGTCCTCTCGTCCTTGACGTCGATGGCATAGAGGCTGCGGTAGAACTCGGTGTTGCTGACCCCGGTCTTGGGGTGGCGGCCCACCTTCCAGGTGAAGACCACGTCCCGCGTCGTCACCGGCGTGCCGTCGCCCCACGTGGCGTCGGGCCTGATGGTGTAGGTGACGGCGATGCCCGGCTTGCCGTCCGCCGTCTGTTCCGGCACCGCCAGCCCGTTCTCGATGGTCGGCAGGCGCGTGCACAGCATGCACACCAGTGCCCAGTCCTTGTCGTAGGCGGTAAACGGGCGGCGCGTCATGGCCAGCACGTAGGTCTTGGCCAGCATGGAATCGATGTTGGGATGGAAGGTGGACGGGAACTGGGTGATGCCGATCACCAGCGTGTCCCGGGGCTTGGCCGCCGCCGGCGGGAGCAGGGCACCCGCCGCGGCAAGGCCGAGCAACAACAGCGCCACAGCCGTCCGTCTGACCATGGCCGATCCTACCATCGTTCGGCGCGGGCGCACACCGGGGGCGCGCGAGAGGTCCTAGGCCGTCGGCGCGTCGAGAACCGAGCGAACCTTAAGCGCCAGCTCCCCCCGCCGCCAGGGCCTTGTGATGAACTCGGTGCCCTCGCCGAGGCGCGCCATTTGCTCGGCAACCTCAACCGGGTCGTCGGAGGTGTACAGCACCTTGAGAAGGGGGGCGCGGGACCGGGCCTTTTCGGCTAAGTCTATGCCGGTCATGGAGCACAAGAGTGCCAGTGTCGTGAACAGAAGATTCACGTCGTCCGCCGTCTCCAGAACGGCCAGCGCCGAGCGCCCGTCCGCCGCCTTCAGGACCCGATAGCCGAGATAGGCCAGCATCTCTGCAACCAGGCCGCGCATAACGGGGTCGCCCTCCACAACCAGAACCGTCTCGCCCCGGCCTTTCGGCACCGTCATGGTGCAGTTTCCTCCCGCTCCGGCGTTCGCAGGCGCGAGAACATTCGTGACGCCTTAGTGCTAGGATCATGACACAATTGCCTGTGTGATGACAAGGTTTCGTTGTATAACCTCATTGTGACAATCGTATGACGAAACAGTGGCGGCGCCGGGACGCCGCCGGTGGGCCAGGCCGGGCAAGCCGAATGTCCGCGCGATCAGTCCTTGTGGGGCGGCGTCCCCGGCGCGTGGTCGTGTCCCAGCTCCTTGGCGTGTGCCTTGGGCGCGGGCCTGCCCCCGTGGTCGTGGTCCATCATCTTGCGGGCCCCGGGCGTGAGCTCGTCTTCGGTAAACGTGTGCTGGGCGTCGTCGTCGTGGACGAAGGCGATGATGTCGGCCAGCTCCTGTCCGGTAAAATAAATCTGCTCGCCGAAGGCCCCTTCCTGGGAGGCGATCATGGCCGGGGCGTGGTTCCACATGCGCGCCGCGAAGTCGAACGGGTTGACCATCTCCATGCGGGCGTGGGCGTCCATGTTGGGGGCGTCGTGGCCGCCGACGCCGTTGACGGCGTGGCAGGCGACGCAGCCCTTGACGACGAATACTTGCTTGCCGCGCTCGGGATTCATGATGGGAAACACCAGGCGGGCGACGTGGCCGGGCTTGCGGGGCGCGGCTCCGGGCACGTGGCCGGCGACGGCGGACGTGGCCAGGGCGGCGCCGGTCAGCGCGACCGCGACCAGGGTGATTCCCGTCTTGCGGTGATGGCGTGGGTTCATAACCAACCTCCTTCGGCGCTTCCGTCCTTAGGGCGGCGGCCGCGGCGTCGCATCGACCGGCGTCAAGGCGGGGCGCGGCTTTCAGGGTCCGGTTATCCGGCGGGAGTCAGCCGCCACCCCTGCCGCCGTGGGCCGCCGACCAGGCAACGGGGTCGTCCAGGAAAGCGCGCACCGCGGCGATGGAATCGGCGGCGAAAATCCCTTCTTCCGCGGCCACGTCGAGCACGTCCCACCAGGTGGCAAGGTGGTGCAGACGCACGCCGCAGTCCTCCAGGGCCTGCATGGCGCCGGGAAAAACGCCGTAGAAAAAGATGACGAAGGCGTCGGTGACGGTGGCGCCGGCGTCGCGCAGGGCGTTCACGAAAATGATCTTGCTGGCGCCGTCGGTGGCCAGGTCCTCGACCAGGAGCACCCGGCTTCCCGGCTTGAGGTCGCCTTCGATCTGGGCGTTGCGGCCGAATCCCTTGGGTTTCTTGCGGACGTAAAGCATGGGCAGGGACGTGGCCTCGGCCATCCAGGCGGCATACGGGATGCCGGCGGTCTCGCCGCCGGCCACGGCGTCGATGGCGTCGAAGCCGACGGCGCGGTCCATGGCGGCGACGGCCGCTTCCATCACCCGGCGCCGGGCGGCGGGATAGGAGATCAGTTTGCGGCAGTCGATGTAGACCGGACTGGCCCACCCCGACGTCAGGGTATAGGGGCGCTCCGGGCGGAAGTTCACCGCCTCGATCTGGAGAAGGAGCCGCGCCGTCTCCAGGCCGGCGGCATCGCGTCGGGGCGAGGGCTTGGGGCTTGGCATACCCGTGTCCGCGGCAATCAATGTTGGCCGGTACGGCCGGCCGGCGTGCGGTCCTGTTTAGAGAGTATTGACGGGCGAGACAATTCCCAAGATCGGACGCATCCGCGGCCGCCGTTTCCCAATGCATGCGCCCTTATCCGAAATCTCGGATTCACTGTCCGGACCCCTCGGTGTATAAGGGCCGGTGCCGCGCCCACAGAAGGGGTCCGTTAATCCATGAAGAGCAAAGCCAAGAAATTCGGCAAACGCACGAAACTCCCCGCCCCCAAGAAGGAATACATCTCCCGCGAGGTCGGCAAGCCCGAGAGGCGCAAACGCGACCGCCGCATTATCAAGAAGCCCGTCGGCGTGGAACGCCGGCGCGGCAGCAGGCGCGATAAAAAGGGGCGGGAAACCCCGTCCGCCGCCGCCCTGGGCCGGCCGCGGACGGATAGTCTGATGAAGGACGTACCGCACTATCTCTGCGACAGGAAATACTCCCCGTCGCCGGAACTGCGGAAAATCAAGGAGCGTATCGCCAGGAAGGTTGTGGAAGACATCAAGGTCGACCACCTGTCCGACTTGCCCAAGGACGCGGCACGGGAGGAGATTACCGCTACGGTGATCGCCGTATTACACGAAGAACACGAGCCCATATCCGAAAGTGAACAGGCGGCGCTGACCGAGGCCATTGTCGACGACATGCTGGGTTTCGGGCCCCTGGAACCCCTTTTGGCCGATGCCTCGATCACCGAGGTCATGGTCAACGGGCCGGACATGGTGTGGGTGGAGAGAGCGGGAAAGCTGGAATTATCGGATGTGACCTTCGACAGCGTCGACCAGTTGATGAACGTCATCGACCGCATCGTGACGCGGGTTCACCGCCGGGTCGATCAGTCCTCTCCCATGGTCGACGCCAGGCTGCCCGACGGCAGCCGCGTCAACGTCATCATTCCGCCGCTGTCGGTTCATTTTCCCAGCATGTCCATCCGCAAGTTCGCCGAAGTGAGCATAACCCTGGACGACATGGTGCAGAACGGCGCCCTGTCGTACGACATGGCGGTCCTGCTGCGGATGATCGCCAAGTACCGCCTGAACGTTCTGATCTCGGGCGGTACGGGGACGGGCAAAACCACCCTGCTCGGCGCCATGTCCAATTATATCGGCGCCACCGAACGGATCGTGACCATCGAGGATACGGCAGAGCTGCGGCTGCCCCAGCCCAACGTGGTGACCCTCGAGAGGCGTCCGCCCAACCTGGAAGGGACCGGCGGGGTCGAGATCGGCGATCTGCTTGTCAACGCGCTGAGGATGAGACCGGACCGGATCCTTATCGGCGAGGTCCGGGGCGCCGAAGCGGGCGACATGCTTCAGGCCATGAATACGGGCCATGACGGCTCGCTCGGGACCATTCACGCCAACAGTACCAAGGATGCCCTGGTGCGGTTCGAGAACATGATCTGCATGAACCGCAAGTACACGCCCGGAATGGCGACCCGCCAGCAGATCATGAGCGCCCTCGACGTGGTCATTCAGATGTCCCGGCTGGGTGACGGCGTTCGCCGGGTGACGTGCATCACCGAGATCGTCGGCATGGAGGAGGACATCATCCTGACGCAGAACCTGTACGAGTTCAAAGTCGTCAACGAGACGTCCGATGGTCTCATTGAGGGCACCTTCGAGCGAGCGGACCTGCGGCCCCATCTCTCCGAGAAGATCAAACATTATTCCCTGACCGACAAGGAGAAGAGGCTGCTTTACCTCTAATACCAAGGAGCGCTGATCATGGCTCATAGAGATCGCGTAGGCGGCTCGTCGGGCAGGAGGAAAGTTGCCGGCGATGCGGTGCATCGTCAAAACTTTTCGACGCCCTCCGACGGGCCGCCTACGCGACCGCAACGGCGGCTTACCAAGGCTTTCGGACGGCGTCGCGCACGCCTTGCGATGCCCCGCATCGCCTGGGCGCACGCTTAGGGCCGAAAACCTTGGTAAGCCGGCTCGTCGGGTCATGATCAGCGCCCCTTGGTATTAGCCATGCCCACGCTTATTGCCGGCCTTTTCACCGCGGTCCTGCTGTTGTCCCCCTTCGGC
>JACZQZ010000097.1 GCA_022545455.1 Pseudomonadota bacterium
TCGACGCCCTCCGACGGGCCGCATACGCGACCGCAACGGCGGCTTACCAAGGCTTTCGGACGGCGTCGCGCACGCTTCGCGATGCCCCGCATCGCCACGGCGCACGCTTAGGGCCGAAAACCTTGGTAAGCCGGCTCGTCGGGTCATGATCAGCGCCCCTTGGTATTAGTGTCCGGGCCGCCGCAATCCGGGAAGTGCCGGGGAAACCAGGGGAAGATCGGCGATGAAGGTGGTGTTTCACTACGACGCGGGGCCTGGGCTCGTGCGCCGGCTGGCGGCCCTTTCCGCCGAGGGGCTGTCGGTCACCCCCTGCGCGGAAGGGGACGACGCCCGGTTCTCCAGCCTCATGGCCGAGGCCGAGGTGCTGTGGCATGTGCTGCGGCCGGTGACGGCCGAGGTCATCGCCGGTGCCCCGCGCCTGCGCCTCATTCAGAAGATCGGCGTCGGTCTCAACACCATCGATGTGGAGGCGGCGCGGGGGCGCGGCATCGCGGTGGCCAACATGCCCGGGACCAACAGCCGCGCCGTGGCCGAGATGACGCTGCTGTTGATGCTCGCCGCGCTGCGCCGGCTGCCCGCCTTCGACGCCGGCATGCGGCGCGGCGCCGGCTGGGACTGGCCGCCCCGGTTGCAGGACGGGCTGGGGGAAATCTGCGGACGGACGGTGGGACTGGTGGGGTACGGCGCGGTGCCGCGCATCCTGGCGCCCATCCTCGGGGCCATGGGAGCGGCCGTGCTGTACACGGCGACGGCGCCGAAGCCCGACGCGGCCGGCGACTGGCGGCAATTCGACGACCTGCTGGCCGAGTCCGACATCGTGTCGTTGCACCTGCCGCTGACGGAAGAGACCGAAGGCGTGGTCGATGCCGACGCCCTGGCCCGCATGAAGCCGGGGGCGGTGCTGGTGAATACGGCGCGCGGCGGGCTGGTCGACCAGGCGGCGCTGATCGAGGCGCTCAAGGGGGGACGCCTCGGCGCCGCCGGGCTCGACGTCTTCGCCGCCGAACCGGTGCTTAAGGGCGATCCCCTGCTTGGGTTGGAGAACGTGGTGCTCAGCCCCCACGTGGCGTGGCTGAGCGGGGAAACGCTCGAGCGCAGCCTGGAGGTGGCGGTCGAGAACTGCCGCCGCCTCGCCCGCGGCGAGGCCCTGCTGCACCAGGTGGCGTGAGGGAAGCGTCGAACGATATCCGTGGGGCCGCGGAAACCGGCCCTCTTACCAGTACACTCGAACGTGATACACGGCGACCACGACCGCCGCCGCCAGCACGATGAACGGCAGATAGGGCACGACCCGGTGGAAATGTTTCATGCTTCTGGTCCACCACCCTAAATGCGGAACGGCAGGGTAAAGAAAAAGTCTATGGCGTAAAGGGTTCCGGCGACAGCCGTAATCCCGCCAAGCATGGCCTTGAGGAAATGCTCGGGGACGAACCGCTGGGTCTTGGCCGCGCACCAGGACCCGAAAATGCCGCCGGCGGCGGCAAAGAACCCCCACGCCCACTCCGGTTGAACCGTAACGCCCGTGAACGCCGGCACGATGACGCCGTAGGTGAAAAGGCCGACGGCGGACAGCACGATCACGTAGGGGATCGTCGCCGCCACCAGGACGTACATGGGCAGTCCGTAAATGGCGGCGAAGATCGGGACCAGCAGGAATCCGCCGCCGACGCCGAGGGCCGCCGATATGACCCCGACCAGGGCCCCGGTGACGAACAGTACGGGCAGACTGACGGTCCAGGTGACGTCCCAGAAAGCGATGGTGAGGCGGCTCCCGCCCCGGGAGATCGTTTCGATGCCGATGCCGGCGGGGATGCCCGTCGGCGGCAGGCCGGCGTCCCGCCGCGCTTTCGCCTCGGCGGCGAACTTGGCTTCCACGCCACCGGCGGGATACCTCTTGCGAAAGCCCCGGAACGATGCGTAACACAGGTGCGCCCCGGCGAAGATCAACGACAGACCGACGACGAAGGTAAACGGCTTGACGTCGGACAGCAGGGTCAGGCGGACGAAAGGCCCGATCAGGCCGCCGACGACGCCGCCCAGGCAGACCCACAGCGCGAAATCGAGGTTCCACTGCCTGTTGCGGCGGTAACCGAACAGGGCGCCCAGGGGATTGAGAAAGGTGAGAAGCTGCGTCGTCGGCGTCACCGGCAGGCCGGTGAACTGCAGGATGGACATGGTGTAGGGCAGCGCGAAAATGCCCGCCGCCTCGCCGACGACGGCCATGGTGTAGCCCGTCCACGCGCCCATCCACACCAGGTGCCAGATGGGAACCCGGACCCCGGCCAGGGGGAAGGCAATGTCCGCGCCCGGCAGGAACCCATGCTGGAGGTACGCGCCGGCAAACCCCAGCGCCATAACCACGGCGATGATCGGGAACTGCTCGGTGAAGAACTCTTTGCCGATGGATGGAGGTTCAGTCACGCCAATGGTTTTTGGGCGTTTGCCGCCCCGCTCGTTGGCCGCAATCGTCCTGCGGCATTCACCGGTCGCCCGGATTTCCCCCGTACTTCTTCCCAGACCGGGTCCCGTCCGTCAAGTCATCGACATTCGGAGGGGCGGGCCCGGGCGACGACGGCGTATCGCGGAAAGCGCCGGCCGGGCCCGAGACCATAGGCCTTGACGGTCCGCAAGGACGTTTCCTCCCGGGCCCCGGGTACCGCCATCAAACCGCTCCGCCGAAATGCTCCACCCGTTGTTCGATGGCGCCGAAGATGGTGTGGCCTCCGGCGTCGGTCATTTCAATACGGACGCGGTCGCCGGGGCGGAGGTAAGGGGTCTCGGGGCGGCCCTGGTCGATCATCTCCTGGGCGCGCTTCTCGGCGATGCACGACGCTCCGCGCTGCCGGTCGCGGTTGGAGACGGTGCCCAAGCCTACAATGGTGCCGGCGCTGAGACCGCGGGTCCTGGACGCATGGGCGATAAGGGCGGGAAAATCGAAGGTCAGGTCCTCCCCCGCCTCGGGGCAGCCGAAAAGCCGGCCGTTGAGATGGCTGAGGAGCGGAAGCGACACCTTGCCGCCGTCCCAGGCGTCCGCCAGCTCGTCCGGGGTCACGGCGACCGGTGAAAAAGCACTCGCCGGCTTGCTCTGGTAAAACCCGAAGCCCATGGCAAGCTCGCCGGGGATGAGATTGCGCAGCGAAACGTCGTTTACCAGCATGAGGAGAAGGATGTGCTTGCCGGCGCCCCCGGCAGGCGTCCCCTGGGGCACATCGCCCGTAATCACCGCAAGCTCGGCCTCGAAGTCAAGGCCCCAGGAATCGTCGGCAAGCCGGATCGGATCGACGGGACCCAAGAAGCCGTCGGAGCCTCCTTGGTAGAGCACCGGGTCCTTCCCATGGTTCTCTGGAAGGGTGGCGCCGCGGGCCTTGCGGACAAGCTCCATATGATGGAGGTAGGCGCTGCCGTCCACCCACTGGTAGGCGCGGGGCAAGGGAGCGGCCAGCTCGGCGCTCTGGAAATCGAACGCCCGGGAGAACCCCCCTTGGTTCAATCGTGCGTAGACGGTCTCGAGGCGCGGCGCGGCGCGGGGCCAGTCATCGACGGCGGCCTGGAGCGTCCCGGCCACGTCCGGAACCGCCACCGCCCTTTCGAGAATGCGGTCGACGACGACGAGCGTCCCGTCGCGCCCGCCCGCTTTGAGGGAAGCCAGCTTCATTCCGCCGCCTCTTCCCGCCACGAGTCGACGTAGCCGAGCCACTCGATGCCCTCCGGCAACGGCGCCACGTCGAACGCCTCGCGGGCGTCGATCATCACCGCCACCTCGTCCGTCTCGGTGCGATCGCCCCTGGCGCCGCTCCGCAAGGCCTTGGGGTGCGGCCCATGCGGGAAGCCCGAGGGATGGAGCGTCATCATCCCGGGCTTAATGTTGTCGCGGCTGAAGAATTCGCCCCGGTGATAGAAGATGACCTCGTCATAGTCGTCGTTGCTGTGGAAGAAGGGGACCTTGAGCGCCCCCGGGTCCGATTCCATCGGCCGGGGACAGAAGGTGGAGACCACGATGGCGTCGGTCAGGAACGTGGTATGGGCCGAGGGCGGCAGGTGGTAGCGGTGGCTCATCAACGGGCGAATATCGCGCCAGTTGAGCTTCACCGGCACCACGGTGCCCGACCACCCGACCGCGTCCAAGGGGTTGAAGGGGTAGGTCACCGTCGATATCTCGCCGCGCCGCTTGATCTCGACCCGCCACTCGCCCTCGTCCTGCTGGACCAGAAAGGGATCGTCGATGCGGGGGTAATCCAGGACCGCCGGGTCGAAGATGGCGTGATGTCCGACGATGCCCTTCTCCGGCAGGCCGAAGGCGGCGCCGGTGGCCTCGATCATGAGCGCGGACAGGGGTTCCTCGATCTCGACCCGCCACATGGTGCCGCGCGGCACGAGCAGGTAGTCGCCGTCGCGGAAAGACATGTGACCATAGTCGGTGAAGAAGTCGCCGCGCCCCTCGTGGATGAAGATCAAATCGTCGCCGTCGCCGTTGCGGACCAGACAATCCATGTCCGCGTCGGCGCGCCAGAACCGGACCCGGGTGTCGCCGTTTTGGAGGATCGCCGGCGCCTGCCATGGCCCGCCGCCGGAGGTATCGAGGGCACGGAGATCGAACGCCCGGGGCCGCAGCGGTCCCTCCCACGCGGTCCAGGATGTGGGCGGATGGCGGTGGTACATGTGGGTGGCGGGGCCGGCGAACCCTTCGCGGCCCAGTTCGCGCTCATACGTGCCGTCGGGCAGGTCGGCGTGCGCCTGGCGGGACGCGGTCCCTTCCGTCTTGGGCAGGGTGATCCAGTGTTTCATGGGCTTCCCCTTCGGTCAGTGGAGGCGGCGGGGCACCCGGACGTCGGTGGGCACGACCTCGCCCGGCTCCAGGTCGGTGTCGGTCTTGAGCCGTTCGTAGAGCGGCGCGAAATCCGGTCTCGTCGCCTCCATTAGGTCTTCGACGCTATCGATGACGAAGTAGATCTTCTGGTAGTCGTCGATCCGGTATTTGGTGCCCATCACCCGGTAGAGGTCGAAGGCGACCCGCGCGGGTTCGGGGCTTTCCAGGCAATAGACGGATTCCCCCTTCGACGACACGATGCCCGAGCCGAAGATGCGCAGGCCCGCGGGCGTTTGGATCAGGCCGAACTCCACCGTGTACCAATACAGCCGGGCCAGATAAGGCAACGCATCGACTCTCAACGCCTTGAGCCCGCCACGACCATAGGCCTGCAGGTAGTCGGCGAAGGCCGGATCCATCAGCATGGGCACGTGTCCGTAAATGTCGTGAAAGACGTCCGGTTCCTGCAGATAGTCCATCTGGTGGCGGGTGCGGATCCAGTTGGTGACCGGGAACCGCCGCGCCGCCAGGTGGCGGAAGAAGACGTCGTCGGGGACCAGCCCCGGCACGGCAACGATGCGCCAGCCGGTCGCCGCATCCAGGATATCGGTCAAGCGGTCGAACTCGGGGATGCCGTCAGCGGCAACACCAAGGCCCGAAAGGCCGTCCAGGAACCCTTGGAAGGCGCGGCCATGGAGAATGCGGGCCTGGCGTTCGAAGAGCGCTCGCCACACAGCATGGTCCTCGGCGGTGTAGCGGTCCCAGCCCTGGTCGATGACATGATCGTCCTTGGCGTCCGGAACATCCGATCCCGTCTCGCCGTGCGGCCGGGAGCCGGCGGCGGCGATCAGATCACCCCTCGCCGCATCTGGTCGGCTTCGATGGATTCGAAAAGGGCCTGGAAGTTACCTTCGCCGAAACCCTCGTTGCCCTTGCGCTGGATGATCTCGAAGAAAATGGGCCCAATGACCGTCTCGGTGAAGATCTGCAAGAGCAGGCCGCCACCACTGTCCGGCGCTCCATCGATCAGGATTCGGTTCTCGCGGAGCCTCCCGAGATCCTCGCCGTGGCCCGGGAGACGCGCGTCCACGGCCTCGTAATAGGTGTCGGGTACGGTCATGAAGGTCGTACCCCGGGCCCTAAGGTTTTTCACTGCCTCGTAAATGTCGTCGGTGGAGAGGGCTATGTGCTGGATGCCCTCGCCGCGATAGGCCTCGAGGTATTCCGCGATCTGGGACTTATTGTCGGCTGATTCGTTGATCGGGATGCGGACCTTGCCGCACGGACTCACCATCGCGCGGCTGCGCAGTCCCGTGATCTTGCCTTCGATGTCGAAGTAGCGGATTTGCCGGAAATTAAAGAGCCGCTCATAGAACCCGGCCCATTCGTCCATGCGGCCCCGGAACACGTTGTGGGTGAGATGGTCCACGTCCGCGAGGCCGACCTCCGGTTCGTGCTCCCCGTCCGTGTCCGTCACGGTCTCGAAATCGACGTCGTAGATGGTGCGGTCACCGTAGCGGTCGACGAAGTAAATGAGGCTGTTTCCGATGCCGAAAATGGCTGGGATGTTGAGTTCCATGGGCCCGGCGGGGCGGTGGTAGGGCTTCGCCCCAAGGCCCACCGCGCGCTCGTAGGCGGCGCCCGCGTCGTCCACCCGAAGCGCGAAGGCGCAGACGCTGGGTCCGTGGAGCCGGGCGAAGGCTTGGCCGAAACTTCCGGCCTCGGCGTTGACAACGAAGTTCACGTCTCCCTGCTGATAGAGGGTGACCTGCTTAGAGCGATGCCGCGCCGTGACGCGGAACCCCAGGCGCCGGAACAGGCGGTCGAGCTCGGAAATGTCGGGCGCGGTGAATTCGATGAATTCGAAACCGTTCGTGCCCATGGGATTGTCGGAACGCTCGTCCATGGCGGATCTCAGCCGAGCATATGATTTCATAGGTGACGGATATGTTAGTTTCAAATGAAACGAATTTCAAGTAGGCTCACGGGGCCATGGAAGAAATACCAGAAGATCTCTTGCGCGACGCGGAGGAAAACGGCCCCCCGGCGTCGGCGGCCGGCGGCGATCCGGTGTTGAATCTGGAGGGGTTCCTCCCCTACCGGCTTTCGGTGCTTACCAACACCGTGAGCCGCGCTATCGCCGGTGCCTATTCCAAGCGTTTCGGGCTTTCCATCCCGGAATGGCGGGTGCTCGCGGTGCTCGGCCGTTTCCCGGACATCTCGGCGAAGGAGGTGACGGAACGGACGGCCATGGACAAGGTGCGGGTCAGCCGGGCCGTTGCCGCGCTCCGGCGCAAAGCATTGATCAAGCGGCGGACCGACGCCCAGGACCGTCGGTTTTCCATCCTCCGCCATTCTGAGCGCGGACATCGGATCTATGAAGAAATCGTGCCCCTGGCGCTGAGCTACGAGAAGCGCCTCTTGGACGCCCTGTGCGACGAGGAACGCCATGCCCTCGACGCGATGCTGACCAAACTGATGGGCAAGGCTCGGGATTTATAGCGCCAACGCCCCTCTCCCGCGGCATTCACCGGGTGCCCGGATTTCCCCCATACTTCTTCCCGGACCGGGCCCCGTCGGTCAAGTCATCGACATTCGGAGGGGCGGCCCCGGGCGACGGTGGCGTATCGCGGAAAGCGCCGGCCGGGCCGCGCGCGGCCAAAAGGGCGTTGCCCCTTTTTATCCCCACCAAGGGCCAACGGCCCTTGGAACCCGGTTAACGGGGTCCAGGGGTTTTGACCCCTGGCCGGGGTTAAGGGGGCGGAGCCCCCCATGGCCGTGGGGCCGCGGCGTGGTATTTCCGGCGTCCCGAAAGAGTTGGCGCGCCCGGCGGGACTCGAACCCACGACCCCCAGATTAGGAATCTGGTGCTCTATCCGGCTGAGCTACGGGCGCGCGTGGGACCGATAGGGGCGTCTTATAGCACACCGGGGCGGCGGCGCATCAACGGGCGCCGGGGCGCCGGGCCTTACCGGCCGAACAGGGCGTCGAAGGGGATGGAGTAGTACACCATGGCCGATTCGGTGCCCGGGTTGGAATCGCCGAGGCCGGCGTTGGACATGTGGTTCACGGCCACGCCCAGCCGCGAGCGGTCGTCGAACCGGTAGGCGAATTCGATCTGCGAGCGGAATTCCACCACGTGGCCGAGGTCGAGCCCATTTCCCTCCTCGTAGAACCCGGGCGCGAAGCTCGGCGTCACCACGAAGCGGTTGCCGAAATATACGTCCACCAGGACGCCGGCAAAGCCGTAAAAGCCGCCGTCCGTGGTCGCCATCAGCCCGCCGAAGGGCTTGAAGATCCAGAACTTCGCATCCGAGCGGTACTCGCCGCGGAACTCGACGGCGGTGTTCTTGGTGCGGTTCCAGTCGAAATAGCCCACGGCCACCGACAGGAAATCCGGATCCTCCGCACGGGCCGCGCCCGAGGCGAGAAGCACCCCCGCCGCGGCGGCCGCGGCAACCCTTAAGAAACCTCCCCTCGGCACGGTCCTCCCCCTGAAAAACGCTGGGCCGGCAGCATCGTACGGGACGGACGGCAGGTTGCAAGGGATTTGCCGCCGTTCCCGCCCTTAGGCTTCACCCTGCGTCGGGTAAATTCCCGGTCGTCATAAAGCGAACCGATGACGTCAAAAGGGGCGTCGCCTATTTTTTTCCCCACCAGGGACCGACGGCCCTTGGAACCCAAAGGATAGAGGGTACTAGCGCAGGGTTTTGAATTTTTCCGTGGCCCCGACCAGGGCCGAGCGGATGCCGGGCTCCATGGCCGAATGGCCGGCGTCGGAGACGATGACGTACTCGGCCTCGGGCCAGGCGCGGGCCAGTTCGTCCGCGGTGACGGCGGGGCAGACGATATCGTAGCGCCCCTGGATGATGACCGCGGGGATTTTCCTCAACACCGCCACATTGTCGAGCAGGAAGTCTTCGTCCACGAACATGTCGTGCCTGAAGTAGTGGGCCTCGATGCGGGCCAGGCTCAGGGCCGCCCGGTCGACACCGCCCCCGACGGCGCCCTCGGCCTTGGGCCGCAGGGTGGAGCAGGTGTTCTCGTAGCGGCTCCATGCCCGAGCCGCCGGCATGTGCACCGCCGGGTCGGGATCGGTGAGGCGGCGGTGGTAGGCGTCCAGAAGGTCGCCCCGTTCGCCCTCGGGCAGGAACCCGGTAAATTCCCGCCACGCCTCGGGGAAGACGGTGCGCATTCCGTACAGGAACCAGTCGCGCTCGCGCTTGCGGCACAGGAAGACCCCGCGCAGCACGAACCCCGTGCAGTGCTCGGGCCATTGGATGCCATAGGCCAGGGCCAGGGTGGCGCCCCACGAGCCGCCGAAGACCAGCCAGCGTTCGATGCCCAGGTGGCGGCGCAGGGTGTCGATATCCGCGATCAGGTGCGCGGTCGTGTTGTCGCGCAGCTCGGCGAAGGGTCTTGAACGGCCGGCGCCGCGCTGGTCGAAGATGATGATGCGGTAGTGGCGCGGGTCGAAGAACCGCCGGTGCACTATCCCCGCCCCGGCGCCGGGGCCGCCGTGCAGGAACACCACCGGCTCGCCGTCCGGGTTGCCCGACTGCTCCCAGTACATCTCGTGACGAGGGTCGAGCGCCAGCATGCCGTGTTCGGACGCCTTGATCTGGGGGAAAAGGTCGTAGCGCTCGCTGTGTGCGTCCATTGGCCGATCCAGAAGGTTTCGCCGCCGGGTCATTATAGGGGGTCGGCGGCGAAAAATCCCCAGGCCTGGACGGCGGCCGGCCGGTTCGCCATGGTGAAGGCGCCATGCGCGCCATCGTCCACTGGCTGTTGCTTTTTTTGCTGTCCGCCGGCCCGGCGGCCGCGGCGCCGGCCGCCACGGCCCTGGAGGCGGGGGAAAGCGCCGGCGTCGCCCGGGTGGTGGACGGGGATACCGTCGTGCTGGACCGCGCCATCGGGACGGCGACGGAGGTGCGTCTGGTCGGCATCCAGGCGCCCAAGTTGCCCCTTGGCCGGCCCGGCTTTCCCACCTGGCCGCTGGCCGGGGAAGCCAAGCGGGCGCTGGAGAGACTGGTGCTGGGCCGCCGGGTGACGCTGTCGTTCGGCGGCCGGCGCATGGACCGCCACGGGCGCCTGCTCGCCCACCTGCACGCGGCCGACGGCGCCTGGATCCAGGGCGAGCTGCTGCGCTTAGGGCTCGCCCGGGTGTACAGCTTCGCCGACAACCGGGCCCTGATCCCGGAGATGCTGGCCCTGGAGCGCCGGGCGCGCGCCGCCGGGCGGGGCATCTGGGGGCACCCGTTCTACGCCATCCGCACCCCGGCGCGGTGGGCCTCTATAAAATGCCCGGCTACGCACCGGCAGAGTTGCCCCTCCCGGGTCAGAACCGTATTCAGAATAAAGTGCAGCCCCACCCGCTCGCCTACAAACTGCTCTAAGTCTTGCCGCATCGGTCCATCGAGCACCCCCAGCAGGTTCATCTCCACCGCTGCTCCTCGGGCGTGAAATGTGTCCACTGTCCGGCCGCTGCACACCCCCGGCAGAACAATTTTCGCGCCCCCGCTGAATCCGGCGTCCACATGGGGGATAATCCCTCCCAGACCGATGCGCACATCCGCTTCGGCCACCTCCCGGAGTACCCGGGCCGGAATCCCGCTGGAGGACGTGCCCAGGTAGACAAACCGGTCCTCGTCCCAGCTCGGAGCATTGACGATCTCATACGCCTGGACGACAGCAGGCCCCACTTTGACCAGAATTTCCTCTT
>JACZQZ010000176.1 GCA_022545455.1 Pseudomonadota bacterium
CGGCCGTCGCACCACGCTCCCTGGGGGCCGAAGATGTTGTGATAGCGCGCGATGCGGACTTCCATCCCGTGATTCCGGTGGAACGCGAGGTACAGCCTTTCGCTGAACAGCTTTTCCCACCCGTACTCGCTGTCCGGGTCCGCCGGATAGGCGGAATCCTCGGCCAGCAGGGGATTGTCCGGTTCCAGCTGATTGTATTCCGGATACATGCACGCGGAAGAAGAATAAAATATTCTTTTCACGTTATTCTTAAAACACGTCTCAAGAATATTGAGATTGACCATCGCCGAATTATGCATGATGTGCGCGTCATTCTCCCCGGTGAAGATAAACCCGGCGCCGCCCATATCCGCGGCCAACTGGTACACCTCGTCGAAGTGGCGGTCCACCGCAGAGCGGCAGACTTCAATGTCTCGCAGATCACCGACAATGAAGTCATCGGCATGGGTTTGGTCAAACTGGGGGGACTTCAGGTCCACGCCGCGAACCCAGAAACCCTCATTTTTCAATCTCTTGACAAGATGGCTGCCGATGAAACCGCCTGCCCCGCAAACCAGAGCCTTTTTCACTTTATCCGCCTTTCACCGACCGTGTGTCTTCAAACGTATCAATCGCGCCGCGACAGGGACAACGCTTTCCGGACACCCGAGACCGTTGGACGGGTCTTCGGTCGTGGGGATATCCTCGGCCGCCGCTTTCCGGGCGGCTTTCGTCGAGACAGCGCGACAATCCGTTCACTCCCAGTCATACGTAGCCACGGCACGATCAACGTGCAAGCCTACTGGTCGTCGCTGTAACGGCGCAGGCCCACCATCTGTTGGAGCAGCTTGATACCAAACAGCGGAACGATCTTCAAGTAACGCCGCCACAGGCGCCGCGGTTCCGACATCAGGCGGAAAAGCCATTCCAACCCGCTGTGTTGTATCCACCGTGGCGCCCGCTTGACCAGACCCGCGTGAAAATCGAACGCCGCACCTACCCCGATCAAGACCGGTGCGTTGAGCCGATCGACATGGGCCGCCATCCATTTTTCCTGTTTCGGCGTGCTGAGTCCGACCCACACGATGTCCGGTTCGGCCCCATTGATCATCTCGACGACCCCTTCGTCTTCCGCTTCCGTCAAGGGGCGAAAGGGCGGGGAGTACGTGCCGACCACGTTCAAGCCAGGGAACCGGCGCTGCAGCCTGTCCTTGAGGAGCTCCGGCACGCCTTCTTTGCCTCCGTAAAAGTAATGCCGGTACCCTTTCGCCGCCGAACGTTCGCTCAGCAAGCATCAGATCGGGGCCACAAACCCTGGTCACGTGTCGGTGGCCGTTCAGCCAACCGAGCCAGACAAGGGGCATGCCGTCGGGTGTTACCAAGCCGGCCCGATTGTGAATATGGCGCAGGTCGTTATCCGCCTGGCTTTCGATAACGCCGTGGACGCTGGTGATGGTCACATAACGGTGTTCCCGCCGTGCGATCCAGCCGTCAATGACCTCAAGCGCCATCGGCATGTCGATGGCGTCCACATTTACACCCAGGACATTTATTTTTTCCACGGATCACAGGCTCCAAGACAATCCCCGCCTCGGCTCCGGCGTGAACGGCGTCCGACACGCGAGGGCGTTTCGATGATTCCCTTGGGATTCCAGCCCTTTAGCGCTCAGTACGCATTCCTGAGGGTACACACGACGTACACCGTCATCACCAGAATCTGGAGATCGAACAGCAACGACCAGTTCTCGATGTAGTAGATGTCATACTCCACACGGGCCTCCATCTTTTCGGGGGTGTCGGTTTCCCCCCGGAGCCCGTTGACCTGGGCCCATCCCGTGATGCCGGGCTTGACCCGGTGGCGCCCGAAGTATCCGGCGATGATGGCCGCGTACTCCTCGTTGTGGACGACGGCGTGCGGCCGCGGCCCGACGAGCGACATGGTTCCCTGGAGAACGTTGAACAACTGGGGCAACTCGTCCAGGCTGGTGCGGCGCAGGAACGCGCCCACCCGGGTCACCCGCGGGTCGTCCCGCCGGGCCTGGGGCACGCCGTCTTCGGGCGGCCGGTCGTGGTGCATGGTGCGAAACTTGTACACCGGAAACACCTTGTTGTTGAAACCATAGCGCGGCTGGTGAAACAGCACCGGCCCCTTGCTCTCCAGCTTGATGGCCGCGGAAATGATCACCATCAGGGGGGCGGACAGAATCACCAGGATGGCCGCGAGAATCCTGTCCTCCAATGCCTTGACAACGTATTTCCATCCCGCCAGGGGTTGGGCGACCACGTCCAGCATGGGCACGCCGCCGATGAAACTGCTGGCTCCGCGGGGGTACATGAAGCCGACGAGATCGGATCCCAGGCGCACATGGACCGGGAGCTCCATGAGCCTGTTGATAATGCCGAACAGGCGTTCATCGGCGCTCCACGGCAGGGTGATGATGATGTCATCGACACGGTGTTCCCGGGCGAATTCGAGAAGATCATCCAGAGTCCCCAAAACCGGCTGCCCCGCCACCGTCGGACCGATACGGTCCACGCGGTCGTCGAAGATGCCGACGATGCGGATCCACGGCTCCCGAACCCTGTCCAGGTGCTCGAGCAGTTTCTTCGCCTGTTCGCCGGCGCCGACGACGACCATGTTCCGGGTCAGCCGGCCGGCGTGCGCCCATTTCCGCAGGACGATGTAAAAGCACGTCCTCTCGACGCAGATCAGAAGGGTGGCGGAAATGAGCCAGGAGAAAAACCACACGCGGGAGAACTGCGCCGAAATCTTCAGCGCGAAGACCATGGCCACCAGAACCAGAAATGTCGCCGCGCAGATGGGCAGGATATTCTTGACCTGGCGCGCCGGGCGGGAGATGGATTCAAAATCGTACAAGTTCGCGAAATAAAACGTCGCCAGCACGAAAACCGTTTGAATGGCCAGCGCCGAGAGGTAGATCGGATAGTTTTCCACTGTCCAGCCCAGGTACAGCAGGTAGATCGCGAAGCCCGGGCCAAGCACGGCCAAGCCGT
>JACZQZ010000177.1 GCA_022545455.1 Pseudomonadota bacterium
ACGAGCTTGGCCTTATGGCCGACCTTGAAGTACATCATCGACGGATCCTTGGTAGTCCCTGCTGAAGTGGGCACCGACGACTCCGTTTCCCGCGTGCCGGCGGCGATGGTCAAACTAAGGCCGCTGGAATGCAGGATCGACCCCGACCCGTTGAACTGGTTGCCTACCGTCTTGCTTGTACCGTCCGAGTTGGACCAGGCAATTGCGGCGCTCACCTTGGTTCCGCCGAAGCTGCCTGAATACCGGAGCGCAGCGTCGCCGAGGGGGCCCTGGTTGAGGCCGACCGAAACCTTAAAGCCGCCGAACGAGGGCGTATCGTAGCGCACCCGTTGGGTACGGCTCAGGCCGTCAAAGCTGGTGAACACGGTGCTCGCCCTGGGGCCGGCGAGGCCGCCGTTGTTGTTCGGGTTCTGGTCCGTTCCGGCCGGCAGGTTGTCGATGGTGAAGAAGCTGCCGCCAAATCCCATATCGGCAACGCTCGGGTTGGAAGCGATTATCGTTCCCGAGAGGTCGACCTCGGACGTGCCGTTGCTGGCGGAGTCGCCCTTGCCGACGTAGATCTTGCCCCATCTGCCGGCGAACGTGATGTCCTGGTAACGGGGGTCGATGCCGGTGTCGTCCGAATCATCTTCGTCCTTGGCGGAGTCAAAGTTACCGGATTCGTTGGAGGCCCGGTTGTTGAACTGGAACTCGATCCGGGTGCCGATGGTCAGGCTGTCCCAGGCCTTGGCCGTGCCGATGAAACGCACACGGTTGCCGCTGAACTGGTTGCTGACGTGGTGGATATTGGTCTGGTTTCCGTCGTCGACGATGGCGACGACGCGGCTGAGTTGGCCGGTAATCGCAAGCTTCACCTGGCTTTTGCCGTTGACGACGGTGTTCCCGGCCGCCGAGGCCGGTCCCGCGAAGGGCGCCGCGAACGCGAAGAGCGCTGCCGCCGCGACCGACGTTTGTAATGTTTTCCTATACATTTTCTTGTCTCCTTACCCCTTGACGTTCGTAATACCTACTAAAGAGTCTGGCATTCGGACCGTGTACGAAACCCCCGACCGCAGCCTGTCCGCCTCTCCGGGAAAGTCATTCTATGGTTTTCCATGTTGGCTTGAAGACAAATTTGCGGGCGGGCACGGTTTTTTTGATACGCTGTGGTAAATTAGCCACATGCCTGCTGATCGCCCGGTGCCGATGTTTCTGTGCCGCGTGCCCCAACCCGATTGCCGCTCCCGTCGCCCACGGCCACGGCCGGTGCTTGGTCCGTCGTCCCGTCGTCCGTGGAAAGTCGTCCCTGGAAACCGGCGGCGCCTTCGCCGATCCGGCCGGCCGTTCACGACCGATTAACACCCGCGGCGGGCACGGCTATACTACCCGCTTCCGTCCCCGCCACACGGAGAGGTCGCCATGGAACTCAACGATCCCGGTCTGTTTCGCCAGCAATGTTACATCGGTGGCGCCTGGGTGGACGCCGAGGACGGCGCCACGTTCGAGGTGACGGACCCGGCCGACGGCGCGCCCCTGGGCACGGTGCCGAAGATGGGCGCGGCGGAGACCCGCCGCGCCATCGACGCGGCCAACGCGGCGTGGCCGGCGTGGCGGGCGCTGACGGCCAAGGAGCGCGCCCAAGTCCTGCACCGGTGGTTCCGGCTGATGATGGAAAACCAGGACGACCTGGCGCGGCTGATGACCGCCGAACAGGGCAAGCCGCTGGCCGAGTCCACCGGCGAGATCGCCTACGGCGCGTCCTTCGTCGAATGGTTCGCCGAAGAGGCCAAGCGCGTTTACGGCGACATCATCCCCGCCCACCAGGCGGACAAGCGAATCGTCGTCATCAAGGAGCCCATCGGCGTCGTGGCGTCGATCACGCCGTGGAACTTCCCCAACGCCATGATCACGCGCAAATGCGCCCCGGCGCTGGCCGTCGGGTGCACGGTGGTGGCCAAACCGGCGAGCCAGACCCCCTATTCCGCGCTGGCGCTGGCGGAACTGGCGGAGCGCGCGGGCATCCCGCCAGGCGTCTTCAACGTGGTCACCGGTTCGGCCGCCGCCATCGGCGGCGAGATGACGTCGAACCCCATCGTGCGCAAGCTCGCCTTCACCGGGTCCACCGAGGTCGGCAAGACGCTGATGGCCCAATGCGCGGGCACGGTGAAGAAGGTGACGATGGAACTGGGCGGCAACGCGCCCTTCATCGTCTTCGACGACGCCGACGTGGAGGCGGCCGTCGACGGGGCGATGGTGTCGAAATTCCGCAACATGGGGCAGACCTGCGTCTGCGCCAACCGTATCCTGGTCCAGGACGGCGTCTATGACGACTTCGCGGCGCGGCTGTCCCAGGCGGTGTCCGGCCTCAAGGTGGCGAACGGCTTCGAGCCGGGGGCCGAGCAGGGCCCGCTGATCGACATGGCGGCGGTGGAGAAGGTGGAGGAACACATCGCCGACGCCACCGCCAAGGGGGCGCGCGTCGTGGTCGGGGGCAAGCGCCACGCCCTCGGCGGCACCTTCTTCGAGCCCACCATCCTCGCCGACGTGACGCCGCAGATGACCATCGCCCGCGAGGAGACCTTCGGCCCGGTGGCGCCGCTGTTCCGGTTCGCCACCGAGGACGAGGCCCTGGCCCTGGCCAACGACACCCCGTCCGGCCTCGCCGCCTACTTCTACAGCCGCGACATCGGGCGCGTGTGGCGGGTCGCGGAAGCCCTGGAGTACGGCATCGTCGGCATCAACACCGGCATCATCTCGACCGAGGTGGCGCCCTTCGGCGGCATGAAGGAATCCGGGATCGGCCGCGAGGGCTCCAAGTACGGCGTCGACGATTTCCTCGAGATCAAGTACCTGTGCATGGGCGGCATCGCCTAGGCTAGTACCCTCCATCATAATAGGATGACACGTGTGACGGCCATGGGTGGCCATTCGGCTAGGAGCGCGCCTCCACGTGATGGGGGCCCATCACGAGAGCCGCGCGACGACGTCCGATGGCCACCCATGGCCGCCCG
>JACZQZ010000014.1 GCA_022545455.1 Pseudomonadota bacterium
CGCCTTGGTGTGCGTGCACCACAAGCGGCGCGCGACGACGTCCGGAAGCCTCGCAACGCCGCCCTTCGGGTCGCTTTTCCCGTCCCCTCGGGGCGTCGGGAAGGCTTGCCGATGGGCCGCCATCGCCCGCGCCTCCCCTCCTGCCGAGGAAACGGGAAAAGCGATCGTATGGATGCAATTTAGCTGATAAAGGCCACTAGGTGTTCGGCGAAGAAGGCGAGGGTGCGGGCGCGCGCCGTCTTGGCGCTTTCGGCGTGGTAGGCGGCGCGCCGGTCGCAGTTGAAGCCGTGGCCGGCGTCGCCATAGACATGGACCGGCACGTCCGCGTGGGCGGCGCGGATGGCGTCCACGTCGTCCATGGGGATGGAGGCGTCGGTCTCGCCGAAATGGAGGATCACCGGGCAGCGGGGCGTTTCGTCGTTGAAGCCGATGATCTGCCCGCCGTAGTAGCCGACGGCGCACGCCACGTCCAGGCGGCAGGCGGCGAGCCAGGCCAGGGAGCCCCCCCAGCAGTACCCCACGACGCCGACCTTGCCCGAGGGTTCGAGCGCCCCGGCGGCGGCGTCCACGTCCGCCATCGGCCCTTCCCAGCCGAGCTCGGCGCGCACCTCCCGCCCGCGGACCTTGCCGGCGTCGTCGTAGTCGAGCTCGATGCCGCGTTCGACGCGGTCGAACACGGCGGGAGCGATCGCCGCGTAGCCGTCGGCGGCGAAGCCGTCGCAGACGTCCCGGATGTGGCCGTTGACGCCGAAGATCTCCTGGATCACCACGAGGCCGCCCCTGGACGTCCCCTCGGGATCGGCCCGGTAAGCTTCCAATTCGTGGCCGTCGGCCGCGGTGAGTGTGATGGTCTGGCCCATGGATTCCCCCTATTTTCTACACGTTGAAGCGGAAGCGCAGCACGTCGCCGTCGCAGACCACGTAGTCGCGCCCCTCGAGGCGCATCCTGCCGGCCTCCCGGGCGCCGTGTTCGCCGCCCAGGGCCACGTAGTCGTCGAAGGGAATGGTCTCGGCGGCGATGAAGCCCCTCTCGAAGTCCGAATGGATGACGCCGGCGGCCGCGGCCGCCCGGGTGCCGGTGCGGATGGTCCAGGCGCGGGCCTCCTTCTCGGTGGCGCTGAAGAAGGTGATCAGGTCGAGAAGCCGGTACCCGGCGCCGATGAGGCGCGCCAGGCCCGTTTCGCCGAGCCCCAGGCTTTCCAGGAACTCGGCCTTCTCCGCCGCGTCGTCCAGTTGCGCCACCTCGGCCTCGATCTTGGCCGAGATGACCACCGAGGCCGCGCCCTCGCCGGCGGCCCGGGCCGCCACCCTGGCCGTCAGGTCCGTGCCCTGGGCGGCGTCCGCCTCTTCCACGTTGCACACATAGAGCACCGGTTTGGCGCTCAGCAGGTGCAGCATGGCGAAGGCCTTGCGCCGTTCGGCGGCGACGTCCGCCGTGCGCGCCGGCCGGCCGGCCCTGAGCGCGTCCAATACCCCGTGGACGAGGTCGAGCTCGGCCTTGGCCCCGGCGTCGCCGCCGCGGACTTTTTTGGTCAAGGGTTCTTCGCGCCGTTCCAGGCTTTCCAGGTCCGCCAGCATGAGCTCGGTTTCGACGGTGTCGGCATCGCGCAGGGGATCGACGGAGCCCTCCACGTGGGCGACGTTGCCGTCGGCGAAGCAGCGCAGCACATGGACGATGGCGTCCACCTCGCGGATGTGGGCGAGGAACCGGTTGCCCAGGCCCTCGCCCTTGCTGGCGCCGCGCACCAGGCCGGCGATGTCTAAGAACTCCAGCTGGGCGGGAACGACGTTCTTTGGCCTGACGATCCCGGCGATGCGCTCCAGGCGCGAATCGGGGACCCCCACCCGGCCGGTGTTGGGCTCGATGGTGGTGAAGGGGAAGTTGGCCGCCTCGGCCTGGGCGGTGGCGGTGAGCGCGTTGAACAGGGTGGATTTGCCCACATTGGGCAGGCCGACGATGCCGCACCTAAAGCCCATCGTTGCCGTCCGGCGTCCGCTCCGGCGTCCGCTCCGCCGCCGGTTCAGGCGCCTTCGGCTTCGGCGGTTTCATGGCCAGCGCGACCTTGCTCATGAACCCCGGATCGTCGCCTTCGACCAACAGCGGGAAGCCGTCCGCGACCGCGTCCAGGAGCTTCCCCAGCCAGGCCTCGTCCGCCTTGGCGAAATTCCTCAGCACATGGGCGGTGACCCGGTCCTTGTCGCCGGGATGGCCGATACCCAGCCGGATTCTGCGGTAGTCCGCGCCCAGATGGGCGTGGATGCTTCTCAGGCCGTTGTGGCCGGCATGGCCGCCGCCCCTTTTCACCCGCAGCCGTCCCCCGGCCAGGTCCAGCTCGTCGTGCAGCACCAACATGTCGGCGGGCGGGATTTTGAAAAAGCCGGCGGCGGCGGCCACCGACAGCCCCGAATCGTTCATATACGTCGTCGGCTTGAGCGCCAGCACCCTCACGCCGGCCACGTCGCCTTGGGCGATCTCGCCGTGGAACTTGGCGCGGAAGGGGCCGAAGCCATGGCGGCGGACGATGGCGTCCACCGCCATGAACCCGATGTTGTGCCGGTTCGAGGCGTGCTCCGCGCCGGGATTTCCCAAGCCCACCACGAGGAGCATGGCGATGGACCGCCCGGCGGCCTAGTTCTTCGACTTGGCTTCGGTCTTTCCTTCGCCTTCCGCCTTGCCCTCGGCCTTGTCCTCGCCTTCCGCGGCCTCGGCTTCCCCTTCCGCGGCTTCGACGCCTTCTCCCTCTTCCAGCGCCAGCGCCTCGGCCTCCGCCGCGGCTGCGGCCTCGGCCTCTTCCTCCTCGACCGTCTTCAGGGCGCTTGGCGCGACGACGGTGGCGATGGTGAAATCCCGGTCGGTGATGGTGAGCTGAACGTCCTCGGGCAGCGGAATGTCGCTGATGTGCACGCTGTCGCCGATATCCAGGCCGGTCAGGTCGACGGTGATGCTTTCGGGGATTCTGTCCGGCGCGCAGATCATCTCGACGGCATGGCGGACCACGTTGAGCACGCCGCCGCGCTTCAACCCCGGCGAGTCCTCTTCGTTCCTGAACAGCACCTGGACGTCGACGTTGAGCCTGGTGGCGGCGCTGAAGCGCATGAAATCCACGTGCAGGGGCCGGTCGGTGACCGGATCGGTCTGCAGGTCCCGGGCCAGGACCCGGTGCGTTTCGCCGTCCACCTTGACGTCGAAGACGCGGGAGAAGAACCCGGGTCCCGTGATCTGGTGCGCCAAGTCCACGGGATCGAGGGAGATCAGCACCGATTCCATCTTGTTGCCGTAAATGACCGCCGGCACGCGGCCGGCACGACGCGTCGCGCGGGCTGGCCCCTTGCCGGCCCGTTCGCGCGCCTGGGCGGTCATGGTGGTGACCTGTGCCATGTCTGGTTCTCCTTTTCCTTTCCGGCGCGCCGGCCTCCAGGGGTGCCGGCGCTTGAAATCTCATGCCGCCCTTAAGGGACGGCGGCCGATCAGTCGAACAGGCTCGACACCGACGATTCGGTGCTGATGCGGCTGATGGCTTCGGCCATCAGCGGCGCAACGGTCAACTGCTTGATGTTGTGGGAGACGCGGACCGCTTCCGTGGCCATGATGCTGTCCGTGGTGACCAGGGTATCCAACGGAGACGACGACACCCGCGCCACCGCGCCGCCCGAGAGCACCCCGTGGGTCACGTAGGCCGATACCGAGGTGGCGCCGGCCTCCATCAACGCTTCGGCGGCGTTGCACAGCGTGCCGGCGGAATCGACGATGTCGTCGATCAGGATGCAACTGCGGTCCTTCACGTCGCCGATGATGTTCATCACTTCCGAGACCCCGGCCTGTTCGCGGCGCTTGTCGATGATGGCCAGGTCCGCGTCCAGGCGCTTGGCGATGGCCCGCGCCCGCACGACGCCGCCCACATCGGGTGAGATGATCATCAGCCGCTGGTTGTCGTAGTGCTCCTTGATGTCCTTGGCGAACACCGGGGCCCCGTACAGGTGGTCCAGCGGGATGTCGAAAAACCCCTGGATCTGTCCGGCATGCAGGTCGATGGTCAGGACCCGGTCCGCTCCCGCCCGGGCGATCAGGTTGGCCACCAGCTTGGCCGAGATGGGCGTGCGCGGCCCCGACTTGTGGTCCTGGCGGGCGTAGCCGAAATAGGGCATCACGGCGGTGATGCGGCGGGCCGAGCCGCGCCTGAGGGCATCGATGCAAACCAGCAGCTCCATCAGGTTGTCGTTGGCCGGATAGGACGTGGACTGGATGACGAACACGTCCTCGCCGCGGACGTTCTCCTGGATCTCGACGAATACCTCCATGTCGGAGAAACGCCGGACGCTGGCCTTGGTCAGCGGCACATTGAGGTATGCGGCCATGGCCTCGGCCAAGGGCCGGTTGCTGTTGCAGGCGAGAATTTTCATCTCAAAGGGCGCCTCCGGGGGCTCTCGCAGACCTTCGCATCGGAAACCCCTTGCCTGCCGGCGCACCGCGTGCCACCGGGCGAGACGCGGCGGAATGTATCAGCGTCCCCCAGGCCTGTAAACGGGAATCCGAGGCCCCGTGACGGCGTGCTCCCGGACCCCGGCACGGGCGCAAAACATCCGGCGTCGCGGCGCGTGAAAGTCCTTCGACGCCTAATACCTAGGCCAGCACGCAGGTCGCCATCAGGCCAAGGATAAGGACGACGACGAAGATGATCATGTAGGGCATGGCGGCACCCCCGCGCCACCGGGCCGGGGCCCGGCGCCGGCGTCGAGCACGATGGCGGACAGGCCGCGCCCATAGGCCTTTTCGCCGCGCCGGGCGGCGCGCCGGTAACTGAAGAATCGCTCCTCGTCGGCGCACGAGTCGACGGGCAGCGCCTCCACCGCCGCGAGGGCGAGGGCCGAAAGCCGCCGGCCGACGTAGCCGGGAAGGTCGAAAAGGTACCGCGCGCCCGATTCGCCCGGCGCGAAGAAGTCCTGGTTTTCCGGGTTCTCGGTGACGAATTCGGCGTGGAATTCGGGCCCGACCTCGTACGATCCCTGGCCGATGCTCGGGCCGATTCCGGCGACGATGTCGGCGGCCCGGGCGCCAAGCCCGGTCATGGCGTCCACGGTGGCCTCCAGGATGCCGGCGCGGGCCCCGCGCCAGCCGGCGTGGGCGGCGCCGATGACGCCGGCGGCGGGGTCGGCGAACAGCACCGGCACGCAGTCGGCGCTCAGCACGCCGATCGCTATCCCCGGCGTGCCCGTGACCAGGCCGTCGGCCCTCGGCGCGTCCTCGGGACTCCACGTGCCGTCGACCACGGCCACGGCCGCCGAATGGGTCTGGTAGGCGGTGGCCAACGCGCTTCCGGCAAGCCCCAGCTTCTGCGCCGCCCGCGCCCGGTTGGCGCGCACCCGCTCGGGGTCGTCGCCGGACCCGTAGCCGCAGTTGAGCGATGCGTACGCCCCTTCGCTGACGCCGCCCCGGCGGGTGAAGAAGGCGTGGCGGACGCCGGAGACCTTATTGAGCTCGTCGGCGGTAATCATGGGGCCATTATAACGAAAGTCAAAATGACTGAGTCGTTTTGACTTGAGAAGCCCGCGACTGCGGGCCGCCGCTCCTGCGGCGAGCCAAGGGCGCGGATGCGCCCGCCCGGCGCCTGAGGGGGGCCAGAGAAGTCACAACGTTTGTGACTTCTCGTATAATCGGTGCATCGGACGGCGTTGGGAACGGGGGTCGCATCGGCCCCTCATTCGAAGCCCGGCGGCGGCGCCATGCCCGCGCCTGTAATGGCCATGGCCTTGAACAGGGTGCCCATGTGTTCCCGGCCCGCAAGGCGCCGGCGGGCGGCGCGGATTTCGGCGGCCTGTTCGGGCGGCGCCTTGGCGAGCAGGCCCTCGGTCCGCGCGCCGAGACCCAGGCGCTCGAGGAATTCCCCCTGGTCCACGGGGCCGAAGGTGCGCCCCCCGGCGCCGCCCGCCGCCCGGGCGAGGGCGGCGAAATCCACATGCGCGGTGAGGTCCGTCTCGCCGGGGTCGCCCAGCACGGGATGAAAGGCGTGGCCCTTGACCGCCTGCAGGGTCTCGCCGAAGGCGCTTTCCGTGTGGCCGTAATCGACGATCAGCGCGGCGCCGCCCCGGCCCGCCACCCGTTCGCCGATGGCCCGCGCCAGGCCGATGGCCGCCGGGCACACCTCGATCACGCTGCCCTCGGGCGCGCCGTCGACACCGGGGGGCACGGTGTCCGCCGCCAGGGGCACCCCGGCGAGCGGCGGCGAAAGGACGAAACGGAAGCCCCCTCCTTCCGATTCGGTGTCCACCAGGCGCTCGCGCCAGCCTTCAGGGCAACGCTGGAACTGGCGCACCGGCAGGGCGTCGAAGAACTCGTTGGCGATGAGCAGCAGGGGTCCTTCGGGCACGCTGTCGAAGTGCTCGTGCCAGGCCGGCGTCCCTTCCAGCCCGGCCGCCGGCAAGGCGTCGCGCTGGCGGGCGCGAAGGAGCGGGCTGGTTTCCACCAGATGCACGGCGACGGCGGCCAGGAACTCCGGCGTCCGGCGGGCGGCGCGCAGGGCGTCGGCCATCAGCGTCCCGCGGCCGGGGCCCAGCTCGACCAGGTTTACCGGCGCCGGCGAGCCCAAGGCCCCCCAGACCACGGCGCACCAAAGCCCGATCAGTTCGCCGAACATCTGGCTGATTTCGGGCGCCGTAATAAAGTCTCCGGCGGCGCCCAGGGGGTCGCGGCGCCGGTAATAGCCGTAGCGGGGATGGCTCAGCGCCTCTTCCATGTACCGGGCCACGGTGAGCGGACCCTCGCGGGCGATCCGCCGGCGCAGATGATCGGCCAGACCGGCCACGGCCGTCTCAGCCTTCCCGCCGCGCCCGAACCATCAGGTAGACGCCCAACACGAACATGGGCGCGGACAGCCACTGGCCCATGGTGGTCCCGCCGGACAGGAACCCGAGGTGAACGTCGGGCTGGCGGAACAGCTCGGCGATGGTGCGCGCGATCCCGTAGCCGGCGAGGAATACGCCGGTGAGCAGGCCGGCGCGCCGGCGCACGGCCTCGCGGCGCCTGAGGAAAAAGAGCACCACGAACAGCACCGCCCCTTCCATCCCCGCCTCGTAGAGCTGGCTCGGGTGGCGCGGATTGGGGCCGCCGCGGGGGAAGATCATGGCCCAGGGCGCCTCCGATATCCGGCCGAAGAGCTCGCCGTTGACGAAGTTGGCAATCCGTCCCAGGAAGAGGCCGATGGGGGCGATGCAGGCAAGGAGGTCGGTGAAGGGCAGAAGACGGATGCCGCGCCGGCGCACGAACAGCGCCGCCGCCGCCGCCACCCCCAGCAGGCCCCCGTGGAAGGACATGCCGCCCCGCCACACCGCGAAAATGAGCGACGGATTGTCCAGGTAAAAACCGGGGTTGTAGAAGAGCACGTAGCCCAGCCGTCCGCCGAGCACCACTCCGAGCGTCGCCCATACCAGGAAATCGTCCACGTCATCCCGTTCCGCCGCTACCGGCGATTGGGTGGCCAGGGCGCGCATGTACCACCAGCCGAGCAGCAATCCGCCGATGTAGGCGAGCGCATACCAGCGGATGACCAACGGTCCCAACTGAAAGAGGATGGGGTCGATGCTGGGATAGGGGATGACGAAGGTCATGCGGGTGACGGTTCCATCAGGATACGGTTCACCGGTACCGGTCGTCGGTGTTCAGAAACCCCTTCACGTAGGCGCCGATCCCGTCCTCGAGCGTGGTGAATGGTTCGTCGTACCCGGCGGCGCGCAGGCGGCTCATGTCGGCTTCGGTGAAGTACTGATACCTGTCGCGGATGGCCTCTGGGGTCGGGATGTATTCGATCTGGGGTTCCTTATCCAGGGCCCGGTATACGGCGGCGGCGAGGTCGGCAAACGAGCGCGCCCCGCCGGTGCCGCAGTTGAACAGCCCTTCCTGCGTATCGTGCTCGAGAAGCCAGAGGACCACGTCGGCGCAGTCGCCGACCCAGAT
Organism: Pseudomonadota bacterium; assembly: GCA_022545455.1. Lineage (GTDB taxonomy): Bacteria > Pseudomonadota > Alphaproteobacteria > Rhodospirillales > 2-02-FULL-58-16 > JACZQZ01. Next base: position 7,949 of record JACZQZ010000014.1, read on the forward strand.
GAAGTCGCGCAACTGCCCGCCGTCGGCGTAGTCCGGGTGGTGGGACTTGAACAGTCGCGCCGGCATCCCGGCCTCGGCCCTGGGGTAGATCTGCGCGACGACGCTTTTCTGGTCGGCCTTGTGGTCTTCGTTGGGGCCGTACACGTTGAAGAACTTGAGCCCGGCCCATTGCGGGGGGCGGGGCTCGCCGTCGGCGACCATGCGCACGACGCGGCGGTCGAACAGGTGCTTGCTCCAGCCGTAAGGGTTGAGGGGGCGGAGGCGGGCCAGGGCGTCGGGTGCGTTGTCGTCATCGAACCCCTCGGCGCCGTCCCCATAGGTGGCGGCGGACGACGCGTAGACAAAGCGCACCCGATGGCCGGCGCACCAATTCCACAACGCCACCGACAGGCGGAAGTTGGTGTCGACGATGCGGTCGGCGTCGGACGCGGTGGTGGCGGAGACGGCGCCCATGTGGATGACCGCCTCGATGCCCGCGCCGTTGTCCCCGAGGAACTCGAACAATCGGTCGGGGTGGACGATGTCGGCCAGCTCACGCTTGGCGATGTTGCGCCATTTGCCGCCGCTCCCCAGCCGGTCGCAGATGGCGACCTTTCCCAGTCCCCGCTCCTCGATCGCCGCCACGATATTGGAGCCGATGAAGCCGGCGCCGCCCGTCACCAAAAACATGGTCCGCCCCACTCCTGGAAACAGGCTCTTATAGGGCCGCCGGCATCGCCCGGCAACCGGCCTCCGCGACCCGCCCTCCGCAGCAGCGCCGCTGCCGCTGCGGAGGGTGGAAGGCCGCTCCTGCCTGCGCGGAGCCGAAGCTCCGCTTCGGCGAAGGCAGGTCGGCGGGCGAAGGGAGGGCGGCCAACGCCGCGCGGTCCGCTCCTCCGGGCTCGGTTGCGCCGGCACCGCCCCGGCCCCATAATGGCGCTGGCGATGGCGCTCCGGAACGCGGCCCGGCGGGCAGGGAAGGAAAGGCATGCAGACCAGCAACCGCATTCTCGATGATCTGGCGCGAGTCGCCAACGGCGCGGTCTCCACCCTGGTCGGCATCAAGAACGAGATCGACGCCCTGGTGCGCCAGCGCATCGAACGCCTGCTGAACGACGCCAACGTGGTCCCGCGCGAGGAGTTCGACGCCGTCAAGGCCATGGCCGCCAAGGCGCGCACCGAACAGGAAAGGCTGGAAAAACGCATCGCCGGCCTGGAGGCCAAGCTGGGCGTAAAGCCCGCCGCCAGGACCGCCAAACCCGCCGCCAAGGCCAGGAAATCCGCCGCCACGAAAAAGAAATCCGCGGCCAAGCGCAGCCCCGGCAAACGATAACGGCCCGGACCCCCGGCGTAGTACCTAGTGGCCTGCATCAGCTAAAGTGCACCCATACGATCGCTTTTCCCGTTTCCTCGGCAGGAGGGGAGGCGCAGGCGATGGCGGCCCATCGGAAAGCCTTCCCGACGCCCCGAGGGGACGGGAAAAGCGACCCGAAGGGCGGCGTTGCGAGGCTTCCGGACGTCGTCGCGCGCCGCTTGTGGTGCATGCACACCACGGCGCGACGCGCTCCTAGCCGGAAACCTCGCAACGCCGTCGTATGCGTACAATTTAGCTGATACAGGCCACTGGGCTCACACATCCCGGGTGCGCTTCGTCCTTGTGACGGACGGTGCCCGGCCCGGGCGCCGCCGCGCCGGCTTTGCAAGGCGCCGGAGGCCGCGCACCCCTTGGGTTTTTAGGGCTCATGGCCCTAAGAAAAAGCGGGCCAGGGGCGCCACCCCGCCGGGTACGGCCGGTACGCCGCGACAGGCCACTGGAAACCAGGGCGGCAGGGGATTCCGCGGGCACCGGCGGGTTATCCACAGAAAACCATGGCCCCGCCCGCACTCGGGGCTTGCGCCCGGTCCCGGCTTTTGGCAGGCTATATCTGGTGCATCTTTCTCAAAAAATTACAATATAATGCGATACATACAAGATCTTGCGGTTTTGCCCCTTGGAACCCACTATTTTGGTGGCGCCGCGGCCGGCGCCTGAGGACAAGCGGCCATGAAAGGCATCGAATTTCCGTACCCCTCCCTGGCGGCCAATCCGCTCGACATCTTCGAGGAGATCGTCCTCGACAAGAACTGGGCCTTCGACCGGCGCGGCGACAAGGAAATGGCCGTCCAGGCGCCGGGCCGCTGGTGCGACTACAGCCTTTTTATCGCCTGGAACACGGACATGCGCGCCATGCACTTCACCTGCGCCTTCGACATGCGCGTGCCGGCGGAGAAGCGCGCAACCGTGCGCGAGCTCCTCGCCCTGATCAACGAAAAGCTTTGGCTTGGACATTTCGGCGTCTGGGAAGACGAAGGGCTGCCCATGTTCCGCCACGCATTGCCCCTGCGCGGGGTCCAGGGTCCGAGCCAGGAGCAGTTGGAGGATCTGGTGGATACGGCGATCGCCGAGTGCGAGCGCTTTTACCCCGCCTTTCAATACGTGATCTGGGGCGGCAGGACGCCGGAGGACGCCGTATCGGCCGCCATGGTCGATACCCTCGGCGAAGCCTGATATGACCTCGGTCCTTCTGGCGGGGTGCGGCACCATGGGCGGCGCCCTCCTTGAGGGATGGCTCGAACGGGGCGTCCAGGCGGAAGCCGTCACCGTCGTCGAACCCAGTCCGGACATTGCCGGCGCCCTGCGCCGACTGGGCGGCTTGGACGTCGTCGGCGCGCCAGGGGACATCGGCGCCGACCTCCGGCCCGGGGTTGTCGTCTTCGCGGTCAAGCCCCAGGAAATGGACGCCGTGGCGCCGGCGTACAAGCGCTTCGCCGGTCCCGGCACCGTGTTCCTGTCCATCGCCGCGGGCAAGACCATCGGCTACTTCGAAGACAGGCTGGGGGCGGACGCGGCCATCGTGCGCAGCATGCCGAACACCCCGGCGGCGGTGCGCCGCGGCATCACGGTGGCCTGCCCCAATGGCCTCGTCACCCCCGATCACCAGCGGCTCTGCCACGACCTGCTGGAAGCCGTGGGCGAGGTCGCCTGGGTCGACGACGAGGCCCTGCTCGACGCGGTGACGGCGGTCTCGGGCGGCGGTCCGGCCTATGTGTTCCTGCTGGTCGAATGCCTGGCCCGCGCCGGTGCGGACGCGGGCCTGCCCGCCGACCTCGCGCTCAGGCTGGCCCGGGTCACGGTGTCCGGAGCGGGGGAGCTTCTGCACCGCTCGACGGACGCGCCCGAGGCCCTGCGCCAGAGCGTCACCAGCCCCGGCGGCACCACCGAGCAGGCCCTGAAAGTGCTCATGGCCGCGGACGGGTGGCAGCCGCTTCTCACCAGGGCCATCGCCGCCGCCACCGCGCGCTCGCGCGAACTGGCGGGCTGACGGCGGCGGCCTCCGGCGGGCGGCGGATTTTAGGATCGATTCCCGGCCAGGGCCGGTTGCAGGAGCTCGCGCAGTTTGGCCAGCGCCCGCGTCTCCAGTTGGCGCACCCGGTCCTTCGATACACCCAACTCGCGGCCGATGGCCTCGAAGGTCTGGCGGACGTCCTCGAAATAGCGCTTGCGGATGACCAGTTGTTCGCGCGGCGGCAACATGGCCAGCGCCTTGCCCACGATTTCGCTGACGAACCGGCGCTCGCTGGCCTCCGCCACGGCCTGCTCCGGCGTCGGCGCATCGCTGGTCAGGCAGTCCATCCAGGTACGCTGGTCGCCGTCCGGGCCGGCCATGGGCTGGTCCAGGGACCAGTCCCCGCCGGCCAGGCGCCGGGCCAGGGTCGCCACCTCGTTGGCGGTGGCGCCGAAGCTTTTCGCCAGCCGGGCGGTGATTTCGTCGCTCAGGCCCTCGGCGCCGCCGATGAGTTCGGCGGTCATCTGGCGCAGGCGCAGGATCATCGCCTTCTGGGCGTTGGTGGTGCCCATGCGCACCAGCGACCACGAGTGCATCACGTGGTCCTGAATGGCGGAGCGGATCCACCACATGGCATAGGTGGAAAGGCGCACCCCGCGGTCCGGGTTGAAACGCCGCACGGCGCGGATCAAACCCACCGTTCCTTCCTGGATGAGGTCGCTCATGGGCAGGCCCGAACCCCGGTAACGGCGGGCGATCTTGATGACGAAGCGCAGGTGGCTGGCGATCAGGCGGCCGGCCGCGTCGGCGTCGCCGGCTTCGGCGCGCCGGGCGAGTTCGCGCTCCTCGTCGCGGCCCAGCACCGGCTCGTCCACCGCCGCTGCCAGCAGGCCCCTGCGTATACCTGTCGTCGCATTCGTCATTGGACCGACGCCCCGGTCGCGCTCGCCGTTTTCCTACTGCGCCCTTGCCCGTTTCCTCAGGTCAGGCATTATACTCGAATATTCGCAATGAGAACCGTCACGATTCGCTTCTTCGCATTTTCGGGGAGGGGGAGCCATGGCACGCAAAGCCACCGATAAGCCCCGCCGGGGTGAAAACGCACCGCGGCGCCGGACATCATCGAAAGGCGGCGCCAAGCGGCCACGGGGCGATATTCCCGAACGCGTCATTTCCGCGGCGCTGGACCTCGCCGCCGGCGAAGGCTGGCGGTCCGTCTCCATGGCCGCGATCGCCGCCAAGGCCGGGCTCACCCTGGCCCAGGTTCATGGCGCGTTTCCGTCCAAGGCGGCCATCGTCGAAGGCTTCTTCGGGCGCATCGACGCCCAGGTCCTGGCCGGCGGGGAGGGGGACGAGGACGCCGGCGGTTCGACGCGCGACCGCCTGTTCGACGTGCTCATGCGCCGCTTCGACGCGCTCAATCCCCATAAGGCCGCGGTGGCGGCCATCATCCGGGATTCGGTCGCCGATCCGCCTGCCCTCATGGCCGGCGCGCCGCGGTTCCTGCACTCCATGGCGTGGATGGTGGAGGCGGCCGGCCTGTCGTCGGCGGGCCTTTCCGGCGCGGTGCGCACGGAAGGACTGGCGCTGGTGTACCTGAACGCGCTCAGGGTGTGGCTGGCGGACGACACAGAGGACATGGCGAAGACCATGGCCGCGTTGGACTGGGGCCTGCGCCAGGCGGAAATGCTGATGCATTTGTGTGGTTTCGGCGCCCCCCCGGGCGCCGGCGAGGACACCCCCGCCGCCGGCTGAGGCCTTCGGCCCGGTCAGGCGGTGCCCGGAAGTGGCCACAAGAATGGGCGCGAACCAAACCTCGCACCAGCGGCCACCGCAGAATACACTCCCGGAACCGTTCGCCAAGAATGAAGACGCTATGCGAAGTCTTGTCCGCGCCATTGCCCGGCTTTTCGGATCGGATGGCTCAAGGTTGGTAGACTTTCAGGATGCGGTCGATGCCTTCGAGCGGGGTGATTACGACGCGGCGCTTCCTGGGTATTTGTCTGCCGCCGAGGCTGGCTACGTCGCGGCGCAATACGACCTCGCCGTTTATGTATCGAAGGAGTTTGGGCGTTCCGCCTTCGCCCGTCCCGCGCCGCCGCATGGGGAACCCTGTTTTTTTTGATTGGACTTGGCATGCAGATTTATGGCGGCTGGCCGAGGTAACAGGGATTCTCGAAATGACCTCCGACCTCGACATCTACCGCTCCGCCCACTTGCTGATAAAGCGCCACGGCGACGACGCGCCGACAGGGTGAGAACCGGCGCCGGACGGGTTTTTCAGGAAGGACACCCCATTTCACTGCCGACTGATTCATGATGGGACACATTAGAAGGCTGGACGCCAGGGACTTGCGGCAGATTTCGCAGGTCACCATCATGCATTATGAACGGTCGGCTCGGGCCTATTGGGAGGGGACGCGAAATCATGACGTCAGCCAAAACTATGCAGCATTTTTGGACGCGATAGAAGGTGATCCTCCTTACACGATTCTCGATCTGGGTTGCGGGCCTGGCCGGGATCTCTGCTACTTCCGATCGCTAGGCCACGAGGCAGTCGGCCTGGACGGATCAAAGAAATTCGTGGCCATGGCTCGTCGCTACTCGAAGTGTGAAATCCTCCATCAGGACCTTCTCGCGATGGCCTTGCCAGAAAGCTACTTTGACGGCGTCTTTGCGAATGCCGCACTGTTCCATGTGCCGCGCCAGGAGTTACCGCGGGTCTTGCACGAGCTGTCGGAGACCCTGAAGCCTCGGTGCGTCCTGTTCTGCTCGAATCCCCGGGGAAACAACGAGGAGGGCTGGAGTGGTGACCGCTACAGCTGCTTTTACCGCCCCAGCACGTGGCGCAAGTATGTCACCGCCGCCGGATTTACCGAACTGAACCATTACTATCGACCCCCTGGGCTTCCTCGCCACAAGCAGCCGTGGCTCGCCACGGTATGGCGCAACGTGTGATTGGTCCCCCATGATGGCCGACATCGACATCTATTGCTCTGCCCGTTGGAAGGTGCTCTTCGAGGCAGCGCATCGAGCAGGTATTGATGGGTTGGTAGGCCGAAGCGGGCATGGCTCCCGCGCGCACGTTCAGCGGTGAAGGTGGCCGAATCCCTTCCTCGACGTCGTTACGACCTGCTAGACTGGCCGGCCAAAGGGAGCTCGACCGTGCGTGGATTTGTTGGCCCGTTCGTCCTTTTATCGGTCCTCGTCGCAGGCCCATCCCTAACCGTGGCGCAGGAGTCGAAGATCGCGGGGCCGGACCCGTCGCTGACACCCGAGCAGGTGGCCCGCATCCAGGTGGAGGCGTTGGGCCGCAACGACGAGCCGTACCCGGACAAGGGCATCGAGATAACCTGGAATTTCGCCTCGCTCGGCAACAAGAAGGTGACGGGCCCCTTGCGGCGCTTCAAGCGGATGGTCCACGACCCCGTTTACGAGCCCATGGTGAACCACAGGGGCGCCCAGTACGAGAACGTGCGAATCGAGGGCGACAAGGCAAAGCTGGACGTGATCCTGCTCTCCAAGGAGGGTCGGTTCGTCGGCTACCAGTTCACGCTGTCACGCCAGAAGGGCGGCCCATGCGACGGGTGCTGGATGACCGACGCCGTAGCCCGCTTCCATGTGACGGTCCACTGAACGCCGCGGGTCATGGGCCGCGGTTACGCGCCGCGTCGGGCATGCAGCTGCGCCGGGAGCAACCTCACTTTGATTGCACTCATTTTAGCTCTGGCGGGTCTTGGTATTGGAATCACCGTCCTGGTGGTAGTGTGGGTCGTCGTCCACAAAGGTTTGCCCCCTGGAAGGCATGGGTTGTTGAGTTCACCGGAACGAATACGGGAGTATTTGAAGGAGCTTGCCCGTCGCAGAGATACGATCACCTATCGCGATTTGGCCAAGGTGCTTGAAGTCCAACCGCCGAACACAATTCATCAGGTGGCAGACGCGCTTGAAGTGCTCATGCAGGAGGATCACGGAAACGGAGCGCCATTTCTTGCCGCTATAGTGGTCAGCAAAGTACGGAACGGGCTTCCTGCGCCGGCGTTTTTCTCTTTTGCCCGTTCGCTTGGCCGATTCAAGGGATTGGATACGGGCCCGGAAACCCAGACCTATCATGCCCGGGAACTCCACAGCGCTTGGGACTACTGGGGCAGCTCACCATGAGAGCCGCCGCCGCATGTCTCGAATGTGAACTCGGGTGCCCCATCACCTCCGACCTCGACACCTACCGCGCCGCCAATGAGCTAATCAAGCAGTATGGCGACGCAGCCGACATTGAAGCGGCCATGAGGGCAGACGAGCGCCTTGCTGCCGTTGATATGGACGGAGAAGCCGCATGGCTGCGGATCGTGAAGGCGGTTGAGGAATTGCTGGCAAAAGAGCGACCGGAGGGTGAAAAGATGCATTAGAGCCGCTAGGTTGGCCGTCACCGCCCTCGGAAGGAGTATCCCCGATGCTGATCAAGGCCGATCAATCGTGCCTGATCGTGATCGACGTCCAGGAACGGCTGGTGCCCGCCATGCAGGCTCCGGCGCGGGTGATCCGCAATACCCGGACCCTGATGACGGCGGCGTCCAGGCTCGGAATCCCGATGCTGCTCACCGAGCAGTACCCCAAGGGGCTCGGCCATATCGTGCCGGAGCTCCAGGACTTGGCCAAGGACGGCAAGGTGCTCGAGAAAATGCACTTTTCTTGCATGAACGAGCCGTCCTTCGCCGCCGAGTTCAAGGCTTTGGACCGCCGCCAGGCGGTCATCGTCGGCATGGAGGCCCATATCTGCGTTTTGCAGACCGGCGTCAATCTGATGGAGGAGGGTTTCGAGATCTTCGTCGTCACCGACGCCACGTCGTCGAGGACACTGGAGAGCGAGAAAGCGTGCCTGGATAGGCTGGGTGCCGCCGGTGCCGGCATCGTCACCACCGAGATGGTGGTCTTCGAGTGGCTGGGCCGCGCCGGCACGCCCGAGTTCAAGGAACTCCTGGAAAAAATCAAATAGGGCGGCTCGATGACCAAAACGCCGTCGATACTGACCTTCTCAGCCTCTAAGGCGGCGCACTCGATTCTATTGTTGCGCCAAGCCGATCACCTGCGGAGTTTTTCAACAGCGTCGCCAACGCCGCGTTCACGATGCTTCGCGGCACCGCCAATGCGTTAGTTAGTCCGCTGAGTCACTGGCGATCGCGATCGCTTCGATTTCAATCATCGCCTCGGGTGTGTAAAGCGCCTTAATCTCAACGATGCTGTCTGCCGGATACGGCGCTGAAAAATATTTTCTGCGCAAATCAACCACGTGACTGAACTGTTCCATGTCGGTGACGAAGATGGTGACCTTCACGACTTTCTCTAAAGAACTGCCTGCAGCGGTTAACGCGCGATTCAGGTTGTGGAAAGCTTGTTCGCCTTGTGCGGAAAACCCTCCCTGGACAATGTTTCCATCGTCGTCGTAGCCAGCCTGTCCGGATACGAATACAAATGGGCCTGACTTGATCGCCTGCGAAAGCAAGTACGGCTCGTAGGGGTCGGGTTGAGTTTTGATGCCTTGAATGTTCACTAGATGTCTCCTTTCTAACGGCTAACGTGTGTAAGTTGCGGGGTGATTTCTGGGGCTCGTGAAGCGGCAACCACCAGCGCCGGGTAGTCCGTGTAGCCGCGCGCGTCGCCGCCGTAGAACGTTTCCGGGTCGGCCTTGTTGAGGGGCGCGCCCCGTCGAAACCGTTCGGGAAGGTCCGGATTGGCGATGAAGGGTTTGCCGAAGGCCACCAGGTCGGCGGCGCCGGAAGCCAGGGCTTCCTCGGCCCGATCCTGGTCGTATCCGCCATTGGCGATGTAAACACCGGCAAAATTATCGCGTACCGCCCGTGTGTCATAGCCATCGGTGGCGCTTCCGCCAGTCATGTCGTCCGTTTCGACCACATGCAGGTAGGCCAGACCGAAACGGTTGAGTTCCCTGGCCACGAAACCGAAGGTGGCCTCGGGGTCGGTATCGGAGATGTCGTTGAAGGAATTGACTGGCGACAGCCGGACTCCCACCCGGTCGGCGCCCCAGACACCGGCCACAATTTCGGTGACCTCGTTCAGAAGTCGCATCCGGTTGACCCTCGAGCCGCCGTAGCGGTCGGTCCGGAAATTGGTGCTGTCGCGCAGGAACTGGTCCAACAGATAGCCATTGGCCGCATGGATCTCGACCCCGTCGAAGCCGGCCATCATGGCGTTCTCGGCGGCCCGGCGGAACTGCCCGACGACACCGGGGATTTCCCCGGTTTCAAGGCCCCTGGGGGTCACGAAGGACTTCAGCCCCTCTTGGGTGAAAACCTCGCCCCGGGGCCTGATGGCCGAAGGGGCCACCGGAAGCTCGCCGTCCTCCTGCAGGGACGGATGGGATATGCGGCCGACGTGCCAAAGCTGCAGAAAAATATGCCCGCCCATGTCGCGCACGGCTTTGGTGATCTTTTGCCAGCCCTTGACCTGTTCCGGGGTGTGGATGCCTGGCGTTCCCGGGTATCCGATTCCCTGGGGCGACACCTGGGAGCCCTCGGTGATGATCAAGCCCGCCGAGGCCCGTTGGGCGTAGTATTCGGCGTTCATGGCCTGGGGCACGTTGCCCTCACCGGCCCGGTTACGGGTCAAGGGGGCCATGACGACCCGGTTTTTGAGCGTGTTGGGTCCGAGCCGGGCCGGTTTCAACAGGGTTTTGGTGCCCTTGGGCATTTTAAAGGTCCTTTTTTATCAAATCGTTGGAGGGGGGCCGGTGATCAACGACCGACCCTTCAAACTAACGCCGGAAGATATAATCCATTGCCTAGAGTTTGATAATATTGTTATTTTTACTAACTTTAATGAATATTATTCATCAATAGGTGGCCACCATTCGGCGGGTTGCGCCATGGAAAACACAAGCGAAATGGCCGTGTTCGTGCGCGTGGTGGAGGCCGGAAACTTCTCCGGCGCGGCCCGCGAACTGCGCCTGACGCCCTCGGCGGTGAGCAAGTTGATCGGCCGATTGGAAGCACGGACCACCCCTGGTTGGATCGAAGGCCCCTACTGAAAAGAACTGGTTTCCGTACGAGGTAAATGTCCGCTTTGGGTCCAGGCTGTGTGAAAACTATTTTCGAGGCCCGGGCGCGCAACAGTGATTCGCGTACCTGACGTCGCGGGCAATAATGATTCACGCCTCCGTTATCACCGAATCTATTGTTGCGCCGACGCTCTTCCGACCCGAGTTTTCACACAGCCTGGGTCATTAGCGGACGTCATTGCTTGCTCTGAAAATGGTCTGCTCTGAGGGGTAGAGCGGACATTGTCGCTCCGAACGTCTGCAACGCATCCAAAAGCAGTCGGCCGTTCACTGATTTGGGCAGAAAAGGGCCTCGAAATGCGGCCTGTGGGCGCCCCTCCCTGCCCTGACGACGCCGGCTAGATCACCCCGCATCCGGCGCCGCCTTTTCCGTATATTTTCCGTACAACGGCAGGATGCCGCCGGCGCACACACGGTAAGCCATTGAAAAGGTTTGGTGTCCCCAACGGGGTTCGAACCCGCGACGCCGCCTTGCTACAGCGGCAGCCGCAGGCGCACCCGCAGGCCGCCGTCGGGGGAGTCGCCCAGGGAAATGTCGCCGCCGTGGCCGCGGATGGCGTCGCGGGCGAGGGTCAATCCCAGGCCGACCCCGCCGGTACCCGGGTTGCGCGAGCCTTCCAGCCGGTAGAACGGCTTGAACACCTCTTCGCGCTTGTCCTCGGGAATGCCCGGGCCGTCGTCGTCGATGGTGATCTCGATGGCTTCGCCGTGCCGCCCGGCGCGCACCGAAACGTGGTTGCCATAGCGCATCGCGTTGTCGATCAGGTTGGTCACCGAGCGTTTGAAGGCATCGGGTCTGAGGGGCACCGTGAGGTTGTCCTCCGTGTGCAACTCCACCATGCCCCCCTTGCGCCGCGCCTGCGCCACCACCCCGCCGAGCATGGCGGTGAGGTCCTCGGACCTCGGCGTCTCCGCCCCCTCGCCGCGGGCAAACGCCAGATAGCCGTCCAGCATGTACTCCATCTCGGCCACGTCCTCCTTCAGTTCGTCAATGCCTTCGGCGTCGCCCAACAGCGCCAGTTGCAGCTTCATGCGGGTGAGCGGCGTGCGCAGATCGTGGGACACGCCGGCCAGCATCTCGGTGCGCTGGCTGATCTGGCGCATCATGCGCTCGCGCATGGCCAGGAAGGCGGACGCGGCCTGGCGCACTTCCGTGGCGCCCTCGGGCTTGAAAAGGGGCACGTCCCGGCCCTTGCCGAAACTGTCGGCGGCCAGGGCCAGGCGGCGGATCGGTTTCACCTGGTTGCGCATGAAGACGGTGGCCACCCCGAACAGGATCATGGATGTCCCCACCATCCACAGGATAAAGACATACGTCGTCGAGCTGAACAGGCGCTTGCGCATGGTGACGATCTGCAGGACGCCGTCGGCGAGCTGCACGTCGACGATCACCCGTCGGTGCAGGGACTCGGTGTCGATCTGGAAGGGCCTGGCGACGACCTCCCTGACGACCCTGATGAGAATGCGTTCCATGCGGTCGTTCCCCACGGGCGGGGTGTCGGGAACGGTGGCGCCTTCCTTCATGGCGGCCACGATGCTCATGTTGCGGGCGGCCAGGTCGAAGATCCATTTGCGGTTTTCCGGACCGGGGTTTTCATCCATGACGTCGATGAGAGAAGCAATGTCACCGGCCAGACCCCGGGCCAGGCGCAGGCTGACCTTGTCCCAGTGGTTCTCGAAAAAGATCAGGGCCGAGACCACCTGCAACAGCACCAGCGGCGTGACGATGATCAGAAGGGATCGGCCCAGCAGGCTGCGTGGCAGAAAGCGTTTGATCACGGCGCCCCCCATGTTCCCTAGATCCCGTCAGACCCCGTCAGAGGGTCTGGGCGCAGCACGTAGCCCCTGCCGCGCACGGTCCGCAGGTAGCGCGGCAACCTGGGGTCGGGCTCGATCTTGCGGCGCAGCCGGGTGACCTGCACGTCCACCGCCCGTCCGCCGCCGCTGGCGCCGGTGCGTATGGTCAGTTCCTCGCGGCTGAGGACGGCGCCCGGACGCTCGGCCAGGGCCTTCAGCAGCGCCGTCTCGACGGCGGTGAGGCGGATGGGATTGCCGTCGCGGTGCAGCTCGCCGCGCTCCAGGTCGAACAGCACGTCGCCCAGGCGCACCTCGGCCGGCGCCTCCGGCCGCTTGGGCACCCGGCGCAGGATGTTGTGGATGCGCAGCAGGAGCTCCCGGGGCTCGAAGGGCTTGGGCAGGTAATCGTCGGCGCCCCGTTCCAATCCGGCGATGCGGTCCTCGGGCTCGCCCATGGCGGTGAGCATGAGGGTGGGAACCGTGCCCCTGCGGCGCAGGTCCTCGGCGAAGTCCAGGCCGCTTTCCCCGGGCATCATCAAATCGAGCACGATCAAATCGAAGGTGAGCGTGTGGAGCTTGGTGCGCGCGTCGGCCACGTCGCTGGCGGTGGCGACCAGGAAGCCGTTCTCGCTCAGGAACTTGCGCAGAAGCTCCCGCAGGCGGTCGTCGTCGTCCACCACCAGAATGTGAGGAATGTCGGCGTTCATCCCCAGTACCCTCTATCACAATAGGATGGTACGTGTGATCGTCTTTTCGCGTCTTTTGGGCAGGAAGCGTCGCGCCGGCGATGCGGGGCATCGTCAAGCGGTGCTGACGCCCCCCAAAAGGCGCGAAAAGCGACCATTCGGGCGGCCATGGGTGGCCATCGGACGTCGTCGCGCGGCTCTCGTGATGGGCCCCCATCACGTGGAGGCGCGCTCCTCGCCGAATGACCACCCATGACCGTCACACGTGTCATCCTATTGTGATAGAGGGTACTAGCCTCCGCCGAAACGTTGCTGCCCGGCCGGCCCGGCCACGTCGTTCAACACTACCACAAGGTCCGGGGCTATCGACGCCCGGACCCGGCCAGGGTCACCCTTCGCCGGTCCTCCTCGTTGATGATGCCCCTGAGCACGGTCCTGAACCCCTCCACCGCCTCGGCGCCCGCCTCGCGGTAGGCGCGGGCAATGCGCCGGCTCTGTCTTTCCGTGAGCAGGCGCTCCAGCTCCTCGCCCTTGGGCATCAGGTAAAGCATCCGCCGGCGCCGGTCGTCCGAGTCCGTCCGCTGGGCGACGAATTCCTCGCGCACCAGCTGGCTTAACACCCGTGACAGGCTCTGCTTGGTGATCTTGAGGATGCGCAGAAGCTGGCTCACGGTAATCCCGGGATTGCGCCCGACGAAATAGATCACCCGGTGGTGGGCGCGCCCGAACCCGTATTTGTTAAGAATGGCGTCGGGCTCGCCGGTGAAATCCCGGTAGGCGTAAAACAAAAGCTCGATGGCCTGGCGCAGTTCCTCGTCGCGCAGGAAAAGGGGATTGGCCCGGGGATGGTGTTGAACCATGGAGTGCCGCCGTTCGTGCACCGCATTTACGTCAGTCTCGTTGACATATATGCCCAATACTGGTACTGAAAGCAACATCCTTCCAAGGGAAAAGATTGTCGGGAAAGAATATTACGTGGATAGCGATTCATTCGACGACCGCGACGGATTTATCTGGTTTGACGGCGAAATGGTGCCCTGGCGCGACGCCAGGGTCCATGTGCTCAGCCACGCGCTCCATTACGCGTCCGCCGTTTTCGAGGGCGAGCGGGTCTATGGCGGCGAGATCTTCAAGCTGACCGAGCACACCGAGCGCCTGGCGGAGTCGGCGCAATCCTTAGGCTTTCAGTTGCCTTACGGCACCGCCGAGATCGACGCCGCCTGCCACGAGGTGTGCACGGCCAATGCCATCGTCGACGGCTACGTCAGGCCCCTGGCGTGGCGCGGCAGTGAGATGATGGGCGTCTCGGCGCAGGCGACCCGGATCCATCTGGCCATCGCCGCCTGGCCGTGGCCGTCCTATTTCTCGCCCGAGGCGCGCATGAAGGGCATCCGGCTGCAGACGTCCGAATGGCGCCGCCCGTCGCCCGAGACCGCCCCGGTGAAGACCAAGGCGGCGGGGCTGTACATGATCTGCACCCTGTCCAAGCACGCGGCCGAGAGGGACGGGTTCGAGGACGCGCTGATGCTGGATTGGCGCGGGCGCGTCGCCGAGGCGACCGGCGCCAACATCTTCTTCATCTTCGGCGACGACACCCTGCACACGCCGGTGCCCGACTGTTTTCTCGACGGCATCACCCGGCGCACGGTCATCGGCCTGGCCCGGGACCGCGGCATCGAGGTGGTGGAGCGGATCGTCATGCCCGACGAGCTGGACCGGGCGACCGAGGTCTTCCTCACCGGCACCGCGTGCGAGGTGACCCCGGTCGGCAGCATCGACGAGCACACCTACACCCCGGGCGAGATCACGAAAGTCCTGATGGAGGACTACGAAAAGACCGTCGGCAAGCAGCCCGCCGACGCCGTCTCGGCGGCCTGAGAAGGCGGGCCGGGACGATACCCTAAGGCCGGGCGCAGGACCCGGCCTTTTGTTTCTCTCAACCTCGAAAAACAAGGTCCCGTGCCTACCCTGGCGACGGGGGGCGCCCCCCTACAGCCCCCCGCCCGGCTCGCCGAGGAAGCGTGCGCTCATTTCGCCGGTCAGGAAGTCGAAGGCCTCGTCCACCGAATCGGTGCGCGTGAAAAGGTCCAGGTCCTCGGCGTCGATGGTGCCGTAGCGGACCAGGGCGTCGAAGTCGATCACGTCGTCCCAGAACGTCTTGCCGTACATCACGATGGGGATCTTCTTGTTCAGCTTGCGGGTCTGGATCAGGGTCATGATCTCGAAAAACTCGTCCAGGGTGCCGAAGCCGCCGGGGAAGATCACCAGCGCCTTGGCGAGGTAGATGAACCAGAACTTGCGCATGAAGAAGTAGTGGAACTCGAACGACAGCTCGCGGGTGATGAACGGGTTGTCGTGGGGTTCGCCGGGGATGGAGATGGTGAGGCCGACGTTCATGCCCTTGGCCTCGGAGGCGCCCCGGTTGGCGGCCTCCATGATTCCGGGGCCGCCGCCGGTGCACACCACGAAGCGCCGCCGCCGCCCCTTGAGGCCCTTGGACCATTCGGTCAGGCGCCTGGCCAGCTCCCGGGCGTCCTCGTAATAGCGGGACATGGCGAGCCACTTCTCGGCCGCCGCCACGTCGCCGCCGTCGGTGCGCGCCGCCTCCAGCCGCGCCTGGGCGTCGTCGCGCGGCGGGATGCGCGCCGAGCCGAAGAAGACGATGGTGTCGCTGACTTCCAAGTCCTCGAAGCGGGCGTCCGGCTCCAGGTATTCCGACAGGATGCGCAGCGGCCTGGCGTCCCGGCTGTTCAGGAAGGGCACGTTCCTATAGGCCTTTACCGGCCCGTCCTCGGTCATGATCCGTCCCATCCAGCGTCGAAGGGAGGCACCGGGCGGCGCCTATTCCGCCGCCTTGCCGCGGCGCCAGCGCCGCGTCGCATGGTCGTCGGAGGCGCGGGCCTCCACCCACCGGGTCTCGTCCCCGGTGTCCTCGCGCTTCCAGAACGGGGCCTTGGTCTTGAGCCAGTCGATGAGGAATTGACAGGCCTCGAAGGCCGCCTGGCGGTGGGCCGAGGCCACGGCCACGAGCACGATGGCATCGCCGGGCTCGAGCCGGCCGTACCGGTGGATGATCAGGGAGTCTTCCAGCGGCCAGCGGCCGCGCGCCTCCGCCTCGATGGCGGCCAGCGCCTTCTCGGTCATGGCCGGGTAATGCTCGAGGGTCATCGCCGCCACCGGCTGGTCCCCCGCCACGTCGCGGACCAGGCCGACGAAGGCGCACACGCCGCCGATCCCGTGGTTGCCCTCGGTCATGCGCGCCACCTCGGCGCCCAGGTCGAATTTCTCGCGCTGCACGCGGATCATGGCCTCACGCTCGCTAGCCGCCGGTCACCGGCGGGAACAGGGCGACCTCGTCCTCCTCCGCCACGGGATGGTCCAGTGTAACATATTCCTGGTTGACCGCGACGCGCACCACCGAGAGGTCGGCGAAGGCTTCGGCATATCCGCCGCCGCGGCCCTTGAGCCAGTCGATCAGGCCGCGCACGTCCTTCACCTCGGGGGGCGGGGTCACCTCTTCCTCGCCGACGCCGGCCTTCTCGCGCATCCAGGCGAAGTAGACGATCTTCATCGGGTCACCTCGGCGAAGGGAAGGAAATCAACCATGGTTCCCTCGACCAGGGCGCCCTGGTCCTCGGGCAGTTCGATCAGGCCATCCGATTCCACCATCGAGGTGAGGATGCCGGCGCCCGCGGCGGGGTGCTTGATCGCGGTCACGCCGCCGTCGGCGTCGGTCACCAGACGGGCGCGCAGCCATTCGCGTCGGCCCAGCTTCTTCTTGAAGTCGAAGCCGGCGCGGACCCGGAAACGGGGCGGTTCGATGTCCGAGCGCCCGGACAGCAGAAGCACCACGGGCCGCGCGATGCACATGAAGGTGACCATGACCGCCACCGGATTGCCGGGGAGCCCGACGAAGGCGGTCTCGCCCACGGTGCCGAGCGCGATGGGACGGCCCGGCTTGATGGCCAGGCGCCAGAAGTGGAGGGTGCCCAGGGATTCGACGGCCTCCTTGACGTGGTCCTCCTCGCCCCGCGACATGCCGCCCGAGGTGATGATGAGGTCGTGTGCGTCCGCCGCCCCGGCCAGGGCGTCGCGGATGGCGTCCACGGTGTCGGGCAGGATGCCCAGGTCCGTGACCGCGCACCCCAGACCTTCCAGAAGCCCCATGATGGTGTAGCGGTTGGCGTCGAAAATGCACCCGGGCGGCGCCTCGCCGCCGGGGTCGTACACCTCGTCGCCGGTGGACAGCACGGCCGTCCTGAGCCGCCGGCGGACCGTGATCTCGGAACGGCCGACCGACGCGGCCAGGCCGATCTCCTGGGCCCTGAGAGGCCGCCCCGAGCGGATGATCACGGTGCCGGCCCGGACATCCTCGCCGCGGAAGCGCCGGTTGGCGCCGCGCGTGATTCCGGGCTTGAGGATCACGTGTTCCCCGTCGGTTTCGCAGCTCTCCTCCATGAACACCGTGTCCGGCCCTTCCGGCATCAGCCCGCCGGTGAAAACGCGCAAGGCCTCGCCGCGCCGCGCCGCGCGGTCCAGGGGATGGCCGGCGGTGATGCGCCCGGTCACCGGCAGCCGCGTCCCGGTGTCTGTCTTCAGGTCGTCGAAGAACACGGCATATCCGTCCACCGCCGTGTTGTCGTGGGGCGGCACGTCGCGCGGCGCCACCACGTCCTCGGCCAGCGTGCGCATCAGGGCGGCGCGCAAGGAAACGGTCTCGGTGCCGGTCACCGGGCTCAGCCTGGCCGCCAGCATGGACAGCGCATCGCCGAGCGGCGTCAACTCGGCGCCGAAGGCGAAACAGTCGTCCTTAAACGAGCCCATCCTCGCTCTTCCCCCCCAGCCCGCAGTGCTCGACGATGAAATCGGCGATTCCGGCAACGTCGTTGAGATCGAGCACCGGCACGGGCGCGTCGGGCAGGGGTCCGTCGCTGGCCACCGCCAGCACGGTCGGGTCTTCCCCGCACAGGAGCGCCTTGCCGTTGGCGGCGCGGTAGACCTCGACCTTGGGGTGGCGGTGGCGCTTGAATCCCTCGATGAGCACCAGGTCGCACGGCGCCATGCGCCCGATCAGCACGTCCATGTCGGGCTCGGGATTGTCGCGGACCTCGTGCAACAGCGCCCAGCGCGCCGAGGACGCCAGCAGCACCTCACTGGCCCCGGCGCGGCGGTGCTCGTAGGAATCCTTTCCCGGCCGGTCGATGTCGAAGTTGTGGTGGGTGTGCTTCATGGTCGACACCCTGAGACCGCGGCCGATCAACTCGGGCAACAGCTTGACCACGAGGGTCGTCTTGCCGCTGCCGCTCCATCCCACCACGCCGAAGGTCTTCATCGGTGAACTCTCTCCTCCCCGGCCCGATACCGTGCCTGCAATCGACAGTAATTGGTCACGCGTCCCGGCAAATCAACCGGTGTTTCCCGCCGGCTTGGCGGCCTTCACGGCCTTGCGCTCGGCCGGCGTGTCGGTTTCGGTGATGTGCTTCAACCCGGCGCGCAGGTAATCGTACCCGGTGATCATGGTCAGGATCGCCGCCGCCCACAGGCCGAAGACGCCGATTTCGGTGGTGGTGACGGGGCCGAAATCGGGACCCGTCGGGCCGACGATGAGGAACCCCAGCGTCACCATCTGCACCGTCGTCTTCCACTTGGCCAGACGGGTCACGGGGACGCCCACCCGGATCTCGGCGAGGAACTCGCGCAGCCCCGAAACCAGGATCTCGCGGCACAGGATGACCGCCGCCGGCAACAGGGTGAGCCCGCCGATGTGGTCGAACCCGACCACGCTGAGCAGCACCGACGCCACCAACAGCTTGTCCGCCACGGGGTCGAGGAATCGCCCGAAGGTAGACTGCTGGCCCCGGACGCGGGCGATGTAGCCGTCGAAAAAGTCGGTGACGCAGGCATAGGTATACGCCGCCAGGGCCAGCCAGTTGCCCAAGGGAGGACCCATGAACAGCAGCCCGACAACCACGGGAATGGCGACAATCCGTGTGATGGTCAGGATATTGGGCAGGTTAATCGGCATGGCGTGTTCCGGATCATCGCGCCGCCGCGGACGGCGCGCCACCGTATTTTAGCCCCGGGGATGAAACCAGTCATAGATGTTATTGGCCATCGCCGTGCTGATGCCCTCCACGGCCTCCAGGTCGGCGCGGCCGGCCTGGGCGACGGCACGCGCCGCGCCGAAGTGGTGCAACAAAGCCTTCTTGCGCTTGGCGCCGATGCCGGGAATGGCATCCAGCGCCGAGCGGGCCAGCCTCTTGGTCCGCTTCGCCCGGTGCGCGCCGATGGCAAAGCGGTGCGCCTCGTCCCTCAAGCGCTGTAAGAAATATAGGATGGGGTCGCGCGAGTCCAAGGTGACGGGCGCGCGGCCGGGCAGGAATATACGCTCGCGCCCGGCCTTGCGCCTCCGCCCTTTGGCGATGGCGGCCACCGCCACGTCGTCGATCCCCAGCTCCTGGAACACGTCCAGCGCAACACTTAGCTGGCCCGCCCCGCCGTCGATGAGGACCAGGTCCGGCCACTGGCCGCCCGTCCGGTCCGGAGTCTCCTTCAGGGCGCGGGAGAACCGGCGGGTGAGCACCTCGCGCATCATGGCGTAATCGTCGCCCGGGGAAAATCCGCCGCCGCCGGCGTCTCCCCCGGCGGCGGCGCCGCGGATGGTGAACTTTCGGTACGCGTTTTTCATCAGGCCCTTGGGTCCGGCGACGATCATGGCGCCGACGGCCTGGGCGCCGGAGACATGGCTGTTGTCGAAGACCTCGATGCGCTCGGGCGGCGCCTCCAGGTCCAGGGTCCGCGACAGGCCCTCGAGCAGCCGGCGCTGGGAGGCGCTCTCCGCCAGGCGCCGGCCCAGGCCGTCGCGGGCGTTGGCCGTGGCGTGCGCCACCAGTTGACGCTTCGCTCCCCGCTGCGGACACGTAAGCCGAACCCGGCGCCCGGCGCGCACGGACAGGGCTTCGGCCAGCACCGCCTGGTTCGCCGGGCGATGGCTGACCAGCACCAGCCGGGGCGGCAGCTTGTCTTCATAGAACTGGCCGATGAAGGCCTCCAGCACGCGGGTGGCATCGTCGTCGCGGGCGTGGCTGGGAAAGTACGCGCGGTTGCCGAAGTTGCGCCCCGCCCGGAAGAAGAACACCTGGATGCAGGTGTGCCCGCCCGCCTGGTGGGCGGCGATCACGTCTGCCTCCCCGATGCCGGCCAGATTGATGTCCTGGTGGGCCTGGATGCGCGTCAGTGCGCCGATGCGGTCGCGGTATTCGGCCGCCTTTTCGAAGGCCAGGGCATCGCTCGCGTCCTGCATGCGCCGGGCCAGGGTGTGCTGGATCTCCCGGCTTTCCCCGCGCAGAAAGGCGCGGGCCTGATCCACCAGGAGCCCGTAATCGGCCTCGTCGATCTTGCCCACGCACGGCGCGCAGCAGCGCTTGATCTGATACAGCAGACAGGGCCGGGTGCGGCCCGCAAACACCGAATCCGTGCACGATCTGAGAAGGAACGCCCGCTGCAGCACGGTCAGGGTCTGGTTCACCGCCCCGGCCGAGGCGAAGGGTCCGAAGTACTCGCCCTTGCGGCTGCGGGCGCCGCGGTGCTTCACAATCTGGGGGAACGGATGGTGCCCGGTCAGCAGGATGGAGGGAAAGGACTTGTCGTCGCGCAGCAGGATGTTATAGCGCGGCGCGAAGCGCTTGATCAGGTTGGCCTCCAGAAGCAGGGCCTCGGCCTCGGTATGGGTGGTGACGAACTCCATGGCCGCCGTTTCCGCCACCATGCGCCGCATCCGGGTGGACATGCGCGCCACCTTGGTGTAGCTGGCCACCCGCTTTTTCAGGTTCTTGGCCTTGCCCACGTAAAGGACGTCGCCCGCGGCATTGATCATCCGGTATACGCCGGGACCCGAGGGCAGGGTCCCGAGATGGGACTCGATGACGGCGCCGCCGGCGGCAAGCGACGGGCCGCCGGACGCCGTCGGGGTGTCGATGTGCCGCTGCGCGCCCATACCGGCTATGTGGCCGAAGGCGTGATCGGCGTCAATGCGGGCCTATCCATTCGCATGGGTCATCGGCAAAAGCCAACTCGTGGCCAACTATCCACGATTCCTGTGGGTAAGTCTGTTGAAAATTCCGCCCCCTCGTTCAAAGCTCCATGAAAACCGCCGTTTTCCTCACTTTGCACAAAAATTAGGCAGTTCCATAATGCATTGATTTAAATAAGGAATATTCGACCCGTCCGGCCAACAAAAATCCCCGGCGACCGTTCGGGGCGCCGTCGAATCGGTCAGCGAACGGCTTGGTACCCTGTGCAAAACTCGGACGCCCCTGATCAGTAAACCCCTTTTCTGCAATGGCTTGTGGGACATTGTGAAAGCGCAAACACATACCTTCGTATTAGCCGTTCGAATACGCCCCCCCTTGCGGCGTCCCGGAGGACACCCGTTGATACGGGCCGTGCCGGCGGGAACGGAGCGGCGCATGGTCGGGGCGGTCAATCCTCGGGGGCGGGGGTGTCGGTGCGCCGGCGCTGGGCCCAGCCCAAGTGCTGGCCGCCGTCGAGGGCGATCATCTGCCCGGTCATCGCCGGCGCCTGCAGAATGAACCGCACGGCGTCTGCGATCTCCTCGGACAGGGTGCGGCGCGCCAGCGGCAGGGCCGCCCACTGGCGGGCGAACGTCTCGTCCGTCTGGCGCGCGTGGGGCAGGGTCGGACCCGGCCCCACCGCGTTGACGCGAATACGCGGGGCCAGCGCCTGGGCAAGGGTCCGCGTCAGCGTCCACAGCGCCGCCTTGCTGACCGTGTAGGTCGTGTAATAGGGGGTGAGGTTCCACACCCTCTGGTCGATGATGTTGATGACGTTGCCCTCGCCGTCGGCCGGCAGTTGCGCGGCGAAGGCCTGGGTCAGCACGAAAGGGGCGCGCAGGTTGACCTGCAAATTCGCATCCCAGGAGTCCCGGGTCGCGGTCTCGGGCGTGTCGATCTCGAACACGGACGCGTTGTTGACCAGGCAGGTGAGCGGGCCGACCTCCTCGGCCGCACGCGGGACAAGCCGGAGGCCATCCTCTTCCCTGGCGAGATCGGCACCCACGGCCGCCGCCCGTCCGCCGCCGGCGGTGATTTCCTCGACCGTCTCGCGGGCCGCTTGCTCAGAGGTGTTGTAGTGGACGACCACGGACCAGCCGTGGGCCGCCAGGTCGAGCGCGATGGCGCGGCCAATGCGGCGGGCGCCGCCGGTGACCAGGGCGGCGGGATGGGGGCGCTCCGACATGCCGGGAGAATGGGCAATACCCGGCCCCGTTTCAAGGACCGCTTCCCGGGCGCTTCAGCCCGCGACCGGCACGGCGGCCAACGGGCCGGCCCCGAACGGGCCGCGTTCGCGATCAGAAGGAGGCTTGGGCGTTCCTATCCCGTCTCTTGCCGCGGACGGGCGGCCAGGTGACGGAACTCGGCGACAATGTTTTCATAAAGGGCGCGCTTGAAGGGAACGATCAGCCGGGGCAGGTCCTCCATCGCCACCCATTTGGCGTCGGTGAACTCCGGAGACGCGCTGGCGTTCAGGTCGATGTCCTCGTCCGCGCCGGTGAACCTGAGCGCGAACCACTTTTGCATCTGGCCGCGGTACCGTCCGCCCCACACCGTGTCCGCCAATTCGCCGGGCAGGTCGTAACACATCCAGTCTGCGCTTTCGGCGATGATTTCGGCCTTGTCCGTGCCGATCTCCTCGGCCAGTTCCCTGAGCACGGCCTGGCGCGGGGCCTCACCTTCCTCGATGCCGCCCTGGGGCAGTTGCCACGCCTCGCCGGGCGTGTCGATGCGCCGGGCGACGAACACCTTTCCCTCGGCGTTGAAGAGCACCGCCCCCACGCCCCTGCGGTAGGGCCGCCGGGGCGGGTCCTCCGATGTCATCGCGTACGCTGCCGGAGCGCGACGGCGGAAACGGGGGCGAGGGCCAGGTTCTTGCCTTCCAGCGTGGCGGCCCACGCGGCGATACGCTCCAGGGTGGCGGGGTTGGGCGCGGCCATGGCCACGGCCGTGGTGCGTTTGCGGACGATGCCCTCGAGCTCGGCAAGCCGAATGTCGATGGAGGCCTTGGATGGGTCCTCGTCCAGGAGCAAATCGTTGGCCACGTGCGGCAGGCCGATCTCGGTGGCGATCTCCGGCGCCAGGGTCTTCGGCGTCCGCACCGCCTCGACGAACAACAGGCCCCGTTCCCTCAGCGCCTCGAGAACCGGACGCAACTGCTCCTCGGCGGTGGTGAACCCGGATCCCATGACGGTGACCACGCCGACGTAACCGGACAGCCGGCTGAGCACGAATTCCAGGCGCCGCAGGTTGTCCGCCGGGGCGAGCGAGGTCCTGAGCGCATACGGTCCGGGGTCGTGGACCGGGAAGTTGGCGGACTCCATGGGCAGGGACAGCAACACCTCGTGCCCCGCTTCCCGGGCCAGGGGAATCCAGTCGTCCAGACCCTTGGCATAGGGGTCGAAGGCCAGAGTCACCGATCCCGGAAGCCGCGTGATGGCGGCCTCGGTGGCGGCCTGGCTCAGACCCAGGCCGGTGACGATGATGGCGATGCGCGGGCGTTCGTCGCGGGCGTCGAAGGGCCGGGCGTAGACTCGCCACGGCCGGCGGCCGTCGGCGCTGACCCGGGGCAGGGGACCGTAGGCGCCCTGTTCGACCAGGGCCGGATCCGGAACCCGGGCCAGCGGCGGCTCGACGGGCACCTCCGGCATGTTGGAAAACGCCACCAGCCTGACCGGCGAAACCACCACGCCCGTGTCCGGCCCCTCGGCATCGGCGCCTTCGCTGTCGCCGGCCACGGTGCCGTCCGGTTCCGCGGACGCCTGACGGTCCCCGGTCCCGGCGTCGCCCGGCGGCGTCAGGACGCCTTCGTCGGGGGCGCCGGCCAATGGGGGAATAGACAGCTCGACGCGGGGGACGCCCGGCTCGGGTCGATACCCGGAGTCCCCGGCGTCACTGCCCAGGAACATCCATCCGCCTACGCCGATGACGGCGAGGGCGGCCGCGGAGGCCCCCGCCCCGACGATGATCAGGCGCCGCTTGCCGCCACCCGCGGAGTCCTGCGCCCCTTCCGCCGCATCCTCCTGGTCGTCACCGGCGGGCGCGCCGGGTTCATCTTCCGGTTCCCCGGAGTCCGCATCCTCGAGATCGTCGGCCTCGTCCTTCCGGCGCGCACCCTTGCCGAATCCCAGGCCCTTGAGAGAGAAGGGAAGTTTCACACCTGCACCTTTCCGGGCACTCCCGTCGAGTGGCTAGTGGACTGTCAACTGCCTTTCACCGCGATCCTATCCGAGAACAGGGAAAGGCCGCGCAGCAGGTCAAGCGCCCGTCCGAGCTGGTAATCCTCCGCGGCGGGCTTCTTCGCCTCCTTTCCGGCGTCTCCGGCGTCCGCGCCGTCGGGCTTGGCTTTGCTTTTGCCTTCGGGCTTTTTTTCGTCGGACTTGTCGGCGGCGCCGTTCCCGTTGTCCAGGGCGCCCCGCAGGTCC
>JACZQZ010000178.1 GCA_022545455.1 Pseudomonadota bacterium
AGGAGCGCTGGCCCCCGTTGGCGCGCCCCAGTGGCCTGCATCAGCTAAAGTGCACCCATACGATCGCTTTTCCCGTTTCCTCGGTAGGAGGGGAGGCGCGGGCGATGGCGGCCCATCGAAAAGCCTTCCCGACGCCCCGGGGGGCCACACCGGGGGGTGTCCCCCCGGCTACGTTATGCGGGGGGCGCCCCCGCGACCCCCGAGGGAACGGGAAAAGCGACCCGAAGGGCGGCGTTGCGAGGCTTCCGGACGTCGTCGCGCGCCGCTTGTGGTGCACGCACACCACGGCGCGACGCGCTCCTAGCCGGAAACCTCGCAACGCCGTCGTATGGGTACAATTTAGCTGATACAGGCCACTAGCGCCGCGCCACCCACCGAAACCACAACCCTCCGTCACCAATGGACAAAAGCCGCGGTCCCGTCCCGCGACGTTCCGCACGGGTGCGTTCCGGGAAAGTATTTATCGGTGGAAAACACCGGAATATTTTATACCTTTGCATAATATACCTATGCCTATGCCCTGTTTATTATACCGGTGTTCTAAAAATACCCGCGTTATACTCGAAACGCGTATCCAAAGGACTACGTTGAAAATGTCGGCGTGAACGCCGAGCCGGATGCGGCCAGCGGCGGGATCGGACAACACCTCTGCGGGGAAGCGATGAACAAAAGAACGTTTGCCTACGCCATTCGGCCCGAACCCTCGGCACCCGTCAAGCGGGGCGTGGTCGAGGCGAAAGACGAAAAAGACGCGCGCCGGCTGCTCCGGCGTACGTTCGGCTTGGCCAGGCTGCCTCAAGGGACACGGATTTCCAAAAAGGCCAAGAGCAAATCCAGGCCACGCGCCAACACGCGCACGTTCGCCTACGCCGTGTACCTGGGACCCGACACACCCATCGAGCGGGGCGCGGTCGAAGCCGCGGACGAGAAGGACGCGCGTCGGATCCTTCGCGGCGTGTTCGGCTGTGCGAGGCTTCCCCGTGGCACACTGATCTTCGATCAGTCCGAGATCGAATCCGAAGAGGACAGGGCCCTGCTTCTGGAGACGTTCACCCGCGCCGCACAGGGTGGGGGGCCGCTCGGCGCAAAGAAGACCGGGACCGAGGCCCCGGCCGGCCAGGGGAAGTCGGCGAAGCTGCGCCATCTTCTGAGGGTTTTGTCCAGCCACCACGAATGGCTTAACGGCAAAGGCGTCGGGCAACGGGCCAACCTTACCGGATTGAACCTGAGCAACGTGAACCTGCGCAACATGAACCTGAGCCACGCGGACATCACCGAGGCCGACCTTTCGGGCGCCGACCTGCAAAACGTCAGGCTCGCCGGCGCCAACCTGGTGCGCACGGTGCTCAGGAACGCGAATTTGCGCGGTGCCGACCTGTGCAACGCCGATCTGAGCGACGCGGATCTGCGCGACGCCGTTCTCCTGGACGCCAACCTGTACGGCGCCGACCTGTGGCGGGCGAACCTGAAGGGGTGCGTTATCACGCCAACGGCGCTGCATGCGGCGTTGAACTGCAAGACCAGGTGACCTTGGCGCCGGACCGCGCCCGGTTCCCCGCCGTTCAGGAGGCCCGCGGCCGAGGGGACAGGGCGAATTAACGCCGATGCCGGCGTCTTAGTTCCGGGTCCACTTGATATCCAGCAGGCGGCCCACGTCAAGCACCACCATCAACGCGGATTCGAGCCGGTAGACGCCGAGGGCGAACTCCCGCCACGCCGCATCCAGGGTGCTGGGGTTGTCCTCGAAGGAGTCATCGGACAGGCTGGTGACGTCCCCCACCCTGTCCACGAGCAGGGTATAGAGCTCGTTCTCGTGCTCGACGGTGACGCACATGCCGTGCACGCCGGCGGCGGCGGTGTCCTCGTCCACCGGCGGGCTCGCCCCCTCGACGGAGCGGTTCTCATCGTCGGCGGGGCGCTCAACGGCGTCCGCGGAGCCGTCCGCGTCTTCCGCGGGGCCGCCAGCGGCATCCGTGTCCACGGGAGCACCCTCTGTGTCCGCGGCGCCATTGCCTGGCGCGGCCGGGCGGCTTGCCTCGTCCGGGCTTTCCTCCTGGGCTGGGTGGGCGTTCTCGTCCGGGCTCTCCTCCTGGGCTGGGTGAGCGCTTCCGTCCGCCGGCGGCGGGCTCACCCCTTCCGGCCGGCGGCTCTCCTTGGCCGCCGGGGCGGCTTTCTTCTCGGGGAGGCGTTTCTCCAGGCCCAAACGCACCCGGACGTCGACCACGGTGACGATGCGCCCGCGCAGATTGATCGAACCCCGGATTTCGGGCGGCGCCAACGGAATGGGTGCTATTCGGTCGGGCGTCAGGATGTCCTGGACCTTGAGGACCGGGATGCCGAACATCTGATCATTGATGAAGAAGGTGACGAAGTCCTCGAGGTCCTTTCCCGGGACAATGTCCACGTCCCGGGCGGCGGTAGTTGCCACAGCTTGTTGCATAAATGGTCTCCACGATGGAACGGTTTCTTCCCGCCGCACGACACCATGCCGCGGACGATACGGTGCCCTGCAATCAGGGTTCTATTGGTTGCCCAATATGGGTTTCGTGACAATGATGCATACGCATAGGAGTCTGTACGGCCGGATAGGGCGGGCCGGTTGGCGGGTCGCCCGGGCGCCGGCACGGGACCGCCGATTGCGCAGGGGGAATGCCGCGGATGACCGACACCAATGACAGGCCGGGAAATGAGGCGTGGCTGTTCGACATGGTCCTCGGGATGGAAGAAATCGGCCATCTAGTACTCCCTTGCACGATTTCGCATATCATACGATCGCGTTTCCCGTTCCCTCGGCAGGAGGGGACGCGCGGGCGATGCGGACCCATCGGCAAGCGTTCACGACGCCCCGGGGGGCCACCGGGGGGGACAAGGGGGGTGTCCCCCCGGCTACGGTATGCGGGGGACGCCCCCGCGACCCGAAGGGCGGTCTTGCGAGGCCCCCGGGGGGGACAAGGGGGGTGCCCCCCCGGCTACGGGT
>JACZQZ010000098.1 GCA_022545455.1 Pseudomonadota bacterium
GGCGAGCGGCCGCAAATGGAGGGCAAGCTGATCGTCGTCGTCCTGCCCGACTTCGCCGAGCGCTATCTGTCGACGGCCCTGTTCGACAATATGGAACGGAACGCCGGAAAGGCCGGCAGCTAATACCAAGGAGCGCTGATCATGACCCATAGAGACGGCTTACCAAGGTTTTCGGCCAGGAGCGTGCGCTGTGGCGATGCGGGGCATCGCGAAGCGTGCGCGACGCCGTCCGAAAGCCTTGGTAAGCCGCCGTTGCGGTCGCGTATGCGGCCCGTCGGAGGGCGTCGAAAAGTTTTGACGATGCACCGCATCGCCTGCACCTTTCCTCCTACCCGACGAGCCGCCTACGCGATCTCTATGGGTCATGATCAGCGCCCCTTGGTATAACACCCAATATCGATCCATTCCAGCGTACTGGGCGCGGTCTTGGCCGGCTTGCGCGGGGGTGGCCCCGTGTATAGGGTGACCGCTCCGGAACTCCCGGACCGAAAGGGGATTCGGTGAAATACGTCAGCACCCGGGGAGCGGCCCCGGCGCTTTCGTTCGACGACGTGCTGCTGGCCGGCTTGGCCCGCGACGGCGGGCTTTACGTGCCCGAAGCCTGGCCGCGGTTCTCCAGGGCCGAGATCGAGGCCTTTCGCGGATTGCCGTATGGGGAACTGGCGGCGCGGGTGATGAAGCCCTTCGTCGGCGGGCGCATCGCCGAGGCCGATTTCGCCCGCCTGGTGGCGCAGTCCTACGCCGACTTCGGCCACGCGGCGGTGGCGCCGCTTTCGCAGCTCGGGGCGAACACGTGGCTTCTGGAGTTGTTCCATGGGCCCACCCTGTCCTTCAAGGACTACGCCCTGCAGCTTGTCGGCCGCCTGTTCGACCATGTGCTCACGCAACGGGGCCAGGGGGTGACCATCGTCGGCGCCACCTCGGGCGACACGGGCCCGGCCGCCATCGAGGCCTGCCGCGACCGCGAGGCGATCGAGATCTTCATCCTCCATCCCAAGGGGCGCGTATCGGAGGTGCAGCGTCGGCAGATGACCACGGTGCTCTCGCCCAATGTGCACAACGTGGCCATCGAGGGCACGTTCGATGACTGCCAGGACCTGGTGAAGGCCATGTTCAACGACCAGGCCTTCCGCGAGCGCTTCCGTCTCGGCGCCTTTAATTCCATCAACTGGGCCCGGATCATGGCCCAGATCGTATATTACTTCGCCGCCGCGGCGGCCCTGGGGGCGCCGCGGCGCGCCGTCACGTTCGCCGTGCCGACGGGCAACTTCGGCAACGTGTATGCCGCCTATGCCGCCCGCAAGATGGGTCTGCCGGTGAAAAGGCTTGTCGTCGGGTCCAACACCAACGACATCGTGACCCGCTTCTTCGATATCGGGACCATGGAAATGGTGCCGGTGACCGCCACCGTGAGCCCCAGCATGGACATCCAGGTTTCGAGCAATTTCGAGCGCCTTCTGTTCGATTACTACGGCCGCGACGGCGCCCGCCTGGCCGGCGTGATGGCCCGCTTCCGCCGCCAGGGCCGGGTGACCTTCGGGGCAGCCCGCTGGCGGCGCATGGGCCGGCTGTTCGCCGGGTACCGCCTGGACGACGGGGCCACCAAGGCGGCGATCCGGCGCCTGTACGAGGCGACCGGGCACCTGCTCGACCCCCACACCGCCATCGGCGTGGTCGCCGGCGAGGCGTGCCACGGGGAGTCCGATTCCGCCCTGGTCTGTGTGGCGACGGCGCACCCGGCCAAGTTCCCGGCGGCGGTGGAGGAGGCGACCGGCGTCCGCCCGGCCTTGCCGGCGCGGATGGCCGACCTGTTCGAGCGCCGGGAGCGCTGCGAGGTCCTGCCCAACGACCTCGAGACCGTGCAGGATTTCGTGAGCGCGCGCCTGGCCGGGAGGGCGGCCGCATGAGCACACGCGTGTCCACCCTCGGCAGCGGGCTTCGCGTGGTCAGCGACCCCATGGACACGGTGGAGACAGCGTCCGTGGGCGTCTGGGTCGAGGTCGGAACCCGGTACGAGCGCCCCGAAGTCAACGGCGTTTCCCACCTACTCGAGCACATGGTCTTCAAGGGCACGGAACGGCGCAGTGCCGTCGCCATTGCCGAGGAAATCGAAGCCGTCGGCGGCTACCTCAACGCCTATACCGCGCGCGAACACACCGCCTATTACGCCAAGATTCTCAAGGAGGACCTGGCGCTGGGCATGGACATCATCGCCGACATCGTGCAGCACGCGGTCCTGGCGCCCGACGAGCTGGCGCGCGAGCGCGCGGTCATTCTCCAGGAAATCAACCAGGCCCACGACACCCCCGACGACGTGGTGTTCGACCACTTCCAGGAGGCCGCCTTTCCCGGCCAGGCCCTGGGGCGTCCCGTTCTCGGTTCGGTGGACTCCGTGCGCGACATGGGGCGCGACACCATCATCGAGTACATGCGCGCCCATTACAGTGCCCCGCGCATGGTGGTGGCCGCCGCCGGCCGGATGGATCACGAGGCCCTGGTGGCCCTGGCGGAGACCGCCTTCGAGGGCCTGCCGGACGGCGACGAGGCTCCCCGCGATGCCGCCCGTTACGTGGGCGGTGAGGTGCGCGAGGACAGGGATCTGGAACAGGTCCACGTGGTGCTCGGCTTCCAGGGCGTTTCGCACAAGGACCCCGACTTCTACGCGGTTTCGGTCCTTTCCACTCTGCTTGGCGGCGGCATGTCCTCGCGCCTGTTCCAGGAGGTGCGCGAAAAGCGCGGCCTGGTGTACAGCATTTACACCTTTCTCTCGTGTTATACGGACACCGGCCTGTTCGGCATTTACGCCGGCACCGGGGAGAAGGAAACCGAAGAGCTGATTCCCCTGGTCTGCGATGAAATCGCCAAGGTGTGCGGCGACGTCACCGAGGAAGAGGTGGCCCGCGCCCGCGCCCAGCTCAAGGCCGGCATCCTGATGTCCCTGGAGAGCACGTCGTCGCGCTGCGAGCAACTGGCCCGCCAGATGATGGTCTTCGGCCGCCCGTTGAGCGTGGCCGAAATCGTCGACAAGATCGAAGCGGTGGATGTGGACACCGTCGAAAGGGTGGCCCGGCGAATCACCGCCGGCAAGCCCACCTTGGCGGCGCTGGGTCCCCTGGGGCGCATGGAAAGTTACGACCGCGTGGCGGAGCGGCTGGCGTAGGCAGAGGTCAGAGAAAGTCAGAAGTCAGAAGTCAGAAGTCAGGGATCAGGTGTTCCCGGTGCTTTTTTTCTGATTCCTGACTTCTGACTTCTGATCAGGTCACGCGTGGCCGGCCGTGTCCGAAAGCATGCGCGGGTCGACGCCGAGCTTCCCCATGGCCCGGTCCCACTTGCTGTCCAGGTCGGGGCCGAAAATCAATTCGTCGTCCGCGGCCACATTCAGCCATCCGTTGCTTTTGATCTCGTTGTCCAGCTGGCCCGGCCCCCAGCCGGCGTAGCCCAGGGCCAGGAGGCACCGGCGCGGCCCCGTGCCCCCGGCGATGGCCTTGAGGATGTCCACCGTGGCGGTGAGTGCGATCTCCCCGTCCACCACCAGGGTGGCGTCCTGCACGTAGTCGGGCGTGTGCAGGACAAAACCCCGTCCCGACTCTACGGGGCCGCCGAAATGAATATTAATGGGCTCTTCGACGCTGGTGGTTTCGATGCCCAACTGCTCCAGCAGATCGGGAAAAGTGAGCGACTCGAGCGCCCGGTTCAGCACCAGCCCCATGGCCCCGTCGGCGCTGTGGGCGCACATGTAGATGACCGTCCTGGCAAAGCGGGGATCCGTCAATCCCGGCATGGCCACCAGAATTTGTCCCGACAGGTAATGCTGGGCGTCCTGAAGAGTCGACATTGTCCGCTCACATCGGCCACAGCTTTTGAAATCACGGGGCGCCACGGCGCACGGGCCAAGACATCCCAACGACACCATTGTCGCACACGACGGGGGCGTGGGAAACCCCGTAGCGTCATCTCCCACCCCATTCCTGTAATGGGTCCAGGGCAATGGTGGTGGTGGCGTCCATTGCGCCAATGGCCTTGGAATCAAGCCCCGGGAGCGGTAAAGAGTTCGTGAACACCCATACTTTTTTAAAATTCCTTGGTTAAAATCCATATGAATGGGGACGCGGCGGGTGCCGCGTCCCTCGGGTACGGTGATGAAGCGGGCGGGGATGTCTTGACGCGCGGAACGGGACGGTTGGCGATTTTGGCGCTTTCGGCGTTGGCCGCGTCGTGGCTTTGCCCCTCCGTGGTCTCGGCGGCGGCGTCGCCATGGGCGGAAACCGAGCAGACGGCCGTGCGCCTGGTGGCGGCGACCGAGGCGGTGGGCACGGCGAAGAAGGTGTCGCTCGGCCTGCACTTCCGCCTGCGCGAGGGCTGGAAGATCTACTGGCGCTCGCCCGGCGACGCCGGTTATCCGCCGAACGTCGACTGGTCGGGGTCGGAAAACCTGGCGGGCGCGACCCTGTCCTGGCCGGCGCCGGGGCGATTCTCGATCCTCGGCTTCGAATCCCTCGGCTACACCGGCGAAGTGGTGTTGCCCGTCACCGCGACGCTGGCCCGGGCGGGCGAGCCGCTCATCGTTCGCGCTGCCGTCGGGTATCTCACCTGCAAGGAAATCTGCATTCCCTACGAGGCGAAACTGGCCCTGCGCCTGCCGGCCGGGGCGGCGGGGCCGAGCCGGTTTGCCCATCTCATCAACCGCTTTGCCGTCCACGTGCCGGGGGACGGGTCCGCCCACGGCGTGGCCATTGAGCGGGCCGAGGTCGTGGACGGAGGCGCGGGCACCGTGCTGCGGGTCACGGCAAGCGCGACCATGCCGTTCGTCGCCCCCGACCTGTACGTGGAGGGGCCGGAAGACCTGGTGTTCTCGGCGCCCAGGGTCAGCCTGAAGGACGGCGGCAAAGGCGCCCTCCTGGAGGTTTCCGTGGACGGCGCCCCGGAAACCGGCTTGGCCGGCACCCGCCTGACCATGACCCTTGTCGACGGGGCCCGTACCGCCGAGCGCACCCTCGCCGTGGTTGCGTCGCCGCCGGGCACCGTGCCTCGGGCGGTGACGGAAGCGACGCTATCGCTGCCGCTCATCCTGGTCCTGGCGGTGCTCGGCGGGCTGATCCTCAACCTCATGCCCTGCGTGCTTCCCGTCCTCTCGATCAAGCTTCTGGGCGTCGTCGGCCACGGCGGCGGCGAGCGGCGCGCGGTCAGCCTCAGCTTCTTGGCCTCCGCCGCCGGCATCGTGGTTTCGTTCCTGCTCCTGGCCGGCGCGCTGGTGTGGGTCAAGGCGGCCGGCATGGCGGTCGGCTGGGGCATCCAGTTCCAGCAGTCCTGGTTCCTCATCGCCATGATCCTGATGGTGGCGCTGTTCGCCTGCAACCTGTGGGGGTTCTTCGACGTCGGGCTGCCCCGATGGCTGGCCAATGTGGGCGGGGGCGCGAGCCGTGTTCGCGGCCTCGCCGGGCATTTTCTTTCCGGCGGCTTCGCGACGCTGCTGGCGACCCCGTGTTCGGCGCCGTTCCTGGGCACCGCCGTCGGTTTTGCCCTGTCCCGCGGACCGGCCGAGATCTTCACCATCTTCGCCGCCCTCGGCGTCGGGCTGGCGCTGCCCTATCTGGCGGTGGCGGCGGTGCCGGGGCTGGCGACGCGGCTGCCCCGGCCCGGCCCGTGGATGGCGACCTTGCGCCGGGTACTCGGCTTCGCCCTGGCGGCGACGGGCGTGTGGCTGCTTACCGTACTCGCCGCGCAGGTGGGCCTTGGGGCGGCCGCGGCCGTTGGCGTGTTGGTGGCCGGCGCCGGGGCGGCCCTCTTTGTGCGACGGCGCGCCGGCCGGCGGTTCGGGCGCGCCGGGGCGGCGGCCACGGTCGTGCTGGCCGGTTTGGCGTTCCTGGTTCCGGCTGCCCTTCCCGCTGGCGCCCCGGCGCCAGCGGCGGCCACCGAGGCGCTCCCCGGGGACCTGTGGAAGCCCTTCGACGAGGCCGCCATCCCGGAACTGGTGGCGGCGGGCAAGACCGTTTTCGTCGATGTCAGCGCCGACTGGTGCATCACCTGCCAGATCAACAAGACATTCGTTATTTTGCGGGGCGACGTGATCAAACGCCTGACCAGCGGCGCCGTGATCCCCATGCAGGCCGACTGGACCCTGCCCGACGAAGCCATCTCCAGGTACCTGGCGCGGTTCGGGCGCTACGGCATTCCCTTCGATGCCGTCTACGGCCCGGGCGCGCCGGACGGAATTGCCTTGCCTGAGCTGCTCACCGAAGGGGCGGTCCTGGCGGCCCTCGACCGCGCCGCCGGCAACGCCGCCGCCCCGGCCCGGTGAGTCGGGGCTGGATTCCCGGACCAGAGGCTTTATCTTTTGGGGGCCGGCCCGGCGCCAGGGCCGGGAAATTCACGGGTTCTATAAAACCGAATCACAGGGGGGAACGATGACCATACAAGTTGGCGATACCATTCCGTCGGCAACGCTGAACATCATGACGGCGGATGGCCCCAGCGCCATTACCACCGACGACATCTTCAAGGGCAAGACGGTGGCGCTGTTCGGCCTGCCCGGGGCCTTCACGCCGACGTGCTCGGCCCAGCACCTGCCCGGCTTCGTCGCCAACGCCGACGCCCTCAAGGCCAAGGGCGTGGACAGCATCGTCTGCCTGGCGGTCAACGACGTCTTCGTCATGGGCGCCTGGGGCAAGGACCAGAACGTGGGCGACAAGGTGACGTTGGTGGCCGACGGCAGCGCCCAGTTCACCAAGGCGGCGGGGCTGGAGCTCGACCTCACCGAACGCGGCCTGGGGCTCAGGTGCCAGCGCTTTTCCATGGTGGTCGACGACGGCGTGGTGAAAAGCCTCAACATCGACCCGGCGGGCAGCTTCGAGGCCACCAGCGCCGAGAAGATCCTGGAGCAGTTGTAGGTCGAACAATACGGCCGCTCCCCCGGACACCTTCCGGGGAAGCGGTCCGGGCGGCGCGTGGCCGCCCGGACCGGCGGGAGGACTAACCGCCCGAAGGGCTCATTTTCCGTTCAGTTCCAAGTAGGTCTTCTTGACGTTCCAAAGGTGGAAGCCCTTCGCGAGGGGCCGCACCAGGGCCAGGGGCGAGTCCGCCGGCGGAAGGTAGGACTCTCCCAGTGGCATGCCGGCCAGCGTCTGTTCCAACGTTTGGCCGGAGCGGATAGCCCCTTGCACCGCGTTGATGTGCCCGCTGAGATAACGGCGGTAGGTGTCCAAGGTGACCCGCGAGGTCATGACGCCGTGCCCCGGAACGATCGTCTCGACATCGAGGCTCGCCGCGAAACGGGCGATCGTCCTCAGATAGGCCGGCGTGTTCCCCTCGATGGCCCAGGGAATGATCCCCTCGCCGAGGACCAGGTTGCCCGTCCAGGCCACCCTTGCCTCCGGCACGTACACCACCGTGTCGCCGGGCGTGTTGCCGTGGCCGAAGTGGTACAGCTCCACCACGCGACCGCCCAGGTCCAGCCGCAGGGACTCCTCGAACACCACATCGGGAAGGCGCAGCCGTACGCCGGAAAACACCTCCGGACCTTTCACCGTCGCCAGGAGCACCTTTTTCTCTTGCTCGAATTTGCGCATCGCCTCGGCCGTTTTCCGGTGGGCGACGATCTTCGTCTCGACCGGGAAGGCGTAGTTCCCGAAGGTGTGATCGCCGTGGCTGTTGGTGTTGACCAGGTAGAGGATGGGCTTGTCGGTCACCCTTCGGACGGCCGCCTGGATGAGCCGGGCCATGGCGCCATTGATGTGGGCGTCGATCACCAACACGCCGCGCTCGCCGACGACGAACCCGCTGTTGTCCACGGGCGGTTTCGTTGAAAGAAGCGCGTAGACCCCCGGGCTCAACTCTTTGGTCACCAACGTCACCCCAGTGGGGTCAAGGGGGGGCGGAACCCACCCCTTGGGCGGCTCGAATCCGCCAAAGGATCGCTGTACCGCAGCCGGTACCATTGCGGTCTCGTGCACCGTCTTGGTGAGCGGGACGTCCGTGCCGGCGGTCGCCGGTCCATGGGCCAGGGCGTTGCCGAGATAAAGAGCAACGGCAGCGATCGAGGCTAGGCCAAACCGGGTGATAGGTGTGGTGAGCGAATGGTCGTTCGACATTTTCGTATCTCCTGTTTCATGGTTGCGGTGGCGGCGGGATTCGCGGTAACGACTCCCCGCCGCCGGTTTCGTGGTCGTCAAAACGCCCGCGCCCTGGCGCGTCGATAGGCAAGGGTCTGGGAAATCAGGCCGAAGACCAGGGGAAGCGCGTACACTTGGCCGATCTGCGCCAACGGCACGCGGCTCAGATCGCCGCCGTCGAGCAGGGTCAGGGCGACGATGACCGGCGTCATTGCCGTTCCCACGCCAAGGGCAACGGTCGCCACACGGAGCGGGATCCCGTGGGATAGGGCGGTGCCGGCAAAGGACTCGGTGTCACGCCCCGTCGAGCGCCCGCCCGCGACCTCGGAAAAGAGCGTTCGGGTGCCAAGGACCTGGGACAGCACGACGACCACGAATGGCGTCAGGTAGACCAGGATGAACGGCGCAAGGTTTAACGGCGCATCGCCGAAGACCGCTTGCGGCTGATTGATCAAGGTCAGGGCGCTGCCTATGACCAGGGCCACTATGGCGGCCCGCCGGACGATCCCGTAGGACCGCGCGATCAACAACAGGCCTTGTGTGCCCGCCTGTTTCGGAGCCATCGTCTGCGTGGCCTCCGGGTTCCGTTGCGTTGCCAGGGACATGTCATCCTCCTGCGATACGGGTTGAGGCCGGGGAGACGGCCAGGGGCCCGTGTCCCGCGCCGGGGACGTCCGCCCCGATGGGCGCGTTCGTCCGCCGCTCCCCGCCGGCCCGCGCCCGCAGCGCCCGCACCTGGAAAAGCACGCTCAGGTGCATGAAGACGAACAGCGGTACGATGAAGCTGGGAAACAGGATCAGCGGCCAATGCTCCAATGGCGCACTGGTGATCGGCCCGGCGGATAGGGCCGGGAACGCGCCGGACACCAAAGTGGACGTCACCGCCGCGACGACGAAATCGAAAAGCCCGAGCAGGTTCCACACGATGAAGCGACCGCTGCGGGCGAACTCCGGTCGGCGCATGAGCGCCAGCACCACCAGCGGCGCGGTGACGCCCACGGCGACGTCGCCGAGACCCGCCGGCCAGGCGAACAGGCCCGGCAGCACGTCGAAGGCGTAGAGCGGCAGAAACGCGAAGCCGACGATGCGCCAAAGCTGGAGCATGGTCAGGAAGCGGATGTCCTGAGACATCACGAAGCTCCGGAACGCCGGCGATCCGGCATACAGGCCGAGGAAAACGGCTATCGGCACGAACACCGACAGGAGCACCGGGCGGAACACCTGGTCCGGTCCGGCGGTGAAGATCCCCGACGTGCCTGCGGCGGCGGCAAGGGCGAACCAAACGGTCAAGACGGCGGCCAGGGTGGCCTTCGTGGAAAAGCTCCAGGCGGAGCCCATTTCATTTTCAGCAGCAGACATTCTTCCAACTCCTTGCATGGTGTTTGTCGAACGATGCCTCACGCGAGGCAAAAACGTGCATATACACTCATATACCCAAAAAAATTATCCCGTCCGGGCCAGGCGGATCGCCTCGTCGAGGTCCCCGACCATGCCCTTCCAGCGGGCCGCGCCCAGGCCGCCGG
This sequence comes from Pseudomonadota bacterium, assembly GCA_022545455.1. Lineage (GTDB taxonomy): Bacteria > Pseudomonadota > Alphaproteobacteria > Rhodospirillales > 2-02-FULL-58-16 > JACZQZ01. The sequence continues at coordinate 9,632 of JACZQZ010000098.1, forward strand.
CGATGCGCGCCTGGGCCTTTTTCCAGAGCGGCAGGGCCTGGCCCAGGGCGTCCCTGCCGGCGGGCGTGATGGCGATCGGGCGCTGGCGCCGGTCTTCCCCCTCGCCGCGCTCCACCAGCCCCCGGTCGAGGAGCGGTTTCAGGTTGCGGGTCAGCGTGGTGCGATCCATGACCAGGGTGTCGGCGAGGTCGGTCATGGTGGCGGGCCCGGCGGCCGAGATGACGGAGAGGACGGAGAACTGGGTCCCCCTCAGGCCGCTGGGCGCCAGCACCTCGTCGTAGAGCTGGGTCACCGCCCGGGCCGCCTTGCGCAGATTGAAACACGCGCAGGTCCTAACCGATTTAATATTCATGGTGCCCTGTCCCTTGGCCGCCTTGGTCATATTACGTGTATATACACTTATATTTCTGCCGTCAACGCTTTAATTTGCAGGGGGGTGAAAGCGGCGCCGGACCTCACGCGCCGGCGAGCGGGGCTGCGGCGCCCGGCGCCGGATGGCCGCGCAATGCCGTGACCTGGGCCTCGAGCTCGGCGATGCGCGCCTGCAACGGCCCGACGAGGGAGGCCACCTCCCGCTCGGTGTACCGCGGGGTGATGTGCTGCGGACAGTTGACGTCCCAGGCCTCGATCTCGAAGAGGACCGCCTGCTCGGGGACCGCCTCGTAGCCGGCGTCGGCCAGCCGCTCCAAAAGCTCCGCATCGTCGACGACGACCCGCGCGCGTCCCCAGATCTTGATGCGGCGGCGGTTGGCGTAGTCCATGAGAAAGATGTACGCCT